>CP124756.1:300000-600000 GCA_029972225.1 Candidatus Thiothrix putei
TTGGCGATTGAATACAGTGGCGACAAGACTGCCCGTTGCCCTTATTGCGGTACACTTTACCGTTTGATCGACTGACACAATGGCGTTTTTCCCTAAACGTTGCCTGATCGTTGGCCCTTCGTGGGTCGGTGATATGGTGATGGCACAAAGCCTGTTCATGGTGTTGAAAAACCGTTTCCCCGATTTGCAGATTGATGTGCTTGCTCCTGCGTGGAGCAAGTCGATTTTAGCGGCAATGCCCGAAGTCTGTACTGCCATTGAAATGCCGTTACAGCACGGTGAGTTAGCCTTGGGAAAACGTTACCAACTCGGCAAAGCTTTGCGGGCGGATGGGTATGATTGGGCTATTGTGTTGCCGGGGTCATTCAAAGCAGCACTCGTACCGTTTTGGGCAAACATTCCGGTGCGCACGGGGTTCAAGGGGGAACTGCGTTACTGGTTGTTGAACGACATTCGGCGGCTGGATAAATCGGTGTTAACGATGACGGTGCAGCGTTTTGTGGCATTGGGTTTGCCCGCTGATACCAATCTGCCACCTGACATACAGCCTCCTCACTTGGTCGTTGCACATGCCTCTGCTACTGTATCGACTGCTCCAATACTTGCGCTTTGCCCAGGTGCGGAATACGGTGGTGCGAAACGCTGGCCTGCTGATTATTTTGCTGCTGTTGCCAAATACTATATTGCCCAAGGTGGGCAAGTTGTTTTACTGGGTTCTGACAAGGATGCTCCGGTTACTGCGCAAATCGCTAATGCTGTAAATTTGCCCGCAGCCTGCCAAGACCTTGCGGGCAAAACCAGTATTCGTGAAGTGCTAGGGGTATTGGCGCAAGCGGATCAGGTTGTTAGTAATGATTCTGGTTTGATGCATGTTGCTGCTGCGGTGGGTACACCCGTGATTGCTGTGTACGGTTCTTCTGACCCAATGTACACACCACCCTTGAGTGACAAGGCGCAAATCGTTTATCTGGGTTTGGAATGCAGCCCTTGTTTCAAACGTGAATGCCCTTTAGGGCATTTGGACTGCTTACAAAAGATTACGCCAGAGCAAGTGATTGCACGCTTAGGTGCGCCTCCATGACAGCAATTTTTTCTACATAACTTGACACTGTATCCATCTTCATTAGAATATAAGAAAGTTTTAATATTTCTTTGGATGTAGGGTCGTTTATGTTTGGAATTCGTGAGGTTGACGCCGCCGGTTTGAAAAAAATGCTGGATTCAGGTGAAAAAGTCCACTTAATTGACGTGCGTTCCGCTTCGGAAGTAGCTCAGGGTATTATTGAAGGATCTGAATTCATGCCCTTGCATACCCTGCCATTACGGATGAACGATCTGCCGAAAGATGAAACCATCGTGTTTTATTGCCGCAGCGGGGCGCGTTCAGCACAAGCCTGCATGTTTTTAGCACAGAATACCGGCATAGAGGCGGTAAATCTGCGTGGTGGGATTATTTCGTGGTATCAATCAGGTATGAAGGTTGTGTTACCAAACGCTGCCTAAATTAGAGAATTCTGTTATAGTGATTCTGGTATTTGAGAGAGGTGGGTCTTATTGACCCGTGAGTTATACTTTACCCATGAGACATCAAGCATGAAAAAGCTGGCTATCATCGCAACTAAAGGTACCCTCGATTGGGGCTACCCTCCGTTCATTCTGGCATCCACCGCAGCCGCCCTCGGTTATGACGTACAAGTTTTCTTCACATTCTACGGTTTGCAGTTGTTGAAGAAAGACTTAAATCTGCAAGTAACTTCTTTAGGTAACCCCGGTATGCCAATGCCAATGCCAATGCCAGTTTTGTTACAGGCACTGCCAGGGATGCAAGGCATGATGACCTCCATGATGAAAAAGAAAATGGCGGACAAGGGTGTGGCTGACTTGGCTGAATTGCGTGAACTGTGTCAGGAAGCTGATGTCAAATTTATCGCTTGCCAGATGACCGTTGACCTGTTCGAGATGGAAACCAAGGACTTCATCGACGGCGTTGAATACGCAGGTGCTGCGATGTTCTTTGAATTCGCGGGTGAATCCGACATCTGTCTGTTTATCTGATTTCCGAAGGTTATTGGACAGTCAGTAAAAAGCCGGGTATACCCCGGCTTTTTACTTGGAGAAAGCGTCATGAAAATTATGGTTATCAGTGGTAGCCACCGTGAAAACTCGCAAAGTGAGAAAGTAGCACATTACATTGCGGAGTCTTTGCTAGATAATAAACAGGCAGATGCGACGGAAGTATTTTCCCTGGCAGGCAACCCGCTACCATTATGGGATGAGGGTATTTGGAATGGTGAGGCCAAGTGGCAGGCATTACTTAACCCTTTATCAGAAAAACTAGCATCCAGTGATGGTTTCGTCATCATTGCACCGGAATGGCATGGTCAAGTACCTGCGGGGCTAAAGAATTTCTTTCTGCTGTGGGGAGCAGGTGAATTAGCACATAAACCGGCCTTGATTGTGACTGTTTCTTCATCCGATGGGGGCGCATATCCTGTCGCTGAATTGCGAATGAGCAGTTACAAAAATAACCGTATTTGCTATATCCCCGAACACATTATTGTGCGTAATGTGGAATCTGTCCTTAATGAGGACGCTGCACAAAATAAGCCGGAGGCGGATAGCTATTTCCGTGACCGTATTGCCTATGCCGGGGGAATTCTCTGCGCTTACGCAACGGCACTAAAGGGTGTTCGCGAATCCGGCATTACGCAGACGGAGGCTTTCCGTTTTGGTATGTAACTAGAGGCTGTCACCATGTTGAAAACAGCGACAATGGCTCCCCAACGGGTACTCAATCGTATTGGGCGTTTGAGCTATTTCCACGATGATCGCCACGCCGAGCGGACGAATGAAATTCGCTGGCTGGTGGAAGAGTTTGTCGAAATTCCCGTAAAAAATCTGCCGTTGGCTTTGGAAGGTTTCACGATTGTGCAACTCACTGATATGCACTTGCGCCCTTATACCCAGGTCGAGCATATTCAACGGGCGGTGGAAAAAACCAACGCCCTTAAGCCGGATTTGGTGGTGCTGACTGGTGATTACGTGTGGCACGATGGTGAGGATATTCTGGATTTGGTTCCGGTATTAGCGGGTTTAAATGCCCGCTATGGGGTGTTTGCGGTGATGGGGAACCATGACATTAAGACGGATCCGGTTCTGATTGAGGAAACCTTTGCTAAGCATGGTATTCCGGTTTTGCGTAATGATGGGCTGGATATTCAACACAGTGGCGGGGTATTCCACCTCGCAGGTATTGATGATGGCTGGTTGGGAAAACCTGATATAAAGGCGACACTGGACAAGTTACGGGGTAATAAACCGGTCGTATTATTGGCACATGAACCCGATATGCTGGATTGGTATGCCGATGATACTAGGATTTCGTTGCAACTATCCGGGCATACCCACGGTGGACAGGTGCAAATCAAACCGGGCAAGCCGTTTATTCGGCCTTACCTAGGGCGTAAATACGTGCAGGGGCTGTATCGGGTCAATGAGTCCTGGGTCTACACCAGTCGGGGGATTGGGTCGACGGGGCTGCCGATTCGCCGTAATTGTGCCCCTGAAATTACCCATGTAACGTTAGTTGGGGGGGATTATTACCCCCAAGCGGCATGACACTTTGTCTGAAAGGCTTGGGTATTCGCATCAGGTGTTGGGTAAACTAGGTTGTATATAAAAAGTGTCGGCGTTACCCGTCACTGCATAAAGACCTTCTGTAAGCTCAGGCTTGCCAGGTAAGTCGGTTAGTCTGTAATAATTAGAAAAACAACGAACTAGGTTAAAGTGTGAATATGCCTGATACCCTAAATAATACGCTTGAACGCGACCTGACCGGCTTAAAAGTCGTGGTAGTGGATGACAGCAAGACCATTCTGCGCACGGCTGAGGTATTACTCAGTGAGCAGGGGTGTTGGGTAGTCACTGCTGGTGATGGTTTTGAGTCCCTGTCAAAAATTGCCTCCTTTAAACCGGATGTCATTTTCGTTGATATTATGATGCCACGTTTAGATGGCTATCAAACCTGTGCATTAATTAAAGCTAACCGGCAGTACCGTGATACGCCAGTTATCTTATTGTCTAGTAAAGACAGTATTTTTGATATGGCACGCGGGCGTTTAGCGGGTTCTGATAAGTACTTGACAAAACCGTTTACTAAGGATGATTTGTTGGCTGCTATTTATACTCATGTGAAATTGCCAAATGTCCCAGAAGCACCCGCAGCTCCCTTTATTGATCTAATTGACGAGTAAGGGGATGTTATGTCTGGGCTACACGTATTAATCATCGATGATTCTCTGACTGATTCCCGTATTTTTACGGCATTGCTGGAAAAAAAAGGCTACAGGGTTAGTGTTGCCTGTAATGGTCAGGAAGGAATCGAGGTGGCTAAAGCGCGTCAGCCAGATATTATTTTAATGGATGTTGTCATGCCTCTCCTGAATGGTTTTCAGGCTACTCGCGAATTGACCCGTGCAAAGGAAACGTCTCATATCCCCATTGTAGTATGCAGTTCTAAGTCTGGAGAGACTGACCGCGTGTGGGCATTGCGTCAAGGTGCCAAAGCCTATCTGACTAAGCCGGTAGAACCCAAAGTGTTACTGGAAACGCTTACCCAGTTTGCAACTAAGGCGGGAAGACATGGCTAACCCTTACGAGCTATTAGCAGGGTTGGCGTTGTTACGTGAGAAAAAACGCCGCTCTCGCCAGCATGATGCGCAAGAATTACAGGAATGGTCTGGCTTTCAAATCCATGTGGGGGATAGCGTTTGCCTGATTCCTTGTGAACAAGTGGAAGAAGTGGTGATGCCGTCCAGTGTTGCAGGGGTACGCGGTGTACCGCGCTGGGTCAATGGTGTGATCTATTGTCGGGCGCAACTGGTTACGCTAGTGGATCTGGCTGCTTTGTTATTAGGAAAAGATCGTGCAGCCGTTTCTGGGCGGGCTTTTGTGGTGCGTGGCAGACAAGAATGGTTTGGATTACAAGCCGGTAGCTTTGAAGGGGTGAGACATATTTGGTCTGATACACCAGTGTGTGATGCACCGCTACAGTTGAATGATGACTGGCGACGTTTCACCCGGCAATGGTTGTTGTTGGATGATCAGCCGGTAGCCGTTCTTGAGGCGATCCAGTTGGTTGCAGCGCTGGAGAGCGGGGAGATTCGGGTATGAGTCTGTTCGCTTATCAGGTGGTGGTGGTGATATTGCTGCTGTTACTGGTGGGTATGGGCATCCTGCTGTTGTACATGCGGCGGCAGATGCAAACTCAGTCAGTCGGTAAGGCACGTCAGCAGCAACAGGCGGTATTACGCTTGTTAGATGAGATGAGTTCCCTCGCAGACGGCGATTTGACGATGCGAGCGACAGTAACAGAGGATGTAACGGGGGCGATTGCGGATGCAGTGAACTATGCAGTGGATGCTTTGCAGGGATTGGTAGTACGAGTGGATATGACCTCGCATCGTCTAACAGGGTTTGCTCAGGACGCAGAAAAGCGTATTAATAGTTTGGCTGGGTCGACTTCCCGGCAAGCTCAAGAGATTGCTGTAGTCACCTCCGCTATTGCTACTATGACGAAGTCTATTCAGAAAGTGTCACGTAATGCCTCCAGCTCGACGGAGGTTGCACGTAAGTCACTGGATATTGCGCAGACGGGAGCGCATACCGTGCGGGCAACGATTGCTGACATGGGCGCTATTCGTGAAAAAATTCAGGCAACCTCCAAGCGGCTCAAACGTTTAGGCGAAAGTTCGCAGGAAGTCGGGGACATTGTTCGCTTGATGAATGATATTGCCGAACAGACGAATATTTTAGCTTTAAATGCCTCTATTCAGACTAGCTCCAGCCAGGCCATGAGCGGGAGTACGCATGGCAATGCGGGTTTCAGGCGTTTGGCAGATGAGATGCAACAATTGGCGCAGCAAGCGGCAGAAGCTTCACGCAAGATTGATGTGCTGATTCGTACCATGCAGGCTGATACCAGTGAAGTCATGGCTTCGATGGAGGAAACCACGGCTAAGGTGGTTGACGGAGCGCGGAATGCTGAATCGGCAGGTGCTGCGCTGGATGAAGTCGAAGACGTGACCGTGGGTTTGGCACGTCTTATCGGTAATATTTCAGAGGCAGCAGGCAAACAAGCTAACATGGCAGGTCAGGTGGTTGATACCATGAGTGCGATTCAGGAAATCACTCAGCAAACGGCACGTTACAGTGAAGAGACCAGAGATTTGGTCACTGATTTGAACACGACGGCGGCTGATTTGCGTGGTGCTATTGCCGGTTTCAATCTGGCCGAAGAAAAACAATAATCACAGGTGCAATATGATTTCGGATAAATCAAGTTTGGCTAGCCGTCTTGGGTGGATCGTCAAGGACACTGAGCTGGCAATTGAGCAAGCCCGGCAGTCCTTCGGGCGCTATATTGATTCGGCTGACAAGAGTGAACTCAGTAGTAGCCGTGAAACCTGCCGCCACTTGAATGGGGTGTTAGAGATACTGGATGCCAGTGGTGTCAGTATGCTCAGCCGGGAAATTTTGTTGTTGTTAGATGCTTTGATTCAGGATCGGGTAGGAAATCTGCGTGCAGCACAGGAGGCGGTTGCAGAAGGTTTGCTGCAATTATCGGAATACCTCAAGCATTTACAGGAAGGTTATGCCGATTTGCCGGTGATTGTGTTGCCGACATTGAATAATCTGCGGGCAGCGCGTGATGCGGAACTGTTATCTGAGCATTTGATCTTTTTGCCAGAAGATGGTCATGCCAGCGATGAACTGATCGGTACGAGTGAGTATGTTGCGCTCCCGTTAGAGAAATTGCAGCAGGTTAGCAGTAAGTTGCGGTTTTTCTTGCAAAAAGCGCTATTGGGCTGGTTCCGTAATGAGCAACCCGAACGCATGTTACAAGCAGCAGGCAAAGTTACCGATAATATGATCAAGCTCAACCACACCCGACGCTTGCGTTCACTGTGGTGGATTGCTTCTGGTTTAGCTGATGCACTCGAACATGGGCGTTTGGAGCAAGGGGTTGCCGTCAAAATGTTGATGGGGCGGCTAGAGCGTGAAATCCGTCATTTTGCTGAACAGGGTGAAGCACGTTACGAGCAAAGCTTGTCCGATGAGCTGATTAAAAACCTTCTGTATTACATTGGGTTGGCGGAGAATGGCGCTGTCATTACCGATAAAGTGAAAGCAGCTTACCACTTGGATCTGTATCTTCCTCAAGGTGAAACTCTGGATGAGTTGCGTCATTACTACACCACTCCAGGGCGTGATATGTGGCGGGCGGTTGCTTCGTCGGTTACAGAAGAGCTACGTAGCTTGCAGGGTGTTTTAGATGCTATGCAGGATCAGGAACGTCAACCTGAACTGTTAGCTAAATTGATTGACAGAACAGAAAGTCTGGCCAGTACGTTGACTATGCTGGGTTTATCACGAGCTGCCGGGTTTACCAGTGAATGGGTAACGGAATTAAAAGGCAGATTGTCCGGCGATAAAGTGCAGGACTTAGAATCCATCTTGCAGATCAGTACGCACTATGCACGTTTGGAAAAAGTCTTGGTCGAGTATGCGGAAACGGGGCATGACCTGACGGAGACTATTTTCAGTGAGGAGGTCGGTAATAGTCTTACCGATCCTTCGGATGAACGCAGCCTATTACGCACGACCCTTACCGAGTTGAGTAAAGCGCAGTCACGGATGGTGGCGTTTTATAAAGAGGGTTGGGCGTTTGTGTGCTTAGAAGAGGTGGCTACTTCACTGGAAAATATCAGTGGGGCGTTGACGATTGCAGGCACGAGTGAATTGTTACCGTTAGTCGATACGGCTTTGCGCTATGTGCGTGAAGATCTGTTGGCGAACCAGCGTGAGCCATCACAGGATGAGTTATCCACATTTGCAGATGTTTTAACCTTGTTTGAAGCATCGGTTTCGGCACGCTTGCATCAGGAAGACTACTTGTCGTTACTGCCAACAGGCTTTGCTAAACTGCGGGAACTGGATCATTCGAGTGATCTGAATCTGCTAGGTGAAGTCGATTTGGCAGAGCTGGAAGCCGATGTTGAGGCAAAAAAAAAAGCGAAACAGCTCACACCCTCGACTTTACTTCAGCGCTTACGGATGCCGATTCAACCAGCATTAACCCCAGCCTAACACCGATCCCTCCTGCCTCCCCCTGTTTGCGTGAAACATTGGGGGAGGATATCTTCGAGATTTTCAGTGAAGAAGTGACTGAAATCAGTGAGAATCTGCTGACACTCTACCCACATTGGGATCAAGCACGTACTAATCGTGATGCTTTGGTTGAGATTCGTCGAGCCTTTCACACCCTGAAAGGTAGCGGACGTATGGCGGGTGCGTTTGCGTTGGGCGATTTTGCTTGGATTCACGAAGACCTGTTGAATCATGTACTGAGTGGACAGTTAAAGGCAGATGATCGGGTTTCCATACAGATAGGCAAAGCAGTTGAGGAATTACGCGCCCGACTAAATTTTTTTCTGAATGCACAACAGAAAGATGCGCGTGTTGAGCAGATAATTGCCGAAGCTGAAGCCGTTTTGTTACCGCCGGAAGCAACACCTTTGGAAACATGGGACTTTTCTGCTCCAGCGCCAATCGTACAGCCAGCGTTGTTGGTAGACGTTGAGTCGTTGCCAGGTATAGTCGTGGCTGCGGAACCTAAGGTGGAGGCTGAGACGGGTATTTCGTTTGAGCCTGAAACAGTGCTGACAGTTGATGCTGACCAAGCGATAGAGGAGGCAGAAGAGATTTTTGACTTTCTGCCATCTGTGAGTCTTATCGAAACTACATCTGCCTTGCCAGAGATTGCCCCTCTTGCAATGCAATTATCAGAACCAGATCATGTTGTCGAAGCGGAAGCGGAAGCGGAAGCGGAAGCGGAAGCGGAAGCGGAAGCGGAAGCGGAAGCGGAAGCCCGTATGATTTGGAAGTTGTTTTGGGAGGAGGTTCCCGAACAGCTTGAGGCGCTCGACTACCATCTGCAACAGCTACGCGATATGCCCGAAGAGCGTGAAACCATCCGCGAACTCGAACGCGAGTTCCACACCCTCAAAGGTGGAGCGCGGATGGCCCACTTAACCGAACTGGCTGATGTCAGCCACGATGCCGAAACGCTGTTAAGCCATCTGCACGGAACCGGGCAGGTTTCGGAGGCTGATATTGAAGCTTTACAACTAGCGGTTGACCGTTTGCATACGCTAACCGAGGCACTGAAGCAGGTTGAGGTGGCGGCAATCAGCGCCGTACCTGTTGAACCGGTGGTGGTGTTAGAGCCTCAGCCCGATGCCGTTTCCCTGCCCTCTGTCATTGAACCCATGCCTGCTCCTATAGCCGATGCTTGGGTGCGTCAACGTGCGGCACAAAGCGAGTCGGGCAGTTTGCTGGAGCGTTTATTACAGGAGCAAGCTGATAGCTTACCCGATATTAGTGTGTTGGACAGCGCACGGCCTGCACAACCAGTCGATACCATCGAATCCAGTGTTACGAATACTAATCCACACGAAACCATTCGCTTGCCTGCACAGTTTGTAGACAATTTGATTGACCGGGTAGTAGAACTCAATGTACAACAAGTACACATGTCTGAACATTTCAGTAGCATGGGGATGGATGTAGACGAATTGGTGCGTACTGTGGCACGTTTACGTCAGCAAATTCGCACCTTGGAAGTGGAAAGTGAAGCCCGCATCCATGATGGGCGCAGCAAACGTTTGCAAGCGATTAGCAGCAGTGCAAACGCAACGGATTTTGACCCCTTGGAAATGGATCAATATGCCGAAATCCAGCGTATTTCCCGCTCGCTTGCTGAAAGCCTTAACGACTTAGTGAATCTGGAAGCCGACTTAGCCGCACAAGTGCGTAAGGGGGAACAGTTATTGCAGGCGGATATGCGCACAACCCGTAAACTTCAGCGGGATTTGTTGGATACCCGTTTGGTTGCAGTCACCATGCTGGTTCCACGTTTACGCCGTTTGACCCGGCAAGTGGCAGGCGAACTGGGTAAGCAAGTGGCGTTGGAAGTGCAGGGTGAAGATTGCGAGTTGGATCGTAACTTGCTGCAAAACATGACCGCTCCATTGGAGCATTTGATCCGCAATGCTATATCGCATGGGTTGGAAGAACCAGAAGAGCGGGAAAAGGCGGGCAAACCCCGTACTGGCAATATCACCCTGAGTATTAGCCGGGATGATGCCGAAATTGTGATCCGTTTTCGCGATGATGGGCGTGGTTTGAATCGTGAGCGTTTGCATAAACGGGCGCTGGCGATGGGCATTCTCAGTGAGGGGCAGACGCTACCGGATACGGAATTGGATCGTTTGATTTTGCGCCCTGGTTTTTCCACAGCGGAAACCATTAGCCAAATTTCCGGGCGTGGTATCGGCATGGATGTGGTGCATTCCGAACTCAAAGCGTTGGGGGGGAGCTTGCAAATCACTTCAACTCAGGGTGAAGGCACGGAGTTTGCTATGCATTTACCGTTCACCTTGGTAGTGAACCCAGTCTTATTGGTTGAGGTGCAAGGGCAGGTGTATGCGGTGCCAATTGCAGGGGTGCAGGGGTTGGCGCGGCTATCCGGGCAGCAGATTCAGGTGGCATTACAGGAAGAGAGTGAGAAGTTAATGTTTGCAGGGGAGCCTTACGCCTTGCATCATTTAGCAGAAGTACTAGGGGGGCAACGTGTCGAGCAGGTTTTTGCTGCTGATGAACGTTTTCCTGTGGTATTTATCCAGTTACAAGGGCAGTCGGTTGCATGGATCATTGATCACATTCGTGGGCGGCGCGAAGTGGTGTTGCAACCCTTGGGAGTTTTGTTCAAGAGTTGCCGTTTATACTCGGCAGCGACGGTCTCCCCTGATGGTAGCGTATTCCTAGTCCCGGATATGGCAGAGTTAGCACGTTTAGTGTTAGCAGATAAGCATTTGTCTAATGTACCAGCCTTAGTAGACATTTCCCCACCTGAAGAACCTGCCGGGCCACCACGGGTGTTGGTGGTGGATGATTCTATTACGGTACGCCGCGTGACGGAAAAATTTCTCCTTAGCCGCGATTACACTGTCATGACGGCAAAAGATGGGATGGAGGCGTTGGAACACATCGCTGAATTCCAGCCGAATGTGGTGTTGTTGGATATTGAAATGCCTCGCATGGATGGCTTTGAATTATTGGGGCATTTGCGGCGTGACCCGCAATGGATGCGCTTGCCGGTCATCATGATCAGTTCGCGCACGGCACAAAAACACCGTGAACACGCCGGTTCATTGGGCGCTACGGGCTTCCTCGGTAAACCCTACCAGAACGAAGTGCTGTTGGATGCCTTGCAAGAGGTGTTAGCCACCGGACACGATGCTGACAATACACACGAGTGGGAGGATGTTCCAGCATGAACCCTGTACAACAACCAGCAATTAAAAGCCTGATTGTGCGGCTGCATAAGGGTAGTCTGATTTTACCGGTCAATTTGATGGCGGAATTGGTGACGGGGGGGGAACTCACCCCTTCGGAACATCCGGGTGTTGAAGGCTGGTTGCAGTGGCGTAACCGGCAAATTCCAGTGGTGTCATTGGAATCACTGTGTATGCAGGAAGAGGCGGGGGAGTCTGACGAGGGCAAGTGCCTGATTTTGCATACGGTATCCGCTTTGCCCAGTTTACCGTTTATTGCTTTGCGGGTTCAGGGGGGCTTGAATACCCTGGATATTTTGCCCGATACCTTGCGAGACGATCACAGCGGTAATGTACAGCGTTGCCCCTATGTGGCGCGTCAGGTGCGTGCTTCGCATTTACTGTGTTTTATTCCCGATTTGCCTGCAATTGAAGCCGTTCTGGCGGAGGTCTTGCAATTGACAGAGGAACAGTCTGAATCCGCCTTGTTAGAGTAGTACCAAGCCTAATACGACCACCAGCATGAAGGTCATGGTAATCGCGGTGCTCATGGTGTTTTGATGCAGCATCCGATCCATAAAGACGCTTTTCTCTGCCACATTGCGCATGAGTTCAACACGCTGTTTGACAGGGAAGGTTTCGGGCTTTTCAAAGTTGGCGTTGCCTCCTTTGAGGTTGATCAGCGGGACTAACATATTGATATGGATGTGTGCTTGAATCGCATCTTGTGTGGGGCCATCATAGTTCAATAGCCAAGGAGCAGCATATTCAAATGCTTCCATGATGAAGGTATCCCGCATTTTTTCCTGACTCGCCTTGATAATGGCGCGGTTACGTTCTAGCCCTTTGAGTAAATCGTCTAGTGACATCATGGGCATAGGTGCGGATATGTGTACGTAATAATCCCGCCCACGGATATTTACCTTAACAGTTCCAGCGTAATTACTGGGTTCAGTGTCTTTTTTTTCGTCAGCCATAGTCGTCACATTGAATGGAAATCAGTTGTTGGTTTTTTGTATCGATTCTAATGGCGCTGAGTTGACCGCCCCATACACAGCCCGTATCCAGCGCAATGACATAATTGTCATTATAGTACCTCAAAGTAGACCAATGTCCAAATAAGACGGTCAAGCCCAGTGCTTGCTTTGTTGGATATTTAAACCAGGGAATAAGTTCCGTACTGATGAGTGGGCTGGATTGATGGGGTTCAAGGGGGTTGCCTTTGGCTTGGAATTCGAGGCTACCATCCGGGCGACAATAACGCATTCGGGTAAAGGCATTGAGGATATAACGCTGGCGATCATGCTTGGTAGCTGCTGGATTCCAAGTATCCGGTTGGTCGCCATAGACGTGTGCAAGCCAGTCAGCAACGGTTGGACTACGGAGTTCCCTTTCAATTTCGCGAGCGCAGGTTTGGGCTGTTGTCAAATCCCATTGCGGGGGGATACCTGCATGGCTGATAGCGTACCCTAAGGTTGTATCCACGTGTAGCAGGGGGCGTTGCGTTAACCAAGTTATCAATTCGGGATAGTCAGGTGCTTCTAACAAGGTTTTCAGGCTTTTGTGTGGTTTGCGCAGCCCGTGGTGTGCTGCAATCAAGCTGATGTCATGGTTGCCCAGAATACAAATGGCAGCATCACGTAATGAGCGCACGAAACGCAAGGTTTCGAGGGATTGTTTGCCGCGATTTACCAAGTCACCGGCAAACCATAGCGTATCTTGCCGAGGGTCGAAGCGCAGCTTGTCCAAGAGGCGCATGAGAGGGTCGTAACACCCTTGTAAATCACCAATTGCGTAGGTAGCCATAGAATTTTCTCCAACAATAAAAAGGCGTCCCGAAGGACGCCTTGTCAAACACGAAGGGGAGATGTCAGGCTTAATCGTTGCCTGTCAAGCTCATCAGGAATTGTACAATATACCAGAACATCAGGCCGACGCTGGAAAATAGCCCCAGTGATGCACCGACATGTTGATCGGTGTGGTATTCATGAACCATTTGTGACGTCTGGTACAGCATAACGGCTCCGGCAAACACAATCATAATGCCAAAGAACACCAGACCCAGCGTAAACCCAAACAAGATGCTTGCTAAGATCACGCCTAAAGCGATGAAACTGCCGACGGTGATAAACGGCGCTAAGAAGGAAAAGTTCTTACGGGTTGTAAATGCCGTGAAGGTGATCCCGCCAGCCAGCATCAAGGTCAATAAGGCTGCGCTTGGTAATACATTCGGGTTAGGGGCGAAGTTCAATGCCCCGTAAATCAATGGGGTAGAAATAACCGCAAATGCAGCCACATACAGCCCCAAGCCCGCATACTGCATTTCTTTGGAAATAGCAGAGTGCGCCCATTTGTCAGCGAGGTAAGATGCGCCCATGAACATGGCTAATACAATTAGCCAGCTCCACATGCTACCTTGCATCAATTGCATGAGCGGCTTTGCGGCTCCTGATTGGATCAGTAAGGTGGTGAGTGCGGCGTAAGCAACAATTGCCCCGCCCAAATGCAAATACGTGCGGCGAATAAAGCCCGCTCGCTCGGTTTCACTGGCATTGGCAACCAGTGTACCGGAGTTCATGTCCAAGTATGCCATGTTAGTGCCTCCCTTGTTTTATGTCAGTCAATGATATGGCTGTTATGATTACATACGAATTGCCATGGGACTAATTCCCATGCCAGATAAGGTTTGTTGCCATTTTTGTAGCATTTCTGGGGAAGAGGCTGGCCCCACGCGTACCCGAAACCACGTTGCGCCCTGGATGTTGGCTGTTTCAACCCGGCTATTGAGTCCTTTTTTCTTTAAGCGATTTTGCATATCAGCCGCTTGATCCTGCGTTTTATAGGAACCGATCTGAAGAGCATTAGCCCCGGTGATTGCAGCAGCGGGGGGGGCTTTCTTGGTTTCTGGTTTAGGCGTATCGGCTTTAGGGGTATCGACCGCAACGGTTTTTTTGTCGGCTTGCTTGGGGGGCGGAGCCGCAGCCACTGGTTTTTTAGTATCAGGGGGTTCTTTAGTGGCAGCCGCCTGTTGCTCAACTTGTACTGCGAGTGGCACGTCTATTTCCAATTGAGGCAGGACGGCGTGATAACTGAAACCGGGCGTTTCATCGGAGGGTTGATCTTGTGAGCTAAGGTTCTGTGGTGTGGATGTGCCACCATTGTCGCCTGTTGCCGTAACGTCAGTTGTACTGAGAGTGGATGTTGCGGGGTTAGTCGTATCGCCGAGGCTGGTAGTATTGAGGCCGGGTGGAGTGGTCGTGGTTGCGTCTGGGGCATTGCCTTTGTTGGCGAGTGCGTACATACCTGCACCGATCAGTAGACCAATAGCAACGCCACCCACCATCCAACCCAGACCGTATTGCCCAAAGGCACTGCCCGCTGCGGCCTGTTTTTTGAAATCTTTGGTCATGGTGTGATGTCTCGATTGTAGAGTGTTCTATGATTATAGCGAAAACTTCAGGAATGAATCACTTATGGCTCATATTTTCAAGTGAAATCTAGCTAAATTCAATGGGGTCAATATCAATCGACCAGCGTACTCCTGAACGTCCCGGTAAGGTTGTTGCTTGTTGTAGCAGTTGGTGCAATGCCGCATGGAGCGCTGCACGTTGCTGGCTGCTCAATAGCAATTGGGCACGGTAGCGGTTGGCTCGCTTTTCCAAGGGGGCTGGAATCGGTCCTAAACGTTGAATCGTAGCACTATCAATGGTCAGCAGCCGTTGGCTGATGTGTTCCAGAAATTGCAAGGCTTTCTCCATACTAGCAGTGCTGCTGGCACGGATCAGGGCTTGATAGCCAAACGGTGGGAAATGCCAGCGTTTACGGTCTTCCAGTAATTGACGCGCAAAGGGGGTGTAACCTTGCCCGACCAGTTGGTGCAACAAAGGGTGCTCCGGCTGACTGGTTTGCAGGATGACTCTGCCGGGTTTATCGGCTCGCCCGGCACGCCCCGCCACTTGCACGAGTAATTGACCTAGGCGTTCGAGAGCACGGTAATCGGTACTGAGCAGCGATTGGTCGATGTCAAGGATGACGACTAAGGTCAGGTTGGGGAAGTCGTGGCCTTTTGCCAGCATTTGTGTGCCGACCAGAATCAATGGGTCATTGCTGCGCACGGTGCTGAGTTTGTCTTCGAGTTGGCCTTTGCGGCTGGTGCTGTCGCGGTCGATGCGTACTACTAAGGCGGTGGGAAAGGTGGTTTGTAGGGTAAGTTCCAAGCGTTCGGTACCTTGCCCTTGGGTGGTGAGTTTAGGATTTTTGCATACCGGGCATTGCAAGGGAGTGGCTTGCTCAGCACCACAATGGTGGCAGGCCAAGCGGTTGCGGCGGGCGTGCCAAGTTAGGTTGGCGCTGCAATGTTGACAACTGGCGTGCCAGCCACAGGAGGGGCAAAACAGCGTGGGGGCAAAACCCCGCCGGTTGAGAAATACCATCGCTTGTTCACCCTGCGCCAAGGTTTGGCGGATAGTTTGTAGGCTGTGGGGCGTCAGACCTGCCTGTAATTCAAACGGGCGGGTATCCTGTATTTGCAGATCAGGTTTACGGGTTGTGCCGGGGCGTTGGTTGAGGCGCACGTAATGAAAGCGTGAGGTTTGTGCATTATACAGTGCTTCTAGTGATGGGGTGGCGGTTCCCATGACGATGGGAATGTCGAGCATCTGCGCCCGTTTAATCGCTAGGTCACGGGCGTGGTAGCGAAAACCTTCCTGTTGTTTGAGAGATGCATCATGTTCTTCGTCGATCACGATCATGGCGAGGTGAGGGGCGGGGGTAAAAATAGCCGAACGTGTGCCAATAATAATACGGGCAGTGCCACTACGGGCTTGTAGCCACGCTTTAAGGCGCTCACCGTCACTTAAACCGGAATGCAGGCAGGCCATCGGGGTGTCGCCAAAAAAACGGGCAAAGCGTAGCAGCAATTGTGGGGTTAAGCCGATTTCGGGAACAATCACCAGCACTTGTTTACCGGCGGTAAACAGTGGCTCAATCAAGCGTAGGTAGATTTCGGTTTTGCCACTGCCCGTGATGCCGTGTAAAAGGATGGGGCGGCGTGGGGTTTGCTGATTCCATTGCTGGATACTGTGCAAACATTGCTGTTGTTCATCCGTGAGTAGAAGTGTGTTTGGTAAGCGCTCATTGCCATCGGGGTTGGGATTGGGTTCTGCTGCGGGGTGAGTTGGGGTGACGGCTAACCATTTTTGCAAGCGACTGGATAAGGGCTTTGGTTTGCGTAAGGCGCCGGGTAATGCGGAAAAGATCACTTCACCCACCGGATGATGGTAGTAACGCGCTGCCCATTGCAACAGTTCCAGCAAATGTGGGTCAGCCAACGGTGTAACGTCGAGGATGACTTCCACGGCTTTGAGCGTGAAACTGTCATCAGCGGCATCTGTTGCGACAGTGGCAGTGCTCATGACTAGCCCGACTGCGTACTGCTTGCCGAATGGAACGAGAACACGTGTTCCGGGCGCAGGTTGTTGCTCTGCACTTAGGGTGTAACTCAGCAAGGTACGTAGTGGGCGTGGCACTGCAACGTGGATAATGTGGCGCTCTTGATTCATGTCGGCAAGTTTAGCGGAATTGTGGCGTAATAGCGTATGGAACTTACGGAAACCTTAACAACTCCTTGCTACATAAGCGGAAATTCAGGTTATGCACAGAACCTGTGGATAACTCTGTGGAAGAACTGCGGACAGTTACCTCTATGCCTTGTCTGATAAGCACTTATACACTTTGATTAAAAAATAATCATTTCATTTTGTATTTTAATAATCAGTGACTTAAGTTATTTTTCTGTATCATGGTTGACAAATCTAAATGAAATATGAACATAAGGTTATGATGTGGACAACTCATAAAAAAGCCCGGATGAACCGGGCTTTTTTTACGATTGTCAAGACTTGATGTTCAGAGTTCTTTCATGTTGCTGATCAATTCATTAGCAACAGCCTGCCCGTCGCCATACAGCATCCGGCAGTTATCAGCGAAGAACAGATGATTTTCGATCCCGGAAAAACCTGCTCCCTGACCACGTTTAACCACGATCACGTTTTTGGCGTAATCCGCGTTCAGAATGGGCATTCCGTAAATCGGGCTATTGGGATCAGTCCGTGCAATTGGGTTCACCACGTCATTTGCTCCAATCACCAACGCCACATCGGCGGTGCGGAATTCTTCGTTGATTTCATCAAGGTCGTAAATGATGTTATACGGCACGCCTGCTTCTGCCAGCAATACGTTCATATGCCCCGGCATCCGCCCCGCAACGGGGTGAATCGCAAATTTCACTGTCACGCCGCGTTCTTGCAATTGCTTGGTCATTTCCCAAATTTTGTGTTGAGCTTGCGCCACTGCCATACCGTAACCGGGTATGATAATAACCTTTTCTGCAAACGCCATCATAATAGCAGCGTCAGGGGCTTCAATGGCTTTCATTGAGCCGCTGACTTCTTGTGCTTCACCCGTGGTTTCGCCGAAATTGCTGAACAGCACGTTGGTAATCGGGCGGTTCATCGCTTTTGCCATCAACTGTGTTAACAATGTACCCGCAGAACCCACCACAATCCCCGCAATCATCATTGCAGGGTTATCCAGTACGTAACCTTCAAAACCGACCGCAAGACCTGTGAAAGCGTTGTAGAGGGAAATAACGACGGGCATATCCGCGCCACCAATCGGCAGCGTCATCATTACGCCAAACGCCAACGCCAGTGCAAAGAACAGGAACAGCGTAAACATGCCATAATCCGTACCGCTGGTCGCAATGCCCAGACCCATCCACACCGTGACAATAAACAGGGCTGCATTGATACGCTGCTGATTTTTGAAACGGAATGCACCGCGTAATTGCTTTAGACCTTGCAATTTACCAAACGCAATCAATGAACCGGAGAACGCTATCGCACCAATCAGTGCACCCGCTACGGCGAGTAATTGCACAACCGGATCCATTTCATGGTGCTTGATTAATTCCACTGCCGCAATCGCAGCCGCTGCACCACCGCCCATGCCGTTGTAGAGTGCAATCATTTGCGGCATATCGGTCATGGCTACTTCTTTGCCGGTTTTCCAAGCAATACCGCCGCCGACCGCAATCCCGATAATGATCAGCAAATAGTTAGTGTTGACGTGCGGGTGTACGAAGGTAATCAGTGTTGCCAACACCATGCCGATACCAGCCCACACAATGCCGCGCCGTGCGGTGACGGGCGATGCCATTTGCTTAAGGCCAAGAATGAACAGCACAGCGGCTGCCAAGTAAAAAATTTCAACAAAAAGGTTCATGTTTATTTATCCCCTTTGCTGCTTTTGAACATTTCCAGCATCCGCTCGGTTACGACGTAACCGCCGACCGCATTGCCTGCGGCTAATACTACGGCAATGAAGCCGACCAGTTGCTCGCTGAACCCTTCGGCTTGACCCAATACGACCATTGCCCCGACCAAGACGATGCCGTGGACGAAGTTAGAACCCGACATCAACGGGGTGTGCAGGATCACCGGCACTTTGGAAATCACTTCATAGCCGACAAACCCGGCAAGAATGAAGATGTAGATGGCGATAAAACCTTCCATTGTTATGCTCCTTCAACCAGTTGGCGAATGGCTTCGTTCATGATTTTGCCTTCGTGTGTGAGTAACGCGCCTGCAATCACTTCATCGTTGAAATCGGGCGTATACGCGCCGTCTTTCAACATCGGTGATAAGAAGTTGAGCAGATTTTTAGCGTACATTTCGGAAGCATGTACTGGCACTTGGCTGGGTACGTTTAGTGGCGCGTGAATGGTTACGCCTTTATGTACGATGGTTTTGCCTGGTTGTGTCAGGGTACAGTTACCGCCGCCTTCTGCTGCTAAGTCGATAATGACCGCACCGGACTTCATGCCTTCCACGGTGGCTTCAGGAATGATCTTCGGCGAAGGGCGACCGGGAACCGCCGCTGTGGTAATCAGTACGTCTGCTGTTGCAATGTGTTTGGCGAGTTCCTCTTGCTGTTTCTGCTTCTCTTCGGCAGTCAGTTCACGCGCATAGCCACCTTCACCTTCGGCAGTAATACCGAGTTCGATGAATTTTGCACCGAGGGACTGGACTTGCTCTTTGGTGGCAGAACGCACGTCATAAGCTTCCACTACTGCACCTAAACGCCGTGCAGTTGCAATCGCTTGCAGACCTGCTACCCCGACACCAATGATAATGACTTTTGAGGGGCGAATTGTGCCAGCCGCTGTGGTCAGCATCGGGAAAAAGCGTGGTGCAAGATCAGCACCCATAATAGCTGCTTTGTAACCGGCGACTGCCGCTTGTGATGAAAGCACATCCATCGCTTGTGCTCGCGAAATACGTGGAATCAGCTCCATCGCAAAGCTGGTAATATTTTTTGCGTTGAGTGCGGCGATACGTTCTGGGTATTTATAGGGTTGTAACGTACCAATCAGCACACTGCCTTCGCGTAATTGAGCAATTTCTGCTTCAGATGGAGGTTGAACTTTGAGCACGATGTCAGCTTGTTGATACAAATCATGGGCTGCTGACACAATCGTCGCACCGCTGAATGCCGTATCAGGAATATGTGCTGCATCACCAGCCCCAGCTTCCACCAACACTTCAGCACCCAATTTGGTGAGTTTGGCAATGACGCTGGATTCGATGGCAACCCGACGCTCGCCCTCGGCGGTTTCCTTGGGTACAGCCACTTTGATTGACATATTTTCTGTCTCCAGAGGGATAATGGTGAAAAGTAGAGTGTTATCAAGGTGGAAAAAGCGCGATCCAACCAAGATAAGGGTCAACATACTAGCGGAATATTAGCAGGGAATGAAGTATTTCCATACGGATAGCGTACAAAGAAAAGCCGGGAAACCCCGGCTTTTCTCTAGCAATACCAGCACTTATTACAGGTAACTGGTTTTGAGCAGGTACTTAACGTGTACCACTTGCCTCAACTTCTACACGGCGGTTGGCAGCACGGCCTGCTTTGGTGCTGTTGTCAGCAACAGGTTGTGATTCGCCCTTGCCGGAAGCTTGGATGGCAGCAGCCGGAACGCCTTTGCCTGCCAGATAGTTGGCAACGGCGGCGGCACGCTGTTCAGACAACTTTTGGTTGTAAGCATCGGAACCAACACTGTCAGTGTGGCCTACTACGCTGATACCGCTGACTTTAGCACCAGCCAAACCGGACAGGAATTGATCCAAGTTTGCTTGACCGGCTGGTTTCAGGGTTGCCTTATCGAAATCGAAGTTGGCATCAGAAGTCAGCGTCATTTTTTGGATAGGTGCTGGTGGAGCTGGCGGCGGTGTTACTGGCGGCGGTGTTACTGGCGGCGGCGGCGGTGGTGGCGCTGTTTCACAGCCTTCTGGCATACTGCCGTATTGTGCCTTAACGCATTCGTCAGAACTGTTTTTGACAGGTTTACCGTCGCTATTTTGGACATATTTGCCGTCTTCTGCATATGCAGTTGTCATCATCATTGCTGCCATCAGAGCAGCTACGCTAATGCTTGCAACTTTCTTCAGAGTCATGTTGATCTCCTTAAGCCTAGTTTTTGAGTTTAGATTGTTGAACCCCGTACTCCCACACCCATGAAATATTAATTCTGTCGGCAGGAGGCGTAAGTTGTGACTATAGTGTCTTAAATATACAACAACGGCTAGGATTATAGGTTACTTTGTGGTTAAGTTCCTATAGCCAAGCAAAATTTTCTTTGTCAAGACTCAAAGAAAAGCCCCCTTACCGCGAAGCAAGGAGGCTTTTTAAACCGTTTATGAATCAAGCGATTTGATTCATTGTCCGGTTTATTTCTGGTAGCGCTTCATGCTAGAACGTGCTGCCGGATCCATTTGGACGGGGCCTTTGTAGTTGCCTTTTGCTTTCACTTTAGGCACAACAGGCGCACGAGGTACAGCGCGTGGCGTCGGTGCTGGTGCAACCGGTGCAGCAGCAGGAGCCGCTGGTGCTGCTTCACAGCCTTCTGGCTCGAAGCCGTAAACGGCTTGGACGCATTCGCCAAAGCTATTTTTAACAACAATGCCGTCGCTGTTTTTGACAACTTTCATATCGGCAGCATTGGCACCGGCAGCGGCCAGCATCAGTGCAGCGAAGCTAATGCCTGCAATGTGTTTAAGAGTCATGGTGATCTCCTTCAAGTCTAGGTTTTGAGTCGTAAAGTTGGATTTTGCTTTATGTTTGAGCGTAGCATTCATACCACAATTGTGTATATTGCACGACAAACGCACGATACGCCACAGGTAAATGCTATGCAAGGCAAAAACGGATTAAGTCATACACCTATTGATGAATTGCTTAATATTATGAGGCGCTTGCGTGATCCGCAGCAGGGTTGCCCATGGGATATTAAGCAAACCTGGCAAACGATCTTGCCATACACCCTGGAAGAGGTGTACGAAGTCGCTGAGGCAGTAGACAAACAAGACCCTGCTGCTCTGTGTGATGAGTTAGGTGATTTATTGTTTCAAATTGTGTTTATGGCGCAAATTGCCAGTGAGCAGGGTTTGTTCGATTTTCACGATGTAGCAGCAGGTATTTCCCGCAAAATGATTCGGCGGCATCCTCATGTATTCGGTGATACGGTATATGCCGATGAACACGCGCAAAAACAGGCATGGGATGCGATCAAACAAGCAGAACGCGGGATACAATCGACCGAAACAGGCTTCTTTGCAGGCATTCCCGCTGCTATGCCTGCGTTGCGGCGTAGTCAAAAACTTCAGCGTCGGGCGGCTGGGGTGGGGTTTGATTGGGATCATTTGCAGCAAGTGATCCCCAAAATCCACGAGGAACTGGATGAAGTGGTTGATGCGGTCGCTAAACAAGAGCCGTTTGCTCGGATTGAGGAGGAGGTCGGCGATGTGTTGATGGGAGCCACTAATTTGGCACGTTTACTCGGTGTGAATGCAGAAAATGCGTTACGTCTATCGAACCGTAAGTTTGAGCGGCGGTTTGAGCGGGTAGAAGCCTTGCTGGCAGCAGCCGGTATTGCTTTGGATACGGCAAGTTTAGAGCAGATGGAAAATGCTTGGAATATAGCCAAACAAGAAGAGAAGATGACAAACGGCACGTATCGTTGCCAGAAAAACGAAACCCCCGACTAGCGGGGGGAGTCAACACGGGCAAATGTTATTATTATTATTGTCTTGTTATTATTGTTGTTTTCAAACACCTATCTCCTAGTAAAGTCTCCCTGTGTCGCCACAGGGAGGAGAGGAGTCGAGATATGGTCAGGCGCTTTATTGTTATTAATGTTTATGCCTGCTCGCTATCTCTTGGGGCTTGCTGATAAATGCTTTCCTTAACCCTTTCTTGTTATTGTTGTCGTCCCTTACAGACCTTCTGGTCTTCGCCGTCTCAGTCTGTGCCGAAGTTATTGCAACCCTTGTGCCAAAGTCATCATAATAGTTACAAGTAATTAATTAATAATAAAATTTAATGATTTTATCTAATTGAAATGAAGATTTGGGAGGGGTGCAATCCTGTCACTTTTTGACAGGATTGACAGTTTACGGGTGACAAAGCAATGTCATGTGACACTGCTAAGGAGTGATGTGTGTGATAGTGCTGTAGCCGTGTTTAGGTATTTGCCCGTCCGCTATCAGCGTAGGCAATTTGATAACGCTTGACCCCTTGGAACATTGCCGTCGCTAATTTTTGTTGATAATCAGCCGTGCGCAGGCGTTTTTCCTCAGTCGGGTTGCTGATGAAGGCTGTTTCGACCAGCATGGAGGGAATGTCTGGTGAACGCAGTACAACAAATCGGGCACTTTCAACCCGACGGCGTAACGGGTTGTTGACCTTGGATAGCTCGCGCAAGACACCTTTGGCTAAGTTCAGGCTGCGATCCATCATGGCGTTTTGGCTCAGATCCAGCAATACAGAGGCAATTTTTTCGCTGGTATTGTTGAAACTGCGCCCACCAAATTTTAATTCGTAAGAGTTTTCGCTTTCAGCTAACAAACGGGCAGCTTCGCTGGACGCGCCTGTTTCTGACAGGATATAAACGGAAGAGCCACTGACGCGGGTGCTAGGGTTGGCATCGGCGTGAACTGAAATAAACAGATCAGCTTTGTGTTTATGGGCAAGATCCATGCGCTCACGTAGTGGGATGAATTTATCACTGTCACGGGTCAGGATGGCTTTCATGCCTTTTTCACGGTCGATATGGGCTTTGAGTTTACGTGCCACTTGCAATACGACGTCTTTTTCTTGTGTGCCATTTGCGCCAACCGCACCCGGATCTTTGCCGCCGTGTCCCGGGTCGATGACGACGATGAATTTACCTTTAGAAGGTTCTGAGGTAGCAGGAGTTTCGGGTTCTTTGGCGGACTTGGGTTTTTCTTTTTCCGGTTTTGGGGATTTGCCAGTGCTGCCTTTACCGTTTGGCTTGAGGGTAATGGTTAGCAAATGGTTTGCACCATCCGGTGTTAAGGAAGATTTGACAGTGACTTGTTCTGCTACGTCCAGTACTACCCGTAAACTGCCATTGTCACGTTCAGAATAGCGAATGCCAGTAATGGGTTTGCGATCGTGTGCGCCTTGCTTCAGCTTGCCTTGCATGGTGGTATTCTGCAAGTCAATGACCACGCGATCAGGGCTGTCTAAGGTGAAAACTTTATGGGCAATCGGTGCATCCAGTTGCAGCAGGAATTTCAATTGCTCTGATGTGCCGCTAAGGTTTGCCCCGGTTAAATGCCCCGTAACAGCATCCGCAGCACGTGCTGATACTGTATTGAATCCACTGGCGACTGCACCGGCTAATGCACTCAACTTCAGGAGGAAACCTCTACGGCTCAATTTTTTGGTGTTCATGGCCTAATCTCAAACAACACGAATGGAATGATACTTCTTCCCTATAAGTATTAATTCAGACCAAGACACTTTTCAAGTGGTTTTTTACTAATATGCGATAACTTCATGATTGATTGAGTGAAATCATTCTATCAAAATTTCGCGGGCATTACCGCAATGGCGTATGTGAATTTGCATATCTGGCTTTGGTAAAATACCTGCCGCTTTTTCTGGCCACTCGACTAAGCACAATGCATCCGGGTGTAAGTAATCGCGGATACCCATGTACTCTAACTCCTCTGGTTCGGCTAAACGGTACAGATCGAAGTGAAATACATCACGTTGTCCCAGATGATAGGGTTCTACTAACGTATAAGTGGGGCTTTTGACATTGCCAGTGTGCCCTAAGGCGCGTAACAAGCCACGTACTAGCGTGGTTTTTCCCGCGCCTAAATCACCGTGTAGGGTAATTAGCCCCCCACTGGGGAAGCGTCGTGCTATGGCTGCACCGATGGCGAGCATGGCGGCTTCATCGTCTACCTGTTGCCAGTTGTTCATGTGTTAAGTGCTTCCTGTAAATGTGCAATGAGGTCGCTGGCCAATAAACCGCGTTCACCCTTCGTAGCGGCAAGGTCGGCAGCGTGTGCGTGTAGCCACACACCACTTTCAGCCGCTGCGATCAAGCTTAACCCCTGTGCTAACAAAGCGGTGATAATACCCGTCAGTGCGTCGCCCATGCCGCCGGAAGCCATGCCGGGGTTGCCAGCGGGGCAAATAGCGATGGTGTCGGCACTGGCGATCAGTGTACCTGCGCCTTTGAGTACGATAACGCCACCGTATTCTTGCTGCAAGCGGCTCACAGCAGCCATACGGTTTTGTTCAATGTTGGTAGTGCTGCAAGCGAGTAAGCGTGCGGCTTCGCCGGGGTGTGGGGTTAGTATCCAGTCATCGCGTTGGCTACAGTGTTTGGCGAGTAAGTTCAGCGCGTCAGCGTCCAATACCTTGGGCAGTTTGGTGTTTTGGATCAGCGAAAACAGATGGTGAGACCAGGTGGTTTGTGCCATGCCGGGGCCGATGCCAATAGCATCCATGCGTGACAGTAAAGGCTGTAGTTGTGCGGGTGAATCGACCGCATGTACCATGAGTTCTGGGCGGTGGAGGTTGAGCAGGAAAGCGTGTTCCGGGTGAGTGGCAATGGAAACGAGGCCGCTGCCAGTGCGTAAAGCGGCTTCACCGGCGAGGCGGATTGCGCCGCTCATACTGGGTGCACCGCCGATTAACAAGCTATGCCCCGTCTGGCCTTTGTGGGCAGAACGACGGCGGGGTGGGAGATATTCACGTAAGGTATGCTGACCCAGCAAATGCATCGTGCAGGGGACTTGCGCGTACACTGCATCAGGTACGCCGAGGCGTGCGAAGCTTAGCCTTCCGCAATAATCGCGGGCAGTGCCGGTGAGTAGACCGATTTTCAGGCCGATGTAAGTCACGGTGAGCGTGGCTTCAACCGCACCACCGCAGGGTTGACCCGTGTCAGCATGTAAGCCGGAGGGTATGTCGACGGCAATGATGGGGGCGCTCTGCTGGTTGAGAAGGTTGATAGCGCGGGCATAAGCACCCGTGACACGACGCTCCAAGCCTGTGCCGAGGAGGGCATCAACCATTAAGTCAGCGGTGGGCAGTTGCTCATGCTCGGTATAGGGTTGAATTCGTCCACCCGCTTGGCAGAAGTCTTGGCAGGCTTGTGCGGCAGCACCTTGCAAACGGGCAGTATCAGCGAGTGATAACAGGGTGACGTTCCAGCCTGCTTGTAAGGCAAGACGGGCGATGACGTAACCATCCCCGCCGTTGTTACCACTGCCGCACAGTACACACAAGGCATGTGCTTTTGGCCAATGATGCTGCATTTGCTCGAAGGTTGTGCTCCCCGCTTGCGACATGAGAGTGTAGGCGGGAATACCATGTTGCTGGATGGCGATGTGGTCGAGTTGGCGGACTTGAGCTGCGGTGTAGACTCGGTGTTCTATGGTTGTCATGGTGATGAATTATAAACTATTAAGGGGTGGCAACCACGATTCCCCCGTCTTGACTGCTGATAATCACGCTGACATTGGTGTTACCTGATAGGGCGAACATATTGGCGGTGTTGAGATTGTCGTTGACTAGCAAAATATTGCCATTATTGCTGCCAACATCCAAATGATTGCCGCGCAGGTTGACCGTTAGCACTTCTTGTACCTTGATGGTGAAGTGAACATGGACGGGCTGATTAAGTGCGGCTTCCGCGCTGGCGTATTCGCTCGTGAAAGTACCACTCAGTGCGAGTAACAGTGCGGCAGACGTTAAGCCGAGGCGGGCGAGGCGATTCATGACCATGTTCCTCAAATACGTTTCTGTGTTCAGAAACTATTAAGGAGAATCTACGCCCATTCATAAAATAAATAACGATATTTGGCAAGGTTTAAACGGATCAATGGTGCGCTTACAAACAGCTTGCCTGATAAGTCACCGTGCCTTGATAAGTACCCGCAGCGGGTAAGGCACTGTTGGTGTAGGTGTATTGCCAAGTCGCTTGGCGATCTGTTACCGAGCCATAACTGCTGGTGCTGACCAGACTTTCTGCGTCTGCTGCATTGCGCAAAGTAGGGGCAGGCAAGCCGCTATCCGAGGTGCTGGTTTGCAACGTTTCGTAAGGAATGAATTGCCCTTGATTGTTTGCCAGCCCGTTGTTGTCGGTCACGCGGTAAGCAATTTTTACCTGCCCGCAATTGGCGCGTACCGCCACATTCACCCCGTTACTCACATCGCTGCCGGTAATGCTGCTGGGGGCAAGCCCACTTTCGCCTGCCGGTGGGATTGCCCCTGTGTATGCCCCTGACGATAGATTGGCACTGACGTTGTAGGTAAGTTCTGCGGTTTGATTGGCATTGCCCACTTGTAAAAACAGAAAAGCCGGGACGTTAATTTCTACTTTGACGGGTAACTGTGCTGTTTCATCATCGGTACATGCCATGCGAGTTGCTGTCGCCGGTGCTGCTAACAGGCAGCAACTGATGAGTAGCAGTAACGGTTTGGGGTGGAATGGCATCATTGCGCCCTGCCTATGGTTTTGAATTCGCCTTTATAAACACCTGCTGGGTAAACCTTGCTATTGAGGAAGTCAAACTCCAAGTTAACAATGCTTTCAGTCTTGGGTGGGGATACCATCCAAGTCTGTTGCCCATTATTGAAGCGCCCGTTAGCGACTGTAAGCCCGGTAGATTCTGTGGCGCGGTTAACCGTCCAACCCAGTGCGGAAAAAGGCATGGTCACTGAACTGGTGCAGGTGGTGCAGGATAGCGGGTCGGAAGAGTCGGCTTGTAACACAATCGAGCGGGTAGTGCGTTCAGTAACATGTAGGCGAAAACGCACATGATTAGGCAAGGTGTTTACGCCGCCGCGATTTAACACATTACTGGAAACATAGTTGTTGCCATCGCCAAGCCGATCACCGGGGAGATTAAAGATAATCTCCGGGGCGGGGTTTGTGGCAAGGCCATTGATAATCGAAAAATGCATTAAGTGTTCACCGCCATTAGCCCCCCAGCATAGCGCCTTGGCAATACTTGTATGCAGCGTGGATGCCAATACTACCCCACACAATGCCATGGTCTTGTTTTTTAACACGCTAGTCACCTTACAATGTTTGGTCAATCGCAAACGCGCCTTTTTCCCAGTAAAGCTGACCTTTGAGCTTGACGGGGTATTGGATGGTTTTCGGGTCAAGGTGTTTTTCGCCAAGGTGCGGGGTGAGCGGGAGTAAGCGCGATTCACCTGCCATAATCGGGGTGCTGGACACCGAGAAGTCGATGGCTTTGCCGCTGCTGTCCGTGCCTGCGAGTACGCCTTGCAGACGACCGTGCGCGGTGCCGCTATTGCTGACTTTGAGCGCAGGGGTTTTGCCGGACATTTGCAGGTTGGCAACGGTGAGGGCGGGTTCTGCGCCGCCGATAGCCAAATACACGATGACGGCTAAACGCCCGTTGACTGGCAGGTTGATATTGTCGGCAATTTGATTGGGGGCGGGGGTGGTGCCTTCGACCATGAGGGCGAAGCGGCATTCTTGCGCGGGTGTGCCAGCGGGAACGTCGACTTCAAAGCGCATTGGGCGTTTGTCACCACGGTTGACAGTGATTTTGTGGCGTTCGAGCTTGACCCATTCGCGGCAACTGTTGGGGAGGAGTTCGTCGTGGAAACTGAGGTTATCGCCCTGGAGTTGCCAGTCGTTGGTTTTGACGGTGTATTGTTCGTTGGCATTGCCGACGTTATAAATTTCCAGCACTTGCGATACTTTTTGCCCCGCCGTGGCGGAAAGTTCATAGCGTGGCGGGCTGGCAGCCGCCGAAAAGCCACTGGCAGATGCGTTGGCTGCCATGCCTAAGCCTAACAAACTGAAAAAAAGTTTGAGTGCGGTGTTATTCATCATGTAGCCCCTGTTGTGAGAATCTGGCAAAGGTTCGGCAATGGTTGCCGAACCCTGCACTATCTTATTTAAATATTCGCCAACGTGTATTTGACTTCAGCGTTGTATTCACCCGCCGCCGGGTTGTTGGTTGGTGTGTACGTGTATTGCCAAGCATCTGTTAGTTTGACTATGCCTGCTGTATTGGTTAAGTCAACTGTACCACTGCCTGCAAACCCATTGAGTGCGGTGTGCGCAATACTACCGCCACTGGTTGCGCTAATTTCGCTTAAAGACGGCTTATTGAAGCCAGCGGTAACGGCGGTAAAATCCGTGACGATGGCAGAGGTGAGGCGGACATCGCCCGTGTTGCTAAAAGCGGCAACTTTGAGGATACCATCCCCAGCTTTATCGGCAGCACTTTCATTATCACTGTTCGCATTTTGTGGATCTACTATGCTGGCAGTCATTTTGTCCCATTGCGCAGAAGTGGCATCAGCGTTATTGGTCGGGTTGGTTAACCCTGAACCAAAGGCATAATCCCAGATAAGGGTATTGGCGGTGCTTTCCCAATCACCCACGCGCAAGATAATGATTTCGGGTACTTTGATTTTGAAGTTGACGTTGGCTGTGACGGGATCAGGTGCTGCGCCTACTTTGGAGGAAATGCCCGCTTCGCCAAAGGCGGTGCCGGTTAAGGCGAGCAATAACGCGCTGGAAGCCAGCAGGCTAGGTTTTAGTAGTTTCATTTTTATTACGCTCTTACTGTTATTATTGATTGAGAAGGTTGGGGATTGGGTCATTGATCCGTTACCTTTGCCAGTGGTATGGCGAGGGTGCTGGTGTCCCGCAATCCGACGGTTACTTTGGTATTGAAATTGGTGGAAAGTTCCCACGGTAACGGGATGCTACCAAACGCTACCGCCAGCTCATGTGCGCCGGTTGCCACTTGGGGAAACACGAACTCACCGTTTTGGTCGGTTGTTACCGGAGTACGCCCATCCAACACCAACTCAATATTAGCAGCTTTCTTTTCTAGGGGCTGCTGCCGTCCGTCGTTATTTTCGTCGAAAAATACCACGCCGCGAATACTGCCACTGCGAACGTCACGTCGCCCTAACGGTTTGCCCCAACTGTCTTGATAATTCAGGGAAAGGGCTATCCCTTGATCGCGCTTGCCTTCGGTGTCGTGTGTTTGCTCAATGCTGGCTTCAAGATTTATTTTGCTATTCAGTTGTTTGCGGGCAAAGGCACGGTAGTTTTGGTGCGTGCCAAGGTTATCATCAGACGAGCTGGCTTTGCTTAGGGTGAGGTTTGCACCTACATTGTCACCATTGCTGAGGTGATGTTGCCAGTCTAGCCCTGTTTGGTAAGTATTGCGATCTTCGGCTTCGTCTTGTTCATTGCGGGCATTTATTTGCCAAGAAAGCTCGTTGGCTGCGGGCAGTAACCAGTGATGTGAATAGTCTATTTCACGGGTTTGGGTGGTGGTGTCGGGTTCTTGGTCGTGGCTGACGCGCAGTTGCAAGCGGCTGTCTTGCCCGTTGCTCCACGAACGTGACACGAAGACGCTGCCTTGGGTTTGTTGACGGTCATCAGCCGCTTGCGTTTGGGTGTGGCTCAGTTGCCCGCCGGTGCGCGTGGTGCGGTCGTATTGGTAGCTGAGGCTTTGGTTAAGGCGTAATTCTTGGGTGTCACCGCTTGCGGTATCGGCTTGGCGTTGCTGCCATTCAATGCTGGAATGCGTGTTGTAGCGCGGGTGGGTGTAGCCCATGCGCCAGTAAGCGCCTTGGGTGTTATCGGCTACGTCATCACCCATCCACGTCAGACCGTCGCCGAGCGCGTAAGCGCCCGCTTGATGGCGAAAACGATCTTGCTGGTATTCGGTGTCAACCCACGCGCCACTACCGGCTTCGTTGGTGAGGATTTGTGCTTTGGTTTGCAGGCTGCCGGATGCGTTGGTGTGTTGCACCGCAAGGGTGGCTTCCTGGTGTTGTTGCGCGTCTTCATCTTGCGCTTGCCAGCCTTGTGCGCCCACCGCCCATTGTTCGTTGAGGCGATGGGTGACGCTCAGACCCGTTACCGCTTGTTCGGTGGTGGTTATATCGCCATTGTCGAGCACTTCACCTTTTTTGCCGTGCATGAGGCGTACTTCAGTTTTGTCATTGCTGATGCGGCTGTTGCTGCCAAGGTAAGTGCGTGACGGTAAGCTCAGGTTATTGGATTGGCTGATTAAACTGTTTTGAGCGGAACGCACCACCCCGATGGTGTTGTCCATTTGCCATTCGTCGTTTAGCAGCCAATCATTTTGGTAGAGCGTCGCGGTGATTTCTTGGGTTTCTGGGGGCGTTTCCGTGCTGGCACTGGTGTTTTGCTGGGTAACTTGGGTATCGAGTGTGAAAGTGCCGTAGTCGCGGGTTTGCCGTGAAGCATCCAGATTCAACGCTTGGCGGGTTTGCGTGTTGCCCGCGTCGGTGCGGGTATGGCGAGTGTCTATCCCCATGTTCAGGGTGCGGTAGCCGGATGCGGATTCTTCGGCAAGTGTTGTGTCAACAGTGGCAGAGGGTGCAGCATCTTCAGCCGTCGTGGCATCAATGAGGTTGTCAACATAAGCGTTTGTGCGTTGGGTAAGTGTTGCTTGTTGTTGCGCCAGTTGTTCTAAGGTTAATGCGGTAATACCTGTCTCAGCCACCGCATTGGTGGTGTACAACGTTGCGGCGCTGATTTGCAGCCCTAACATCAGTACCCTGCGTCGTATCGAAATCATTGGTATTGCAAGCCCATTGTCTTTATTTGATTCATAATATAGTTTTATTAAGCATAACGGTGGCTTAATCGGCTCTTGAAGGGTTTCCAGCGTTATTTCAAGATATTGCGTATACTCTCCCTATCGCAATCGAACACACTTGGGTGGAAGCACATGGAATGGACTATCTACGTTTACCTATCGCTGGGTATTTTGGTACTCGCGATCTTCGGGGCGGCCTTTTTCTCTGCTTTTTACAAACGTGCTAAAAAAGATACCGCGTTTGTGCGCACGGGCTTGGGCGGGGAAAAAGTGATTCTTGGCAGTGGTGCATTTGTGCTGCCTGTCATCCACGAGGTGATGCCGATTAATATGCAAACCCTGAAAATTGAAATTACCCGTGAAATGGAGCAGGCACTGGTCACGAAAGACCCGTTACGGGTGGATGTAACCGCTGAATTCTTCCTGCGGGTGGAGGCTCGTCCCGAAGCGATCAGTACTGCCGCTCGCGCTCTGGGGTTACGTACCTTGGATCAGGAGGCGATCAGAGAGGTGTTTGAAGCGCCATGTGTTGCCGCGCTACGTTCGGTTGCCTCAGGCATGGAGCTGGACGAATTGCACCAAAAACGTGCCGCGTTCGAGCACAACGTAGAAGAGGCAGTGAATGCCGAATTCCACAAAAACGGTTTGGAACTGGTATCGGTATCCCTTACGGGTCTTGACCAAACCGACAAAAAATACTTCGACCCCAACAATGCCTTCGACGCCAAAGGCTTGAGTATTTTGGAGCAAGTGACCTCCGACAACGCTAAGCGCCGCAATAATATTGAGCAAGAAACGGCGGTGGCGATTAAGCAGCGTAACCTCGAAGCCACCATCAAAAAAGAAGAGATGGAATACAAGGAAGTCGTGGCGCAAAATGAACGCAAGCGCCAAAAAGCCGAAAACGAAGCCGAAACCCAGCGCAAAATCGAAGAAATCAATATCGAAAAGGAAATTCTGATCGAACGCGCCCAGCAGTCGATGAATATCCAGCAAGCCACCTTGGAGCGTGACGTATCGCAGGCGTGGATCGAAACCAACAAGGTCAAAGCCGAATTCGAGAAGATTTCCGAAGAAATCCGCACCGCCCGCGAACGCGCTGAAGCCGAACGTTCCCGCATTGTGGAAATCATCAGTGCTGAAAAAGAAGCACGTCGCCAAGTGATTATTGCTGAAGCCAATGCCGATGTGGAAAAAATGGCAGCATTGGCAGCACAATTGCGCTACGAAGTCGAAGCAGCGGGTAAGAAAGCGTTGAATGAAGCCTCCAACCTGCTTTCCAACGACCAGATTGCGATGCAGGTTAAAATGGAAATTGTGCGGCAATTGCCGAATATTATTCGCGAAAGTGTCCGCCCGATGGAAAATATCGAGGGCATCAAAATCATGCACATCGACGGTTTAAATAATGCCATCGGGCGCAGTGGTGCGGGTGGTGGTAACAATAGCGGTGATGCAGGCAACGGCAATAATAACGGTGGCGGCGCGGGCAGTAACCTTGCTGAGCAAGTGGTGGACAGTGCTTTGCGTTACCGGGCGCAAGTACCGTTGATTGAAAGCTTGTTGGGCGAAGTGGGTTTGAAAGGTGGCTCACTCAATGACATGACGCACAGTTTGCACACGGGGCTGTTTGCGCATGAAGCTAAATCAGCGGAAGAGAAAAAGCCGGCCCCAACGCCTGCTCGTGAGCGTGAACAGCCAGTCATGGCAGATGACGAGGATGATGACGACTTCTATAGGGATGAGCGCCCCTGAGTGATCAACGTGGTTTGCGATAACGCTGCTCAATGTCCGGGTTATAGCTATAAGCGGCGACATCGCGTTCTGCCTCGGCTTGCGCTAATACCGTTGGGGCAAGTTCCCGTAATTGCTTGAGTAACCAGGCGTAATCCCGATTGTCGGGGAGGGTGTTAAGGAGCAGAGCCGTTTCGAGTGTTTCTGTCGCAAACAGTAGCCGGTATTGTGCGTATTGATTGTAAATCAATGCGTCATTCCAAGCTAGGATGAGTTGGTTAACTTCTTGCTGCAAGTCGGTATTAACCTTTTGATATTCAAGCATATAAGCGAGTTTTGAGCGTATTTGAGCTTCTTCCTGCTGCAACTTATTGAGATTGGGTAGAATGCTGTTTTCTTGTTTGCGTGTGAGCGTTTCCAGCAGTACTTGGCGATTATGATCACTATAAGGCGCGAACTGGTCGGCACGCGTTTGCCCTTTTTTGGGCTTAGGTAGTATCGCGGCTTTAAGATTTTCACCGGCTTTACGCAGGTGCTCGCGGATGGCATCAGCTTCTTCCAATTGGAATGCGCGGCTGTCGCCTAAGGCATTCTGGATACGTTTTTGTAAGCGTAATGCCTCTTCATCAAACATTTTGCGGACGTGTCGGTCTTCGCCGGTATGGTAGTGCAGCCAAAACGCACGGCGGCTGCGGTCAATTTCTTGATAGGCTTTACGTAATTGTTGCTGTTGCTCCCAGCGGATGTCGATAATCGTTTGCAGGAAGCGGCGTTGCTCCGGCATGTGTTCAGCCCATTGCCTCACGTTACCAAAAAATGTGTGCAAATCGGCTATTTGTTTGAGCATATCCTGCCGTAAGCCGTAGAGCGCGGGATAGGCCGTACTTTCGTAAGTGTCTAGATCAAGTCCGGTTTTAGGTGGTTGAGTGCTTGCAGTACCATCGGTAGTGACGGGGGGCGCGGGTTGTTTGTCTCCTTGTTTCCAAAGGAAGTTTAGAGCAGCAATGACCAATGTGCCTGTAAACGCAATCAGGATAAGGAGCCGTGTATCATTGGGTAGTTTGAACTTGCTTAAAAAATGGCTGAGCCAGCGTACAAACAGAATAATGCCTACTGCTAGAGCTAGCCAGAGAAGAAATAACAGTAGACCGTGTGAATCCATAGGTGTGAGGGCATTTTCGGTTGGTTGCAATGGATGCGTTGAAGTGTAGCAGAAAAAACGTAAATATTAGTGCTTGACAAGGACACATCAAAACGCTTTAATTACGCCCTCTGTGGCCGGATAGCTCAGTTGGTAGAGCAGGGGATTGAAAATCCCCGTGTCGGCGGTTCGATTCCGTCTCCGGCCACCACTTCATTTTCAATTACCCTTTAGCCTGCTGTTAGCGGGCTTCCTTTTGCAAGACAGCTCCTCTGCTCATTTTTCACATAGATTCGTGTATAGTGCGACTTATTGCTGTTGCTTTAAGGAAGTGTTGCCTATGTCTCAATCTGCTAAGTTGGAACTCATTAGTTTTAAAGTTTGCCCATTCGTGCAGCGTTCTGTGATCGCGTTGAATGCGAAGCGTGTGACTTATACCTTAACGCATATCAATCCTCATGAGCCACCCGATTGGTTTAAGGCTATTTCTCCCTTGGGCAAAGTGCCTGTATTGCTGGTAGATGGTACGCCATTGTTTGAATCAGCCGTTATTCTTGAATATCTGGATGAGGTGTATCCGCCTGCACTGCACCCCGCTACGCCTTTGGAGAGGGCACAGCATCGTGCTTGGATTGAGTTTTGCTCAGAATTATTGGGGCGTCAATTCCGTATGTTGACCGCGAAAGATGAAACGGGTTTTAACGAGGCACGTGATGCTTTACAGCAAGGTTTACAACGTTTGGATACGATGTTGTCGCCAGAGTTGCCGTACTTTGCGGGGCAAGCTTTTCATTTGGTGGATTGCGTGTATGCACCTTTATTCATGCGACTGACATTGTTGAAGCAGGAGCATGGTTTGGAGCTTCCACTCAGTAAGCGGATGCAAGCGTGGAGTGATGCATTATTGGCGCTGGATGCGGTTAAAACCTCGGTGGTGGACGATTTTTCTGCGGTATTTGCTAATTTTCTTGCTGCAAACGATGGATATATCATTAAACGATAATATGCATGTGTCGATCAATTTCTCCTATGATATTATTTGGATTTATGTTATATAGGGTTACTCTTTTTAATTATATGGGGTGTCACCTACTATGAATGCAAACGTAACCTTCAAAACGGGCGTGAAAAGCGCATTAATTACTTTATCTTTTTCTACTATGGCGCTGCTGAGTGCTTGCGGCGGTGGCGGCGATTCTGCCTCACAAAATGCTGAAGTCCCTAATACTGCCGCTCCTACCAATACTACCACTACTACGGGTGGTACTACAGCTACGCCCAAAACCTTCACAAAATACAACCTGAGTGGTGCGCCTTATGTTGCAGGCGGCATCGACACCGTGGGTTGCGTTAAGGACAATGTGACTGGATTAACGTGGGAAGTAAAAACCGATGAGGCTGCGAATCAAACGCCTACTTTCCGTGACAAAGATTTTGGCTATGAGTGGCGCTCAACTTCAGGCGGTGTTGTGGGAACAAAAGCCGTGGCTTCAGGTGCAGCAGCGACGAATGTAAATGGTCGTTGTCAATCGGCTACGGGGTTAATCAACTGTGATACCCAAGACTATATCAATGCAGTGAATGCGGCAGGGTTGTGTGGCTACCAAAACTGGCGATTGCCCACAACAAGTGAATTGTTAGGCTTGATTGATGCCAGCAAAACAGCAGCCCCCTATATTTATGCTGATTTAGGCAGTACGTCATTTGACCCTGAAACACAAGGTAGCTCAGTACGTGGTTACTGGGCTTCTGATGTAAATTCAGCAAATGCTGCTCAGCACGCGGGTGTCAGCTTCAGTTTAAAAACCGGCAACCGTGCGCAATGGCATAGTGCTAGCTACAACTACGTCAGACTGGTGCGTAGTGGTAACTAATTCGTTGTGATTCAGTAAAAAAGCCGTCCTACTGGGCGGCTTTTTTTATGTCAGGTACTGTTAGAAAAATAGCGCGACTTTGGCTTCTGCACGGTATTTGTGCAGCAGCGGTTCAGTATAGCCGTTGGGTTGTTCGCGCCCTTTGAACACCAAATCACAAGCGGCTTTGAACGCGACGCTCTTGTTGAAGTTGCCGCTCATGTTGGTGTAAGTTGGGTCGCCTGCATTTTGCGCATCCACTTTCGTTGCCATGCGCTTAAAGGCTTCCATCACTTGCGCCTCGGTGCAAATGCCGTGGTGTAACCAGTTCGTCATGTGCTGGCTGGAAATGCGCAAGGTGGCACGGTCTTCCATTAAACCCACGTCATTCACATCCGGCACTTTGGAACAGCCCACGCCTTGGTTAACCCAGCGCACCACGTAACCGAGGATACCTTGCGCATTATTGTCCGGTTCCTGCTGGATTTCTTCCGTGCTCCAATTCGGATTTGCTGCTACCGGAATGGTGAGAATGTCGTCAATATTGGCACGCGGACGGCTTTTCAGCTCTTCCTGACGCGCAAATACATTGACCTTGTGGTAATGCAATGCATGTAAGGCAGCAGCGGTGGGGGATGGAACCCACGCTGTATTTGCGCCCGCCAGTGGATGCCCGATTTTGGTTGCCAGCATGTTTGCCATTTGATCGGGAATTGCCCACATGCCTTTGCCGATTTGTGCATGACCCGGCAAGCCGCATTCCAAACCGATGTCGACGTTCCAGTTTTCGTAAGCTTGAATCCACGCGGATGACTTCATGTCATTTTTGCGGATCATCGGGCCTGCTTCCATAGAGGTGTGCATTTCATCGCCCGTCCGATCCAAGAAGCCGGTGTTGATGAAGACCACGCGCTCCTTGGCGGCACGGATGCATTCTTTCAAATTCACCGTGGTGCGGCGCTCTTCATCCATAATGCCAACTTTTAGGGTATGGCGGGGCAGTTTGAGTGCGTCTTCGATGCTGTCGAACAGGTCATTGGTGAAGGCGACTTCTTCAGGGCCGTGCATTTTCGGCTTTACGATGTACACCGAGCCGGTGCGCGAATTGCTGAACTTTGCACTGCCGTTGAGGTTATGAATCGCAATCATGGCGCTCATGTAACCATCAAGAATACCTTCGGGGATTTCATTGCCAGCCTGATCTAGAATCGCAGGGTTAGTCATCAAGTGACCAACGTTGCGCACAAATAGCAGGCTACGACCGGGCAGGGAAACTGTACCACCGTGAGCAGCGGTGTATTCTCGGTCAGGGTTCATTGCGCGGGTAAAGGTTTTGCCGCCTTTGCTGACTTGTTCGGTCAAATCGCCTTTCATCAAGCCGAGCCAGTTGGTGTAAATCAGCACTTTATCGATATCATCGACGGCGGCGACGGAATCTTCGCAGTCCATAATGGTGGTGAGGGCGGCTTCCATAAGAATGTCGTTGACGCCTGCGGCATCTTCTTTGCCAATCATGCCGTTACGGTCGATCTGGATTTCAAAGTGCAAGCCGTTGTTACGCAACAAGATGGCAGAAGGTGTATCGGGATTGCCGCGATAGCCGACAAATTGGTTACTATCACGTAATGCCACGACAGAGCCACCGAGCATATCGACCATTAACAGGCCGCTTTCATCAACGCGATAGTTGCTGGCCTGATGATGTGAGAGGAAGGACAGTGGTGCGGCTTCGTCGAGGAAGTTGCGAGCAAACGCAATGACTTTTTTGCCGCGCACTGGATTGTAGGCTTTGCCTGCTTCTGCGCCATCAGTGGATGGAATCGCATCCGTGCCGTACAGTGCGTCATACAAGCTGCCCCAGCGAGCATTGGCGGCATTCAGGGCAAAACGGGCATTCATGACAGGCACAACCAATTGCGCTCCCGCCGTTTGGGTGATTTCCGCATCAATATTGGTCGTGGTGACGTTAAAGGCTTCACCTTCTGGGAGCAAATAACCAATCTCTTGTAAAAATGCTTTGTAAGCGGTGAAATCAAATTGATTGCGGTTAGCGATGTGCCATGCGTCGATTTTAGCTTGTATTTCATCACGTTTTGCCAGCAGTTCGCGGTTACGTGGTGCAAAGCGGGTAACAATGTCTGCCAGCCCTGCCCAAAAATCTTCTGCACTGATGCCTGTACCTGGTAGTGCTTGCTGGTTTACGAAGTTATGTAAAAGTGTTGACACTTGCAAGCCGTTAACCGGAATCCTGTTGCCCATTCGTTACGATCCTCTAAGAAAATAAACAAAATTGTCGACATTTTTCGGTTATAACCTAAGATGACGGTTGGCTAAAATTAGAATTATCAATAGTAAGAATTAAAAATGACACCATTGGTCATCAGATGAATAGCAGGAGCGGATAGTATCCGCTATCTGGGCGTTTCTTATATACTTTTAACTATGCATACAAAACATCATTTGGCGTTGTTACATCGTTTGGCTCATCTAGCGGCACTGAGTGTGATATTGCTCGGTGTATTGGTGTTGGTGGGGTGGTTCAATCAAATACCCGCGTTGTATCGTGTTGAAGATAATTTGCCGCTAATGACACCAGGGGCAGCTTTTTCCTTTATGTTTACTGGTGCAACGTTGTTTTTGTTGCAGCCAGAAAAACCATCGGCATGGCGACGCATTGGCGGGCGACTACTGGCTATGGGGGGGATTGGTTTGGGCTTGCTGATGTTACTGAGCTATTGGCACAGTGTTCCTGATATGTTGCTGGATCAAGGTTTAGCACCCTTAGCGTTGCTGAATTTGTCTGTAGATAAAGACTCTCTGCAAACAGCGATAGCGTTTATTCTGACTAGTATTGGTTTGTTTTTCCTCAGTTTGGAGCGCCCGTTATTGATTAATGTAGCGCAATGGGCCGCTTTCTTCAGTGTCATGTTGTTGGTAGGTGTCTTTTTTGGTTTTGCTCATCAAGAAGATATGTTTAAGGTATTCACGGGTGAGGCAGGAATGGGGCTACTCACGGCGACAGCATTTGCTTTGGTGGGGTGGGGGATTGTTTTGGCTAAAGTGGAAAAAGGTTTTTTTCGCATTATGGTGAGTGAGGCTTCGGGTGGCGTTGTAGCGCGACAAGTGATGTTCCTCATGGCTTTATTCCCACCGCTGCTGGGCTGGTTGCCGGTACTGTGGGGTCAGGTTGAGCACGGTAAGCTCACCCATACACAAGTGGAATCGTTGTTGGCATCGGTGATGGTGATGGCGATTGTCTTGATCGTGATTCGCCTTGCTTGCCGTTTGGATCACGAAGAAGTGTTACGGACGCGGGCGCAGGAAGAAGTGCGTCAACACCAAGCAGATCTCGATCAAATGGTGCGTTTGAATACCTTGGGGGAAATGGCTTCCGGTATTTCGCACGAACTTAATCAACCGTTGGCAGCCGTGGCGAATTATGCAAGTGCTTGCCAACGGTTGATTACGTCAGGGGAGAATACGCAGCGTTTGCAAGAGCCTTTGCAAGCGATTCAGCAACAAGCCTTACGTGCCTCAGAAATTATTCGTAAGATGCGGGCGTTGGTGCGTAAACAGCCGCCGCATAAGGTTAGCGCGTGTTTGGAGCAGGTTATCCACGAAGCCTTGCAACTCAGTAAAGTCGATGCGAATAAGTTTAGTGTGCCGTTGTTATTGGAATTGGATGATACCGTGCCAGATATTCCGCTAGATAGTATTCAGATTCAACAGGTTATCTTAAACATTGTGCGTAACGCATTGGATGCGATGCAGGCAACGCAAAGTCACCGCCGCCAGATATTGGTTAAGAGCTTTATGAATCAGCAGGGTATGGTGCAAGTGGATATTTCGGATACTGGCCCTGGCATGGATGCGGAACTCAAACAACGGGTATTTGATGCGTTCGTAACTACTAAAGGTTCGCAGGGGATGGGGATTGGTTTGTCGTTATGCCGTTCAATTATTGAAGCACATGGCGGGCGGTTGTGGGTCGAATCCGAACCGGAGCAGGGTGCAACGTTTTCGTTCACCCTGCCGGTGAATTAGCTTAGGCTTTGATGAAAGGCAGTTTCTTCAATACCATTGCCGCTGGGCAGAAGCCGGTGAAAGCGGATTGAATCAGGTTAACCGCAATAAATACCATCAACCAGAAGCCAACGGCTTCGGAGACAGTCGCACCCAGAATCAGCGCGACTAAAATCATGATGCCAGCGAAAACTTGAATGGCGTTACTAAGAGTCATGGGTGTTCCTTCTTTATCTATCAGGTGGTTAAATTTACGTATTCTAAGCGCACTGAGTATATTAGAACTTGTTAATAAACACAATTGACCGATCTCAATGTCACCTAAAGACTTGTCCGCGATGATGTACCTTTAGTCTGTTACAGGTGTTGACCATGGTGTTTACGATGAAGCATGTGTTGCTGAGTAGTGGTGTAGGTTTATTGCTTGGCATGTTGGGAATGCAGCTTTGGTGTGGTCAGCAATACCCCGGTCGCCCGCTGTTTGTGGAAATTACCAATATGCGCGGTGAAACGATTCCCTTGCTCAAAATTGAACATGGAAATGATCTCAGCCAAGAAAAAATATTGTTAACCCAATTACGAGCGGACGAAACTCGCATAATTACGTTAAACCATGAGCCGGGGCGAGGTTATAGTGTGGAAGCGCAACTGTTAGATGGTAAAAAGGTTGAGGCTTGTGTTGGCAAAACTTCCAGCCGTTGGGTGAATGAGGTGGCGATTACCTCTAACGGGATTTTTAGCCGGGATTAAGCAAAAAATGCGGGCATAGTTATCTTAAAAAGCGATAAAGCATGAAACTGTTCCAACTACGCTTACTCAAAACGCTGCTGAATAACGGCATGAACGTGTCGCGGGCAGCGGATCAGCATTACATTGTGCAATCCGCCGTCAGCCGCCAACTGGGCTTGCTGGAAGAAGAGCTGGGGATGCCGCTGTTCGAGCGCAAAGGCAAACGGCTGGTTGAGGCAACGCCCGTGTGCAAAGCGATTGTGCAAGAACTCGACCATATCGAGCAGTCGCTGGAAAACATCCGTGCGGTGGCGGGCGATTACCGCCTGCAAACCCGTGGTGAAATTCGCATTGCCACCACGCATACCCAAGCCAAGTATTTTTTACCCGAAGTGATGTTGGAATTTCGCCAGCGTTATCCCGATGTGGCGATTCATTTTTTGCAGGGCACGCCCGTGGAGTAAGCTGACGTTGGCACGCATTGCGGCGCATCCGGTGCTGACCTACATTTTCGGGTTTACGGGGCGTTCCAAAATCCATGAAACGTTTCGCAGTGCGGGGTTGGAATTGGATGTGACCTTTGCAGCGACCGATACGGATGTGATTATTAGCTACGTGCGGTTGGGGTTTGGCGCGGGGATTATTGCGAAAATGGCGTATTCGCATATTCACGACGACGATTTGGTGCTGCGGGATTTGTCGCAGTTGCTGCCTGTGTCGACGACCCGCGTGGCGTGGATGAAAAACAAGTACCTCAAGCAATACGTGTTGGAGATGGTGGATTTGCTGGTGGAGCAGGGGGAGAGTGAGGAGTGGTATGTGTAAGCGTGGGGGCGTTATAATGAGCGTTCGTGATTGAGAAGATGGTACATGAAACACACACTGATATTGAGTAGCCTACTTGCCCTGACTCTTGGCATGACCGGCTGCGACTCTTCCCCCCAACACCCCGAAGATTTGCCTTGGCAAGTCACCCTCAGTGCCGAAGGCAATCCGCAAGTGTTCCACTTGGACATTGGCAAGGCCACGCTGAAGGATGTGATCGAACGCTTGCACAGCTTCCCGGAAATAGCGGTATTTGCGCACGAAAGCGGTAAGCGTACCCTCGAAGCCTATTTCGGCACACAACGCCTCGGTTTGTTTGAAGCCCAAATTATTGCTGAATTGCAAGCCACACCTGCGCAGTTTGACAGTTTCCAAACCAACAATACCAAGCGTGAAGGCATGGCAAGCGGGCAATGGAAATACACGATGGCGGAAGCGGATGTGAAAATTGCCAACGATTTGCGGGTGCAGCGCTTAATTTATATGCCGGTCATCAATTACGAGCCTGAAATCGTGGTAGCACGCTTTGGCGAACCGGCGGAACGCGCCGCCTCGTTGCAGGCGGGAATCGACTACTGGTTTTACCCCAGCAAAGGCTTGGCAATTTTGATGAATACTGACGGTAAAGAGATTCTTTATTACACTAATCAACACGATTACGCCGCGATGAAACAGGGATTGCTGGAGACGAAACCGTACAATGACAAGTGAAGCCCGCACCCCGCCTTGGTGGAAACAAAAGAGCCTTGCCGAGATGAATGAGGCGGAATGGGAGAGCATTTGCGACCATTGCGCCAAATGCTGCCTGATTAAGCTGGAAGACGAGGAAGACAGCACGGTGTATTACACCGATGTGGCGTGCGATTTACTGGATGGCACGACCTGCCATTGCAAAGATTACCCGAATCGTGAAACCCTGGTGCCGGATTGTTTGCATTTAACGCCGGATAATTTGGATGAGCTGTATTGGATGCCGCCGAGTTGCGCCTACCGTTTGTTGCATGAGGGGAAAAACTTGCCGTCCTGGCATCATCTGGTGTCGGGCGATAAACAAAGCATTCACCGCATGAAGCAATCGGTGATCGGGCGTTTCACTTACGCCGCCGAGGTGAAGGAAGAAGATTGGGAGGATAGGGTCGTTACATGGCCGCTGAAGAAGAAAATGTAAGCCAACGCATTGATAAATGGTTGTGGGCAGCGCGGTTTTTCAAAACCCGTCCGCTGGCAGTGGAAGCCATTGATGGCGGGCATGTGCAGGTGAATGAGGAGCGTGTTAAACCCTCGCGGCAAGTGCGTATCGGTGACAAGCTGCGTATCAAAAAGGGCTTTGAAACTTGGACGATTACTGTGCAAGGTTTGAATGAACAGCGCCGCCCGGCCAGTGAGGCCCGTTTGCTGTATGCCGAGTCGGAACATCACCGCGAGCAGCGCGAAGCGGTGATGGAAGAGCGGCGTTTGCACGGGGTGAATGTCAGGGTGCATAAGCCGGATAAGCGGGAGCGGCGGTTGATCGACAAGTTTAAGCAGGGCTGGTGACAAGGTGTTTGCTGGAATTTACGAAACATAAACCTGTTGAACCTGCTAAAGTAGTTATGTACGGGTAACATGGATTATCACGCTCAGCATTACGGCTTGTTGGGTGTTTATAGAAAAGGAAGTCGCCATGCAACATGTGCTGATTGTGGAAGATGTCCCTGAAACTGCTGAATGGCTAGGTGCTGTCCTGCAACAAGCTTTTGGCGAGGTACACCTCAATGTGGCGACTACCTGTCAACAGGCGCGGCAACTATTAGGCAAGGTCAGCATAAACTTAGCACTACTAGACATTAACTTGCCCGACGGTAGCGGTATCGACTTAGTGGCGGGTGTGCATCAGCATTACCCCAATGCCTATATTGTTATCACGACCATTTTTGATGATGAGGAGCATATCCTCCAAGCTGTGCAAGCAGGCGCACATGGCTATTTGCTGAAAGACTCGTCTGAGCGGGTATTTATCCAGAAATTACGCGGTATTCTCAGTGGCGATCCGCCGCTGTCACCGAGTATATCGCGGCGCATATTGCAGTATTTCTCGGCAGCCGGAAGCGCTCATAGCACACCGGATAATCAGCATTCCGCTGTTAATCGCAGCGACGTGGCGAGTCTAAGCCCCCGCGAACGCGAAGTGCTAATATTAGTCGCCAAGGGGCTGAGCCGTGGTGATGTGGCTGAATTATTGGGGCTTTCTACCAATACCGTAGCGCGGTATATCCGTGATGTGTACCAGAAGCTCAATATATCCAGCCGCGCCGAAGCGGCAGTAGAGGCTTGCCGCATGGGGCTGGTCAAGACAGATTTCTGAGGTTGCTTGTTTGAATTGGCTGCCATCCAAACCCATCATTGCCCCAGCCAATATGTTGCTGGCAGTATTGTTATTCATTGCCGTCACCCAGATGACTTCCGCTTACCTATTGACCCAACAACAGTGGACGGGTATCCGGGTCACTTCCACGCCTGCGGATACGCTGCTAATCAAATCCATCAGTGCCAATTCCCCAGCCTCTGGAAAACTCGCCGCCGGTGAAACCTTACTTGGCCTGCAAGTCGATGGGAAGCTGCTACAGATCAAGCCATTGCTGAACGGTTATGCACCACTTTCCCCCGCGACATTCGCACAGCGGGCAGATTTTTATCAGCAACAGCAAACCCTGCACCAAGCCTTTACCCAACATGCTCAGGTGACTTTTGTGACCACGACGGGCAAAACCGTTTCGCTGACACCCGCTGCACGTACCCCCGTTACTGCTATCCCCGCTGTGTTTTGGTTGTTGTGCCTTGCAAACATGATTTCGCCGTTGGTGGGAGCGTTGGTCTGGACATACCGCCCTTATCAAAAAGCATCCCTGTTTTTACTGCTGCATAGCTTGCTGTACTACGTTTTTGCGGTCAGCGGCGCTGGGGTTATTGCCACGGAATTTTATATGGAACCGGGCGCATTGCGGCAGAATTTGCTGCTGCAAGCGACTGGCATTAACTTTGCCGCTACGCTGATTCTGGTCATTCTGTGTGATCTGCCCAAACCTTTGGTGCGCGGGCTGTGGTTGTTCTGGCTGGTTATGGGCTTTACGGCGTTCTCCACCGCCAATTATCACTACGGTTGGATTGAAACGCCGGGGCATATTTTTTACATACAGTACCCATTTTTGTACGTGATCGTGTTGGGCATTATTGCCCTGCAAATGCACCAGACGCGCCGTCAGCCGGTGGAACGGGCGAGCCTGCATGTTCTCGCGGCAGCTTTTATGTTGCCAAATGCCATTATTATTGCATTGCATGTTTTCCCTATTCTGCTGGGTAAGCCGCCGATTGTTGGCAATATTTCGGCGCTATTGCTGTTTAACCTCATGGCGATAGGGCTTGGGGTGGGGATTCTGCGCTATCGGCTGTTTGCGATTGAATTCTGGTGGCTAAAGTCCATGCTGTGGATTGTGGGGGGCTTGCTGGTCGCGGGTATTGACGTGGCGTTAATGACATTGCTGCAACTGCGGGGTGATTATGTGCTGGCAATGTCGGTCATTATTGCGGGCTTTTTGTATTTTCCGCTACGCCAATGGCTATTGGATAAGATTATTCCAATGGAGCGCCAGAATCTCAGTGATTTTCTGCCCGCTTTAAGCAGCAATCTTGGTGATGCGCTCTCTAAAGAAAACTTTGAACAACGTTGGCAGGAATCCTTGCAGCAGCGCTTCCTTCCTTTGCATATCGAAAAGTTGTCTTCCACCGTTACCACTACCAATTTGTCAGACAATGGTCTGCACCTCGATGTGCCTAGTCTTGGCAACCAACATGCGTGGCGTTTGACCGGTAAACAACGGGCGGCACGGCTGTTTAATAAAACCGATGCGAAACATACCGATTCGCTGCTAACGGTGGCACGGATGGCTAGCAATGCCAGCGAAACCCGCCAGCAGGCTATTCTGGAAGAGCGGCGGCGCATAATGCACGATCTGCATGACAGTGTTGGTGCAAAACTGCTAACCCTGAGCCATAAGCTACCGGATGCAACTGACCGGTAAACAACGGGCGGCACGGCTGTTTAATAAAACCGATGCGAAACATACCGATTCGCTGCTAACGGTGGCACGGATGGCTAGCAATGCCAGCGAAACCCGCCAGCAGGCTATTCTGGAAGAGCGGCGGCGCATAATGCACGATCTGCATGACAGTGTTGGTGCAAAACTGCTAACCCTGAGCCATAAGCTACCGGATGCAACGCACCGTGAGGATGTGCGGCAGGCACTGATAACTTTACGGGAAACCGTGCGATTATCGCAGCAAGCCAGCCCGACCAAACTGGTGGATAATATTGCGGATTGGCGGGCAGAAATTGCCGGGCGAGCCGAAGCCGCAGCAGTCAGGTTACGTTGGCGGCAGGATGAGCGCTTGAATGCTTGCCAATTATGCCCACGCCGGATACTGCAAGTGTCGCAGATACTCCGTGAAGCAGTTAGCAACGCGCTGCGGCACGCCGAACCAGAGACGTTGGAGGTGGGTTTTGCTTTATCCAATAATAAGTTGCACCTGATCATTACCAATGACGGAAAAATATCCCCGCCTGAGCGTTGGCAAGCGGGGACTGGAGTAAACGGTATCCGGCATCGGGTCGCGGCGTTAGGCGGGGAAGTGGGTTTTTATGGCAGTGATCCTCCCCAATCCAGAATCACGGTGCATATTGCTGTTCCCCTGCAAGTCTAATTTCCCCACTACATGATTATTGACGCCAAGAATAACTCCTTAATATGCTATTTTGTGGAAGAGCACAGTGAATAACAATCGTATCAGTATTACTCGCTGTTGCAGCGGCTACAGAGGGAACGGTCAGTGAATATTCACCTGTTCCGCCCCGTGCATAAAAAGTTTGTGATACGATGTTACGTGTACCATTAGCACTTTGACGGACTACCGTGCAAGGTACAAAAGCATTGCCGGATTTATAGACATTAACCCTAAGCGAACTAGTAGCTAAATTGTCTAAATCCGCCACAACAGGGCAGACTAACATGGAACTATACGTAGTACTCTGGTTTTTCCAGCCATTCTTCTCTTCTACTAAAATATTGCCACTTGCAGCGTTATATGACTGGCATGTAATGCCGGGAGCCGTGACTTGACCGGCAAAAGCTGCTGGCACTAATGTCATCAGAGTAAATACTCCTGCAACTTGATAAATACTAGTATTGAACTTCATGATATTTTCCTCAACAGTAAATGGGTGTGCTGGATTTAATAAACTAATGATCCTTCTAATGATAAATGCACGGTGGCGGTATACCCTTCACTGGCAAATGAATCCACATTCAGCCTAAACCGTAACCCACTAACACCAGGATTCAAGTCGAATGTATGGGAGGAACCTGGTAAGCGCTCTGTACCACCTTGGGCAATCAGCATGGATTTGCCATTAACAACATGGTGTACCAGTACAGTGTCTTTGGATATACCCTGATCCCAACCGCTTTTAACCCGATATTCGATGCTATAATAATCTTGTTCACTGTGACCTAAGCGGATTTCCAGATAACCATTGGCTTCAGGTTTATTCAAAGCAGCAATATCCAATTTTACGGGTTCTCTGCCTTCAAGCTCACTCAAGGTAAAACGGCGAATTCTGTGTTGCGGAATAAATGCTTTACGGAGTGGCGCATTCATTTCTGGGCCAGCCGCCCGCCCGTTAATAGGCTGATAACCAAAAGTAGCAACATCCATTGCACTCATAATATCCCAATGGTCATAATATTCTCCGGGTTGGGAAGGCCAGTCAGGTTCATGAATTCTGCCAGTATCGTCAAAGGAATGTCCCCAACCAAACGTATGCCCAACCTCGTGACTCATAAACGTGAGATTGGAGGAGTCAGGGGTTAGCAGTACATACCCGTGATTGCCTGCATCCCCTTCGCCATTGACCAAGGTGACAATGCCGCTATAGCCATCTTTGGAACCCGTGTATGCTCTTGCGCAATAGTCCGCTCTTTCCCAGCGACTAGGCAGCCTTCTCCACGCTGCGTTAGTAATGGACATACGCTGCCATTCATCGACCAGTTTACTGTCATACAAATTCCACGCACCGTAGGAAATATCCCGCCAATAGTCGTTATTGGCATTATTCAGATTCCGGTAAAATTGGTTTGTTTCCGGTTCCGCATTAATGTCAGCAAACTTGCATTTCAGGAACAGCAAGGGTTTTTTCTGCATGGCAGTCCAGCCAGCATGGTTATTAGGAGAATGTTGGGTATACGCCCACCAGTAAGTCAGTTGCAGTGCATTATTGTCCCAACGCGCATCGCTGCGGGCAAACATATTACTGTCCAGCAAATACACCATGGCATCATCGCGATTCACCGCCCCGGTTTCCCCATTGTGGTCGTGCATGTGACCCCAAAACAACAGGGATCGCCTATCCTGATTGATTTGCCCCGTCGCAACATTTTCCATAGCGGGTAAGCTGCCGTTAGCATATTCGATCTTAAAAAAGCGCGTTGCGCCCGTGTCCTTGTTGTGCATGACCAGATCATCGGTCGTGTTATTATCAATGCGGGCGACTGTCACCTGCTCATTGCTGCCCACGATTTGATTGGTGGTGAATGCCCACCAGAAGGTATTGCGCCCATTATGGTAGGTGGAGCCGTACAATAATACCTGGCCTTGTGGGTTGATAATTACAAGGTCATCCCTGCCATTGCCGTCTACATCAGCCGCGCGGATTTGCAGATTATTCCGTGCTAATCCCTGAAGATTGCCTTCGTCAAAGTTTTCCATTAGCCGGAAAAAATGATCTTCTTTAAGGGAGTACAGGCGAAATTTTCCTCCAGAACGTGGATAAACCAGAATATCGTCACGTCCGTCACCGTCAAAATCACCGACAATGCTGTCTTCACCATCCGCGATGAAATTGGATTGGGTAAACCACCACCATAACTCCTTATTATCCGTGCTAGTGCCATAACAAACCAATTCATTTGCGGTGGTGATTGCGCAAACCTGATCGTAATTATCGCGGTGAAAATCTCCTGTTATTACCCGCTTGATAGGATTCCTGAGATAAGTGTGCATTAAACCAGTCTTATTAAAATCCGTTTTACTGACAAAAATTTTGTTGTCGGCATACTGGATAAAATCACTTTTTCCATCCCTGTTAATCTCAGCCAGTGAAATATTTTGCGGGATACTTAATTGGCTATTACTGCCCCGCGAATAATAATTTCCTGCTGCTATAGGACGGGAGGCTGTTATGTCTTTATTGACGTTATTGGCATCACCCGGAATTTTTCCGGCGCACTCTTTTTGGCTGCAAGGTGGTGATTGATTAATTCCTTCTATTTGTGCGGCAACAGGTATTTTTGTCGTTGGCACAACCGCATTATGAGCAATCGTAATCCCACTGCCTATGCTAAGGCCGGGAATTATACTGATCGATAAGGTCAATAGATTGATAGACCATTTGTTCATGGTATATTTCATGGTGTTACTTCCTTGTCACTGTTACAAACACAAATGAATACAGGAAATATTTTTGCCGCTGTCCGATTGGCTACAGTTAACTGGCTATATAGCTGGTACTTCAATCACCAATTTTTAGCTTGTTTATTGTTCTGAATTCTGTCCTAATAATTTCACTCTAGCACTTAAGCCTATTCTTCACACCTCCCCAACTGACTACATCCAGACGGATACATTCACACCGATTAATTACCCAATATTTAGGCATAAAAAACCGGCTTGAACAAATCAAAGCCGGTGAATAACGTGCCAGTTGTCGTGGTCAGTTGAGGGGGGCAACAGGCACGCTAATACTTTAACCCCATGCTACTGTTTCTTGCATCATCCATTTGGATGGATCCAAATGAGCAAATTTCTATTGTATTAGCAAATGCTTATGAATGGGTATAAACTGGTGAAACCACTAGAAGGAGACATGATCATGAGCACACGTATAATGATTTTCACTGCCTTGACCCTGTTGGCAGGCAATGCATCGGCTGATTTTTTCGACGGTTTCGATATGGGCAATTTCTTCGGCAACAACCGCCAGGAACAATCCCAGCAAGCTAATGCTGTCGGGCAAACCTATGGCAATGGCAACGGCAATGCCGATGGGCGTTCGCGTGGGCGTGGTGAGGCTGACATTAATATGGATTTCGACCTGAATTTCCGTGCCAAGGCCAATAGCCTGTTCGATGCCAATAGCAAAGCGCAGAGCCGTGGTGATGTGGCACAATACCGGGATGGGCAATTCAACGCTTACGGCGCGGGCTACAACAATACGTATAGCAACGTCAACACCAGCGCATACAGCTACCCGTATACTTATCCGTACAGCTATTACCCGTATTACATGCCTTATGCGCAGCAGCCGACGGTGCAAGCGTACCCTACTTATTATCCACAGCCGTATTACCCGCAAGCACAAGGCTACTACCTGCCGCCAGCCCAATAGGCTATAGTCAGGGGCACTATAAAAAGGCTACAGAAAGGACTAATCCATGCCGATATTGCGCCCACTGGCTTGGCTATTCGCCTTATTGCTGCTGATCCTGGCAGCAGTTGCGGTGTTCGCACTGACATTTGATGCCAATCGTTATAAGCCTGAAATAACGGCACTGGTTAAGGAACAGACCGGTCGTACCCTGGATATTGGCGGTGATATTCATCTGTCCTTTTACCCGGATATTGCCCTGCAATTGGGGCAAGTGACGGTTGGCAATGCCAAAGGGTTTAATCATGAGCCTTTTGCCGAAGCACAAAATGCACGGGTAACGGTGCAATTTTTGCCGTTGTTAGAACAGCAACTTAAAATCAATGAAGTTCACTTACAGGGTTTGAAGCTCAACCTGCATCGCAACAAAAATGGTAAAACCAATTGGCAGGATCTATTGCCGGAAAACTCCCCACAAGCGAATGCTAATGCCGGAGAAGCCATGGCTGGTTTGCTGGGCGGTATGGTGGTTACCGGGGTGAGTGTGGAGGATTCGCAAGTGAGTTGGCAGGATGACCAGCAAGGTAAAGCCCTGAAGCTTGCGCCGCTCAACCTGAAAACGGGTGTCTTTCACCCCGGCAAGCCGGTTGACATCCGTTTAGATACCCACCTGATGCAAAGTCAACCTGCATTGGATATGCAGCTAACACTCGCTACCACGGCGCAACTGGCTGATAATCAAGATGACTTTTCCCTGTCTAAGTTGAGTTTGCAGGTTAAGCTACCGGAGCGTTTGGACGCCAGTATCAGCGGCAATCTGCAAGGCAATCTGAGTAAGGAACGTGCGGCTGTGCCGGACTTACTGGCAACGATCCGGTTTGCCAGTGCAGCTACCGGCGTGGATGCTACCTTGAGCGGCGATACGCGGCTTGATTTGGCGAAACAGCAATTGAATATGACGGCGTTGCAATGGCGTGCTGATGTCAAAGCCTCTCAGCTTCCCGGCGGGCAATTGCAACAACAATCCAGCGGCAAGTTGAGCCTCAATCTGGCGAGTGGCAAAGGCTTACTCGATTTGTCAGAAACGCAGATCAAAGGTGCAGACCATCAACTGGATGGCAGTGTGCAAGTGCATGACCCTTTGTCACCTAAGCGGGTGGTTGAGGGTAAATTTAAGGCTAAGCAGATTAGTTACCCCCCTTTCTCGTTGCAAGAGGCGACGCTAGGTGTCCAGTTTGAAAACGGGCAAGTGACACTCACGCCCAGTGGCACTTTGTTCAACGGGGCGTATCAAGGGGCAATCACCATCGACACCCTGCAAAGTCCGGCAAAACTGCATAGCGAACACAAAGTGCAAAAGCTGCGTACTGAAGAGTTGCTGTTCGCTTTGACGGATGACCGTCTGGTCACGGGGGCGCTGGACATGACCGCAACACTGGATTCGGTTGTGGGTGATGCGGCGGTATTCAAGCAAAACCTCAATGGTCGGCTGGATCTCAACTTGAATGATGGCACGATCCGTGATGCGAATTTCGCACAAAAAACCCGTGAAGTGGTGAAGCTGTTTGAGAAAGAGCGCGTCAACGAGTTGGGCGAAAAAGAAGTGGCTTTCACCAAGCTGGAAGGGCAGTGGCAGGTGGAGCAAGGTGTTTTCCGTACTGCTGAAAACCTGATGGTAGCACCCCATTTTCAGGTTAAGGGAAATGGTGATGTGAATATCGTCAACGAATCACTCGATTTCAAACTGCGCATCAGCGAAAAACCCAAGCCGGATAAACCAGAAGGGTTGTTCGCTCCCTTACACATTCATGGCCCCTGGAAACAGCTTAGTTATGAGGTGGAGTTAGACGTATTACTCAAAGCCCTTGCGAAACGTGAACTGGATAAGGAAACGACCAAGTTGCAGGAACGTTTCGAGACCGAAAAGCAGCAACAAGTGGATGTGCTCCAGCAAAAGCGTGATGACGTTAAACAGCGTTTGCAACAGGAATTACAAGGTGAGGCAGATAAATTAGAGAAACGTTTGCAGGATGAGTTGAAAGATAAGTTCAAGGGTTTGTTTTGAGCCAACCCTAGGATATGCCATGCTACTTGTCAGACGTGTTTATCCGCTTTAACGTTGCTGACATAATTCATTACCCAGTAGGACGACAATAACAATGAGCGATGCCAGCCAACTCTACGCTGATTTGATTACCAGTATTGGTGAAGACATTACCCGTGACGGTTTACTCAAAACCCCGGAACGGGCGGCGAAAGCCTTCAGTTTTTTGACCCAAGGCTACCAACAATCCTTAGACGTTATCGTCAATGAGGCCGTATTTGACTCCAGCAATGATGAAATGGTGGTGGTGAAAGACATCGAATTCTATTCCTTGTGCGAACATCACATGCTGCCATTTGTGGGCAAGGCACACGTCGCTTATTTGCCCAAGGGAAAAGTGTTGGGCTTGTCTAAAATTGCCCGCATTACCGATATGTACGCACGCCGTTTGCAGATTCAGGAAAACATGACCAAGCAAATTGCCGACGCGATTCAGCAAGTGACAGGAGCAGCAGGCGTGGGCGTAGTGTTGGAAGCCCAGCATTTTTGCATGATGATGCGCGGGGTACAAAAGCAGCATTCATCCACGGTGACGTCGATGATGCTGGGGGAGTTCCGTGATAACAGCCGCACGCGGCAGGAATTCCTGCATTTGATCAAATGAGGTTTTAATCGCCGCTGACGACATCAACGACAGCGCCGCCGACTTGGAAAGGGACTTTCGCCACCCCAATCGCCGTGCCAGCGACTACGCCCACGGCAGTGCTCGCCATTTGTACGGCACAGCCTTGCAATAACACGCTGCTGAGTAATACGGTCAGTAATGTTTTTTTCATGATGAAGCCCTTTCTATCAAGATTAAATGGAAAAAAGGGGTCTTGTTGACCCCTTTTCTCTGTTTGGCTTACGCCTCTTTCTTCGGTGCGGCACGCTTGCGTTCATGCTCAATCAGGAAACGCTTACGAATACGGATGCTTTTCGGCGTGATTTCAACCAATTCATCGTCGTCGATGAATTCCATCGCCTGTTCCAATGTCATGCGGATAGGCGGAACCAAGATCAGGTTTTCATCCGTACCGGAAGCACGAATATTGGTCAACTGCTTGGCTTTCAGCGGGTTAACCACCAAGTCGTTGTCGCGGCTGTGAATGCCGATGACTTGACCTTCGTATACCTCTTCGGTGTGACCGACGAATAACTTGCCGCGATCTTGCAGGCTGAACAAAGCATAAGCCAAGGCTTTGCCTGTGCCGTTAGAAATCAATACGCCGTTGTGACGGTTGCCAATCGCACCCGCTTTGTACGGTGCATAGTTATCAAATACGTGATAAATCAAGCCAGTACCGGAGGTCATGGTCATAAAGTCGGTTTGGAAACCGATCAAACCGCGAGCAGGCATCCGGTATTCCAAACGCACCCGACCTTTACCATCAGGAGCCATGTCTTTCAGTTCCGCACGGCGTTCGCCCAGTGCTTCCATGACTTTGCCTTGGCTGGACTCTTCGATGTCAACGGTCACGTTTTCAAACGGTTCCATTTTCACACCGTCGATTTCACGGATGATAACTTCAGGGCGGGAAACCGCGAGTTCATAACCTTCACGGCGCATGTTTTCGATCAGGATGCCCAAGTGCAGTTCACCACGACCGGAAACTTTGAATTTCTCAGGGTCATCGGTGTCTTCGACGCGCAACGCGACGTTATGCAGCAATTCTTGCTTCAAACGCTCGTTCAAGCGGCGTGAAGACGTGCCGGTTTTAACTTCTTTGCCCGCAAACGGTGAGGTGTTGACTTGGAAGGTCATGGTGACGGTCGGTTCGTCAATGGTCAGCGGCGGCAATGCAACCACGTTGTCGGGGTCGCACACGGTATCGGAAATGTGCAGCTCATCCATACCGGAGAACGCGATAATGTCGCCCGCTTGCGCTTCGTTGACTTCGACGCGATCCAAGCCGTTGAAGCCGAGGATTTTCAGCACACGACCGTTACGGATTTTGCCTTCGGTATCAATGACTTTAACTTGGGTATTGGTTTTAACGCGACCTTGCTTGATACGCCCAATCCCGATAATGCCGAGGTAGGAGTTGTAGTCCAATTGGCTGATTTGCAACTGGAACGGCGCATCCGGGTCAACGTCTGGCGCGGCAACGCTGTCGATAATGGTCTGGAACAACGGGGTCATATCGCCGCCGCTAACCGTTTCTTCCAAGCCCGCATAGCCGTTGATGGCAGAAGCGTAAACCACTGGAAAATCGAGCTGCTCGTCAGTCGCGCCAAGGTTGTCGAACAGTTCAAACACCTGATCCATCACGCGATGCGGGTTTGCACCGGGGCGGTCGATTTTGTTAACGACCAGAATCGGCTTCAAACCGTGGGAAAACGCTTTTTGGGTAACGAAACGGGTTTGTGGCATTGGGCCATCTACCGCGTCAACCAGCAATAACACGGAGTCAACCATCGACAGTACACGTTCAACTTCGCCGCCGAAGTCCGCGTGTCCTGGGGTATCGACGATATTGATGCGGTATTCGATACCATCGGCTGGGTTAGTCCAGCGCAGGGCGGTGTTTTTCGCCAAAATGGTAATGCCGCGCTCTTTCTCCAGCGCGTTAGAGTCCATCATCCGTTCGGAGACTTCGGCGCGTTCGCCTAAAGTGCCGGATTGTTGTAACAGTTTGTCAACTAAGGTGGTTTTCCCGTGGTCAACGTGGGCGATGATGGCGATATTTCGCAGATTCTGGATCACAGCTAAGGTACTCAATAGTATTCATGGAAAGGCGCGATTATACTGGGAATATAGTAATTTTCTAATGAATTTACGTGACAATACATGAATAGCTCAGTTCAGCCCCGTTTTTTGCCGGATATTGGTTTAAATGCCGTGAATGATAGCAGTGCCTTTATCCAGCGCCTGAGGCCGGATACTGGCATTTCCGAACCTGTCTATCGGCAATTGCAGCGCCAGATCATTTACATGATTCAGTCCGGTGAGTTGGGGGAAGGGGATAGCCTGCCATCCGAACGTGCCTTGGCGGAAGCACTCAACCTAAGCCGTACTACCGTGCGCCGTTGTTACGATGAATTGCGCGGGCAGGATTACATCAGCACCCACGGACGGGCGGGTGTTATGGTGAAAGTGCCGCCTCGTATCAACCCTGAAATCGGCAAACTCAAAGGTTTTACCGAAGAGATGCGCGAAATTGGGGTGGAGCCTTCCACGCAATTAGTCGAACGCAAGGTGGTGTGTGACCGCACCATTGCTTCGATTTTCAACCGCCCCTCGACTGCCCGTTTCCTCAAGCTGGTACGTCTGCGCTTGGGCGATGGTGTGCCGATGACCCGTGAAGTGGCTTGGTATGATTTGACGCTTGCACCCGCATTGGCGGATTGGGATGTGGTGGGTTCTGCCTATCACTACTTGCAACAGCACTGTGGCGTGACCTTGGCCGATGGCGAACAAACCATCGAAGCCGCCATGAGCAATGCCGAGGAAATGGCAGCGTTTGGTTTCCACGAACCTGGCCCGTGTTTGCTGCTCAAGCGCAAAACTTATGCCACCACGGGGCAGATGGTGGAATACGTCGAGGGAACGTTTCGGGGGGATGCGTACACTTACCGGATTACCTTGAAAATGAATCCGCCAGTGTCTCAGCCATAAACGCCTGTACGCGGGTAAAGGTAGGCAGTGCAGGCAATACGCCCGGCTGTGCTGCTACCATTGCCCCACAAGCATTGGCAAAATGCAACGCGCTTTTTAACGGGTAGTGGTGCAGCAGGGCATACACCAGCCCCGCCGTAAACGCATCGCCAGCCCCCGTGGGGTCAATGGCGGTCATTGGCCATGCGGGTGCATGAGTGGCGGATTGCCCGCGCTGCAACGCCACACACCCGTGTTCTGCCAGCGTCACCACCAACAATTCCCCCTGCCACGCCAATGTCGGCAATAAGTGTAACCATTGGGTAATGGATAAGGTCGGTGCGTTTTCAATACCAAAATAAACCGCTGCTTCGGTTTCGTTGAGGATCAATATATCGGTTAGTGCCAATAATGCCGGGTCAGGAACACGCCAAGGGGAAGGATTCAGCAAGGTTTTAATGCCGTGTTGTCGCGCCTGTTGGAATGCTTCCAGTATTGGTGCATCGGGGATTTCAAACTGGGCGCAAATTAGTTGGCAATCGCACAGAATGCTGCTGCCTGCTTGTACGTGATATGTATCCAGTTGCATATTAGCACCCGGATAGACTGCGATAATGTTGTTACCATCAGCGGCTACCAAACCGACGCCAAAGCCGGAAGCACCCGTCATGCGTAAGACCAAGCGGGTATCCATGCCTTCCGTTTGTAACCAGTCCAGCAATGCCTGTCCTGGTGCATCCATACCAATCGCCAGTAGTGTATTGACCTGTAAGCCCATGCGGTGCATCCCAACGGCTAGGTTCAAGCCTTTGCCGCCGTGTTCTGCCCATAAATGCCCGGCTTGTATGGATTCCCCCGCCTTGGGTAATTGTCCGACGGTTAGGGTGTTGGCGTTGATGTAACTGCCAAGTACAAACACATTCATGCTGCTGTCCTTATCACTATGGTTAGGGATGTTCGCGTAACCAAAATACCAAGGATACGCAAAAATCAGGCATTGCCGAGATTATATTTTGGTACTATATTGGTACTGTTCATGGTGTTAGCGGGATTGCGAGGAGCTGGCTTATGGCGGAAGTTGTAATGAATCCGGTAATCACATTATTGCGCCCGGATGACTTGCTGAATGTGCGGATCGAATGCCGTAACCTGCAACTGGATAAACGTGACCGCGCTGACCCGGTGCTGGTGGCGACCGATGCGGGGCAGGTTGCCTACCTGATTGTGCATTTCCCGCCGCAATCGTTGGCGGAAGAAGCGGTGTATGAAGCCAATAATTCGCTAGAAAATGATGCCAAACGCCAGGCAACTGAAACAGAAGAGGAAAGGAAACGGCGTGAGGCGGGTGGGCAAAACGTTGGTTCGTGGTTAGGGGAACGACGTCCTGCCAAAGCCCGCTTAAGCCAACCCAGCCGCTTGGTCTTCCAACTTCCCGCCGACAGCCATCCCCGCATTCCCTACACCATTGGCGGTCTGCTGAACTGGACAGGCTTGGAACTGAGTGTGTCACCACTGGCTGCCCTTCCACCACAGCCAACGGATGAGCAACGCACCAACGCCCCTCACATTGCACCGCCAACCGATACCGAAACGGCGCTGGAAATGCCCTACCGCCTTATCCTCTCACCTAACCGTAACGTCATCTGGCAACATTCTTCTAACCCAAAAACCCACGCAGGCCGGACGGAACTGTGGCATACGCGCCTGACCCATCCTGCACCGCTACGTGCCATCTGGTCGCCGGATTATGTCGTCAGTAGCAACCTGCCGATTCCGATTTTAAACCAGCCGTGGCCTGCGTTGGGGAAAGCGGATGAATGGGATGGGCAGCCTGTCCTGACGACCATTAACCGCCGTGACAGGCATGAACTGGTGATCCTGACTTCCGGCTTCCACGGTTTTGTCCAGCAAACAGAACATGGCGATTTGATGGGCTTTACACCCACCCCGATCCAGGCTGAACAGGTCTTGCTATCCCCGTTGGGTGGGTGGCTGAAATCCCGTGGCAGTTGGGATAAGCCCCCGGTGTGGTTGTGGGAAAGGCCGGGGCAGCCAAGCCGTCTTGATGCCAACCGGCAGCTCAATATTTCCGAATGGGTGCATGTGGCGACCCAAGGGCGTGACCATTACGTGCGCATTGTGTACGAAGGCCACCTCTACCCGTTCGGGCATCGCGCCGCCTTGATCAAGGTGACAGAACGCAAGTTCAAACCGGTTGATGGGCAGTGGTATGCCTACCTTGCCCAGCGCATGTTTATCGTGGTGCGGGAGCCGCTCAAGGTTTATCCGAATGATGACAGGGGTATGCCGCTGAAACAGGTGCGCTTGACGACCTTGGTGACACCTGACATTGAGCAGCCTCTCCCTTTGGCTGGCACAGATTATAGTTTCTGGGTCAAGGTTAACGGCAAGGATTTACCCTTTAATGCCGTAGGGACGGACAGCGAAGCCCATCAGATTGATTTCACGGCGGGGTTGATTTTTGTTCCTCTGAGTGACGGGAATAAGCTGGATGCGGTCAAGGCAGTTTACGATGCAAACCTTAATCGCATAGCCTGCAATGTTCCGGGGCAGCCAGTTACTTATGCAGAGCGGGATGGGGTGTTGGGCAGTGATAACACGACCTTGCTGACACAAAAACTGTTTTTTGCAACGCAAGGAGGGGCGTTTGCCCCCAAGCTGAGGCAGGCTTCGGTCAAACTGGCGGCTGTCGAGCAATTGGTAGGGAATGAACTGCCCGTCGATATTCGCTACTACGCTGATTATGTCAGGGATGGCGGTGGTTTTGACCAGAACAACGGGGTGTTTGCTGAACTGATCGCGCCAGCTAAAGCCACGTTTGCGGCTGACAAGGCGGGCGGTTTCGCTACCCCTGATCTGTCTATTCGCTACATTACCCGCAAGTTGGGAGCGATTGCCGGTGAGACGGTAGCCAATGCCATCAACGACATGTTCGACCCGGCAGATTTTTTCAAAGCGGTACAGGATAGCGCCAAACTCTTTGGTGAATTGCCGTTGGTCAAATTGATTGATCTTGGTACGTTCAACAATGCGCCCCGCATCCAGTTTTTCCCGCAAGCCAATCCGCCCGAAGTCAGGTTGGATTGGCAACCCGGAATCAGGGGGGTGGATGCTGGCTTTTTCCGCTTCGTTCCCAACAACGCCACCTTGGATATTCGGGGTGTCATGACAAAACCTCTGGATGGGGGGGAAGGGCATTCCCGGTTTGAAGGGTTGTTAACCCGATTCCAACTGGAGTTTTTCAAGGTTATCAGGCTCCACTTTGAATCGTTTGGTTTTGTGTCGGAAACCGGGAAAAAGACCGCTGTTGATGTGCGTTTGTTGCCGGGAGAGGGGGCGCTGGAATTCACCGGCGACCTCAAGTTTGTCAATGAACTGAAAAAGATCATCCCCTCCGGTTTGTTCAGTGATGGCCCTTCGCTGGAGCTAATCCCCAATCCACCTGCCATCCGTGCAGGGTTTTCGATCGGTTTGCCGCCGGTAGCGATAGGGGTGTTTGCGCTCAAGGATGTCAGTCTGGGGGCGAGCCTGACCTTGCCGTTACTGGAAGGCAGGCCGTTGTTTGACTTCAATGTTTCTGAACGCCAGCGCCCGTTCAACCTGACCATTGCCTTCTTTGGCGGTGGTGGCTTCTTCCATCTGCAACTGGATACCAAGGAGGTGCGGATCGTTGAAGCGGCCTTTGAATTTGGTGCTTCCGCCAGCGTCAACTTAGGGGTTGCCAGTGGTGGCGTTCATATTATGGCGGGGATTTATTTCAAGCTGGAGAAAAAAACGGTTGACGTGGCGGGTGCGGCGTCCCGCTCTATCAATACCACAGTGCTGACTGGCTATTTCCGCATGGGCGGGGAATTGTCGGTGCTGGGGTTCATTTCCATCTCGCTGGAATTCCTGCTGAGCTTTACCTACAAGGCTTCTGACAACGGCGCGGGCAAGGCAGTGGGGATGGCGGTGCTGACGGTGAAGGTGGAAGTGCTGTTCATCAGCAAATCGGTGGAAATCAAGGTGGAGAAAGAGTTCGGTGGCGAGGCAGGCGACCCGACCTTTCTTGACACCTGGACGGATGCCGCCATGTGGGACGAATACGCAGGCGCATTTGCCTGATTGACGCGAGGAAAACCGATTATGACCAGCCAAACCTTGTTGTTCACTGTGATGCCACGCGGCGTGAGTCTGGATGCGGAAACCTTGCCGGTATCGGTGTATGTGTCACCGCGCTTGTTTGCGGATGCGCCGCAGGGGTTGTTGAAGGATTTCCCTGACTGGCTGTCTTGGCCGCGTTTATTGCAGGAACAGGGGCTGGAATTGGTATTCCGCTGCAATGGGCAGGATTTTACGGCATTTGCCAATACTCAGGGTTTGCAGCCACTGATGTGGGACGCGCTGTTCAAGCCGGAGACGCTGGTGCGTTCGCATACGTTTGACGATTATTCGCAGCGGCGCATCTTGTGTCCGTCGACCCGTGCCGCGTTGTCGCTGCTCAAGGGCGTTTACCAGCAAGCCAGTATTGAACTGGCATTGCCCAGACCGTTAACGCGGGAAAGTGATTTGCCGGACAATTACCATGCCCTGCAACAACTGGTCAACGGGCTGGAAGTTAACTGGGATGAGCGCAGTTACCGGATGCGTTACGAATATCAGGACATGATGGAAAGCCGGATACGGGAGCTGAAAGCCTCAGGGCTGGCGGCGGATGGGACGATTCCGTTTGAACGCCTAAGTCCACCGGATCGTGATGATTTGCGTAACATTCGCGGGACTATTGCCAAGAGTTTCATCAGTAGCCAGAAGATACCGCCGGGAACCCCGCTGGCGGAAGATCCGCCGGATTTTGTCAACTTGCTGGATTTCCATCAGGTACTCAGTTCCCTTAATTCCTACCCGGCAGTATTGCGGGCGTTGGGGCTGGTGTTGGATGTCGAGCTGCCAAGGGATTTCGTGGCGCTTGCCAGACCGGATGCGCCAGGCAAGTTAAGCGTGGCGGCAGTCCTGCCCCGCTGGGAATGGGCAGTGCCAACCACCGTGCAGCCACTGGAAACCGCCTATCTGCATTTTGCGGCGGAAAATGCTCAGACGCTGTTTTTTACTGCCCCCGGCAGCACCTTGCTACCGCCTCACCAGCCGCCGGACAGGGAGGCCGATGAGGTCGTAGGGCTACTGAACCTGCATCCACAAGCGTTCGGGCTGGCGCAGGTGGATGTGGATGGCGGGATGCACAAACTCATCATGCAGGCGGAAACGATCCAGCCAGACCGGCTGGCAGGCCCTGCTGACCCGCCCTATCCGCAGGTGCTGGACACCCGTGCCGCCTTGCCTGCCTTGCGTTCCGGCGGCTTCTCCCTGTTTGCGGACAGTCGTGGCAGAAAGCTGCTGAAAAAGTTTCAGGATGCGACCCAGTTTAACCGGCGTTTTGACCAGCAGCAGCCACAGGACAAGCCGTTTTGTGCCGAAGACCTGGTGCATGGCTACCGTATCGACATTTGGGACAGCCATAGCGGGCAATGGCATTCCCTGCACCGGCGCAATGCGGTTTACACGCTGGAAGGGCAGACATTCAACAGCGAGGATGAGGAGGGCTTTACCCAGTTGGCAGCCGCCCAACCGCCCCCCAACAAGGACAATCCGCCCGCTGACGACATTTACTTGCAGGAAACCATTGCTCGCTGGGCAGGTTGGAGCTTGAGTGTTGGTTTCCCGGATAATCCGCTGTCCAGTGATCCAGACCCACAGAAAGCCCTTGAGCAGCAACGGGCAGAACAAAACCTGCCTGTTACCCCGTTCAACATGACCACGGATTTCAAGGTGGTGCGCGGTTCCTTGCCCAGTTTGCGGTTTGGGCGGCGTTACCGGCTACGCGCCCGTGCGGTGGATATTTGCGGCAACAGCATTCCATTGGACAGTGAAATTACTAGGCAATTGAGCACCAGCCGGGCCTTGCCCAAGGGACAGGAGGGCGTGCCGTACCTGCGTTATGAGCCGGTGGGTGCGCCGCTGGTGGTGTTGCGTGATCCTGCCGGGGTGACGGGGGCGGGGTCGCAACTGGAGCGACTGGTGATCCGCACCTTCAACAGCGAACCGGCGCTGGATGGGATTGCCGCCAATCTGGACGCTGGCGACCGCCATATCCTGCCGCCCCGTGCCAGTGTGGAAATGGCAGAACGTTTGGGGATGCTGGATGATGCCAGCGGCAAGCTCAGCCTCAGCCCGACCTTGTACCCGCTGTTATGCAGTAAGGATGGAGTGGAGCTGAACCAGTTCGTCACCACAGTAGCAGGCAATGAACAAGGCTTTCCGCTGGAAACGGCGGAACGGCTGGATGCCTTGCCGTATATCCCGGATGTGCTGGCGCGGGGAGCGGCGTTGCGTGATTTGCCGGGTGCACCTGCTGCTACGCTGATCAGTTTTGGCGGTGAGGGCGACTGGCAAACACTGCTGCCGTTCCGGCTGGCACTGGCGGAGGGGGCTGCCGCCCCGGTGTGGGATGCTGATAACCGGGTGTTGACGGTGGCGCTGCCGAAGGGGACTGCCGCTGTGGTTCCCTTGAGCAGTTACCTGCATCCTGACGATCTGAAACTGATGGGGGTGTGGCACTGGTTGCGTGAATACCTCGACGCCATCACCAGTGGTGCAGCTCCCATGCCCGACCTGCCAAGGGTACAGGATGCCATTGCCCATATCCTGCAACGTAGCGTGGAGGGTGGACACTGGATGTTGACACCGCCGCTGGTGCTGAACCTTGTCCATGCGGTGCAGCAGCCGTTGGGGATTCCGGCCTTCACAGCTATCAGTGTTCAGCATGGCGAATACAATGATCAACAGCCTGATCCGCACTTGTTGCAAACGCAGCCAGAAGCGGAACCGACTGCGGCTACCGAGTTAAATCCGGTGACAGCCTGGCGCGTATTGGGCAGCACCGATGCTTACCTACTGGGCGGTTTGCAGGTACATGGTGCAAGTACTGCCAAGGTGGAATTGCTGGCGGAATGGGATGACCCGGTGGATGATCCTGCTCAGTCTGCTCCAGTTACCATTCATCAGGCGGCACCGGTTGACGAAGTGCCGTTGCACCAACTGAATGAACACGGCATTGCCGTGCAACCGACCAACCGGGGCGTTGGTTATTATGACCCTGAACACGATGTGCTGTGTTTTCTCAGGAATGGGGACTACCTAGGCAATCTGGAATCGGGGGCGCGGGCATCACAAGACTTCGCTCCCCGCCATGCTCTCAACGATACCCGGCATCACCGCATCCGTTACACGGCGGTTGCCACCTCCCGCTATCAGGAGTATTTCAGCCCGCTGAACGATGATGGTAGCCAGCGGGATTTCACCCGCCGCAGCGTACCTGTGCTGGTGGATGTTCCCGCATCTACCCGTCCGTTAGCACCGACAGTGGCTTACGTGTTGCCTGCCTTTGGCTGGCAACGGCAAACCCAGACCAACCTGCAACGCAGTGTCCGTTTGGGCGGCGGCTTGCGGGTTTATTTGGAGCGCCCGTGGTTCTCCTCTGGAGAAGGCGAATTGCTAGGTATTAGTTTGTACACCGGCGGGGTTGAGATTGAGCGGGATGAGCAGGTGCGTGAGCAGTGGAAGCCGTTCATTACCCAATGGGGGCATGACCCGGTGTGGCCGCAGACGGGATCTTTGCGCTGGCCACCAAGCCGTTATGCTTTTAAGGGATTTGTTGCCGTTGAAGCCGGTTTGAGTCTGGAAGAAGATGCTGGCAAACGGGTTGAGGTGGTGGGTTATCCAGTGGCGTTCGACCCTGAACAGCAGCGCTGGTACTGTGACCTGACCCTGGATGCCGGGGATGTGTATACGCCGTTTATCCGTCTGGCGTTGGTGCGTTACCAGCCCCACGCTTTGCGTGATGCCAAATTGTCGCGGGTGGTGCTGGCGGACTTTGCGCAACTGACTCCGGAACGCGCCTTGCTGGTGACGGTTGACCCGTACCAGCCGGGGCAATTACGGATTACGGTGTCAGGGGTAGCACCGGTTGGGGCATTGGGGCGTAACCCGTCCATTGAGGTCAGGTTGCAGGAGCGTGCGGAGGAAGATATGGCGCTGGAGGCGGAGTTGGGCTGGGAGGATGCAGCGCCGGAGAGTGCGACCTTTATTTCTGTTCCCGGTGCTTCTGCTGCCGTGTTGTATGCCAGCAATCTGAAATTGAACGTGCCGCTGTTGTCGGGGCGTTATCGCCTGCTGATTACCGAGTACGAGTCCTTCCCGGCAGATAACGAACTCATGCTGTTGCCGCAGGGTCGCCGTCTGGTGTATTGCGAAAGCGTATTGCTGGATGCGGCATTACTGGCTGAACCGGGCAACGATCGGTTAACCAACTTATGACGCTATTTCACTTTGAACGCCACAGGAGTCTTTTTATGAAAATACATACCCTTATACCGGTCGTTATGGCACTGACGTTGGTTGCCTGCGGTGACAAGCAGGCGGATACCGCCGCAACGCCAGATCCTTCCACGTTGCCTGCTACACCAGCTCCTGCCGCAACAGTACTGCCTTCTGCCTGCCAGTTGGTGACAGCCGCTGATGTTCAAGCTGCGTTTGGGCAAACGGTGGCAGTCATGGCCGATGAGCCTGAAACCTGTGTCTACAATGGTGTTGGTGATACGGCAGCCTTTATGTTGCTGACGACAACCCTGACGCCCAGCGCAAACGCCGCAGAAGCAACCGACACGTTCCGCATGATGCTCAAAATGCAAGGCGGTATGAACGAGATACTCCATGAAACCCTCGGCGCTGCCAATAACCCCGCATCCGGTCAAGCGTTGGCAGGCGTGGGCGATGAATCGTGGTTCAAGGTCGGCGATACCAACCCGCTAGCCATGACGCAAGCGATGGTACGCAAGGGAACGGTTGTGCTGGGCATCACCGCCACGGGTATGGACGGGAAAGATGCGCCCAAGTTTGAAAAACTGGTGCGCACAATTGCGGCTAAATTATAAAAGGAAGGAATAGACATGTCTGGATTCTGGATCACCCTTGCCGTGTTAGCACTCGTCATCCTGTTTTTCATCAGCCTTTACAACCGCTTGGTTGCGCTGAAAAACAAAGTGGTGAACGCCTTTGGGCAAATTGATGTGCAACTCAAACGGCGGCATGACCTGATCCCGAATCTGGTCGAAACGGCACGCGCCTACATGACGCACGAACGCAGCACGTTGGAAGCGGTCGTCAATGCCCGCAATACCGCGCAAGCCGCCGGGCAATTGGCTGCCCAACAGCCGGGAGATGCCCAAGCATTAGCCGCGATGGCGCAAGCCGAAGGTGCATTATCCAGCACCTTGGGGCGGTTTTTCGCCTTGGCAGAAGCCTACCCCGATTTAAAGGCGAACCAGACCATGATGCAGCTTTCGGAAGAGTTGACCACCACCGAAAATAAAGTCGCGTTTGCCCGCCAAGCCTTTAACGATGCAGTGATGGAGCTGAATACCGCGATTCAGTCCTTCCCAGCGGTTGTGTTTGCCGGGGCGTTAGGGTTTAGCAACGCTGCCCTGTTACAGCCGTTGGAATCAGAAGCGGAACGCAAAGCTCCCGTGGTTAGGTTTTGAGTATGGACTGGCAGCCCTGGCAAGGGACGGAACGTGAAGACTTTTTCAATGCGGTTGCCCGCCACCGCCGCACGGCTTGGCGTATCACGTTAGCCTGTGGGGTTGCCTATGCGGTGCTGGCTTTGGTTATGTCGTTGTTGTTAGCACCCTTGCTGTACGGGGTGGCGGGTTTGGTGCTGGACATTCTGAACCTGTTGTTGCCTATGCCCGACTTGCTGGCTTATGCGGGTCAGTTGGTATCGCCTATCGTTGATGATCCGGCTGCTGTGCCTACGGCTGACTTACTTAAGTTTATCTTGCTGGCAAGTGCGCCGGGATTATTGCTGATGGCAGTCGTGGCTTGGGTCGTATCGCGTGCCATCCGGCAATCTGCTTTGTTTGACACCACCCAGCAGGTTGGTCGTCCGCCTGATCCCCGTAGCTTGGTCGAGTTGCAATTTGCCAATACGCTGGAGGAAATGGCGGTTGCCGCCCTGATCCCTGCGCCCAAGGTGGTGGTCATTGACGGCGGGGCAAATGCGGCTGCTTCCGGTATGGATGCGCAGCAGGCTACGGTCATGGTCGGGCAATCCCTGTTAGGGTTGCTCAACCGTGCCCAGATGCAGGGTATTGCAGCCCACCTGATTGCTGCCATTGCCGACAACGACATGAAAATCGGAATGCGCACCGCCAGTGTGTTGGGGGTGTTTGCCTTGCTGACCCGCTTGTCGGTCAATCTGTTGGATAAGGATTCCTTTGCTGCCAGTCGTCATTTGCTGCGTGCCTTGTGCGTGCCGACGGCTGCCAGCCAAGCGTTTGTGTTGGCACAGTTGAATGATCCGTTTGCTGATACAACGCCGCCAACGGCACAGCAACACACCGACAAACTGGGCTGGCGGGAATGGCTGCTGATGCCGCTGATGGGACCGGTGTGGTTCAGTGGATTTCTCGGCGGATTCGTCAGCACCCTGATTTTGTCGCCCGCTATTGCATGGGCATGGCAACAGCGCAAATACATGGCGGATGCCACCGCTGTACGCTTGACCCGCGAACCGGATGGGTTGTCCGCAGCGCTGTTGGCACTGAGCCACGCGAATACGTCTTTACTGAGCCGTGCGTGGGCAAGCCATCTGTGCGTAGTTGCGCCACAACAGGCAGCGGGAATGATGGTTTCCGTCTTTCCCTCCCTGGAACGGCGGCTTGCCGCACTGGTTCGCATGGGGGCAAGCAACCAGCCGTTGGCAGCATCGCCGCCAGTTGCTCCCTTGTGGGCTAAGTTATTGGTTGGCGGCTTGCTGGTGGTGATGGCTGGGCTGGTTGCGGTATTGCTGCCGCTGCTGGTGATGGCTTCTACCATGCTGACGATGCTGTTCACCCTTATGCCCATCGCTATCCTGCACGCTTTGTTGCGCTAAAAGCTTCTCTTTAAAGTATATATTACCGCCCTAAGCTGTGAAGATAGCTCAAGTAAGCGCATCGGTGTAGCATACCACCGCAATACTCAATCCATTTAATCAGGAGTTTTGCATGGCGGGTGGAAGCCTTTTAGCCTTACTCGACGACATTACCACGGTTCTCGATGATGTTTCCCTCATGACCAAAGTCGCGGCGAAAAAAACCGCAGGGGTGTTGGGGGATGACCTTGCGTTGAATGCCCAGCAAGTGGCTGGCGTACAGGCAGGGCGTGAATTACCGGTGGTGTGGGCGGTTGCCAAAGGTTCGTTTCTCAACAAACTGATTTTAGTGCCTGCGGCGTTGCTGATCAGTGTGATTGCGCCGTGGTTGATCACGCCGTTGCTGATGATTGGCGGCGCATTTCTGTGCTACGAAGGGTTCGAGAAAATTGCTCACAAGCTCTCGCATCAACACGCAGAAGACAAGGCGGAACTGTTGGATGTTGCCCATAACCCCGACATTGACATGGTGGCGTTTGAAAAAGACAAGATCAAAGGCGCTATTCGTACCGACTTTATCCTTTCCGCCGAAATAATCGTGATTGCCTTGGGTACTACGCAAGGTGCTTCGTTTGCCATGCAAGCGGCAGTGGTTGCCGGGATTGCAATCATTATGACGATTGGTGTTTACGGCCTAGTCGCAGGCATTGTGAAACTGGATGATCTTGGTTTTCACTTGATCAAAGACAAGGCGACTGGGTTCCGGCGTGCTTTAGGGAATGGCATTCTGTGGTTTGCGCCGTGGTTGATGAAAACGCTGTCGGTGGTGGGAACTGCCGCGATGTTTTTGGTCGGGGGCGGTATTTTGTTGCATGGCATCCCGCATTCGCATGACTTCACGCATGGCGCAGAGTTATTCATCCAGCAAGTCGGCTGGATCGGTGGAGCGCTCAAAGCCATTACCCCCACCTTGCTGAGCGGTGTCTTTGGGGTATTGGCAGGGGCGGTGGTGTTGGCTGTGGTTGCACCGACGATGGCCCTGATCGGCAAGTTCAGGCAAGCTACCTGAGCTTAGCCAGCAAGGTTTTTAGCCGCCGCGTGGCAGCCTGCCCGTCGGCGGTGGGGGCGTAACAAACGCCTTCGTAGACTTGTGTAAACTCCTGAATCACGTTAGCCAATGCGGGTAAATGCGCGGCGGCTTGAGCGGCGAATACGCCGGGGGCATCGCCCGGTTCACGTACTATTCCTCGTTTTGCCAATGCTTCACAAAAGCGCCGGTACAGCCGTTGTTCGGGGGGGGCTTGCGCTTGCCGTTGCGTGATGCCCAAGGTAAGTAACCAAAACAGACCGATAGCCGCAAATAACCCCGCCACCACTAACGCGGTGCGCCCGATAGAAAAAGTGCCTAACAGGGACTTTAACAAGGCGGCCTGTTCCTCCCGGTCATAACCCACCACCCAACGCCGCCAGCCGTATTGCACGGTGTCAAATTGTTGGCGAATGCCATTCAACCAAGTGATCTTGCGGGCGGAAAATACCGAGTCTGCTAAAAACGTGCCTTCTGCTTGCACGGCGGCTTCCAAGCCTTGCTCAGTACGGCTGGGAGCAACCGCGTTGGTGGGGTCAATACGCACCCAGCCTTGCCCGGTCAGCCAGACTTCTGCCCATGCATGAGCATCGTATTGGTGAACGGCTAAGTATTGCCCCACCTCATTCCATTCCCCGCCTTGGTAGCCAACCACGACCCGTGCGGGAATTCCTGCTGCTCGCATGAGGAAGACGAAGCTGCCTGCATAATGCGCACAAAAGCCGCGTTGTGAGTCAAACAGAAAGGCGTCAATCGTGTCGCTTTCCCCTAAGCCCGGTGGGTTCAAGGTGTACGCAAAGGGCTGCTCACGAAACCGCGCCAGCACCGCGTCGATATAGGCTTGCGGATTCCCCGTTTCGCGCCACAAGCGTTGCGCCAAGTGACGGCTGCGGGTATCGCCGGTGGCGGGCAAATGTAAAGCCAAGTCGCGCAAGGTGTCGGGCAAGACCACATCGCGTTGTGCGTCTGGGTAGCTCACGGCTTTCAACAGGAAAGGCGCTTGCAATGCTTGTTGTGCCATGACGCGGTAATCCGCACCGCGCAAGACATCGCCGGTCACTTCCAGCGTGGGTGCGAGGGTAAACAGCCAGGGTTGCTCGGAGGTTTCGTAGATGGCTTCATACGGCACGGCTTCACCCTGTACGTGAATCGCGTCAGGGTTCCAGCGGTAATGGTTCAATAGTACGGATTTCAGTTGGTAGGTATCGTAATCTTGCTCGAATTGCCGCCATTCGCGCCCATCGAAATGGTTGAGTACCAGCCCTTGCCAATACAGTTCGTGTTGGGCGGGGCGCTTGCCCTTGAATGTTACCCGAAACGCTAAGTCCCCGGATTTTGCCAGTTTCTCAATGTCACCGGGAGCCATGCGGTCGGATACCCCGGATTTGGCTTGCGTGGGCGCTAGAGGTAATGACCACAACGGTGCAAAGCGTGGCGCAAACACGAAAATCACCAGCATCAGCGGCAAGCATTGCAGCAACATAAAGACCGACAAGCGCAGATTGAAACGTACTTGTTGCCCTGTTGAAAACTCAGTGATGGTTTGTTGCACACCCACTAATGCTCCAGTCAGGATGACCATCGACAGTGTGCCGTAGAGCGCTGCCCCCAACGCTTGCGTATATAAAAAGTGTAAGGCAACCAGAAAATAGCCGATGAAAATCACGACGATGGCATCACGGCGCTGGGTGACTTCCAGTGATTTAAAGGCGAAGCCTAACAGTAGAAGTGTTGACATCGCATCCAACGAAGGGAAGCGCAAACCACTTAATAACAAGCCAGCAATGCCCAAGCCGATCAGGGCTACTTTGGTCATATTTCCCGGTTGTGTGGCTGCCCCTGATAACACCCGTAAGCGCCAGACTGCGGCAAACAGTAGCACGGGTAGCAACCACAAAGGCAGGTGGAATAGAAAAGGCAAAATGACGATGAATTGTGCTGCAAATAACCAGATCATGCCTGTGTAGGTGATTTGCTTCTGCATGGCAGCGTGTCCGTTATTGTTATGAAGGGGGTGATGCGGGGACTTTACAGGATGGGGGGGAGGCTGCCTATGTTGGGGCGATAAGCTGCGCCCGTATATTTTCCCCACTACCATCGGAAATGCCATAAGTGAACTGATCAACACCACTAAATGTGGCTGTTGGCCTATAAACCACGTTACCCGCTTTCATCGAGGCCGTACCATTGGCAGGTCGGGATACCCCCTCAATGAAAACATCAGGTTTTGTTGAGGGGCGTTAACCCCATTTCAAATTCATGGCGTATAAGTTACTACCGGTGAATTCAAGTAATAAGTGCATAACCCACCAACTTTTCGGCCTCTATGCCGGATAGTTCTCGGAACACCTCGTAAGGTGTCTTGAATCCCAGACACTTCCTTGGTCTGTTGTTGAGTTTATGTACAGCCTCCAGTACCTGTCGGGTGGTCACGTCCAATAGCCCCATTGCCTTGGGGAAGTATTGGCGTAACAGCCCATTGGCGTTCTCATTTTGCCCACGCTCCCACGAATGGTAGGGCTTGGCGAAATACGTTTCGCACCCAAGGGCTTGGGCAACTTGCTCATGTTTGGCAAACTCTTTGCCGTTGTCGAAGGTGAGCGTGTGCACCCAATCCTTGAAGCTGTCCAGCAAGGTGATAATGCTGCTGGTTACGGCTTCTGCGGTCTTGTTTGCCACTGGAAAAGCTAGGCGTAGCTTGGATTTGCGTTCATCCAGTGTCACCAGTGCGCCTTGGTGTCCCTTGCCGATCATGGTGTCGGCTTCCCAGTCACCGAGCCGTTCACGCTGGTTGGCTACCGCTGGGCGTTCGTCAATGTCCACTCGGTTGGGGATGCCTTTGACGCTGCCCGTTTTACTGCCGTAACGCTGGCGGTATTTCTTCGTATGGCGGCGCAGGTTCAGGTACAGCTTGCCGCCCGCACGCTTGTCCCTGAGTACATGCTGGTAGATGGCTTCATGGCAAATAGTCGCTTTGCCTTCCGCTTTCAGTCGACCGCTGATCTGCTCAGGACTCCATTGCTGTTCCAGCAGCGTATCAATGCTGACCGCCAGTTCCGGGGTCAACTTGACCGCTTTGGGCTTGTCCGCATGGCGTTGTTGCGCTTTGGCGTGCGCTTGCTTGTGCCGATAGCCGCGTTGCCCTCGGTTGCGGGTCAGTTCACGACTGATCGTCGATTGACTGCGCCCCAAGGTTAACGCGATTGTTGCCGTCGATTCCTTCATCTTGTGCCGGGTTTCGATATAATGCCTCTCCTCAGAGGTAAGGTGTGTGTAAGCCATGAAGCTCTCCTGTCAGTGGTTTTTCGGGATGCTTTTTACCACATTTTGCCTCTGACCTGATGAGGAAAGCCGCATCCCGCCTCGATTAACGGGCTATGCACTTATGATACGAATTCGCCACCCAATAGTTATTGGATATTTTTGCTGAAGTCATCCAGTACTGCAAAGTATATGATTTATCGGGGATTGATAGTTATGAACTCAACTACTGAGGATTACTTATGAAAAACACACTTACCCTAATTGTGATTTATACGTAACTCAATGGAACGGTCAATACCTCATGGGTGGATGGGTCGAAGGCATCCCAGAGAAAAACTATATGCTTCGCTGCTACACCGAATTTACCATTCAGGGCGGGATAATCAATAATGCTTCTTGGGAAGGTAATAACTGTAAATAGCTTTACCGCCCATGGCGAGGATTGCCCCGTACACGAGTTCAACCCGTATACGGGGTTCTTCTCTGCGAATAATTTATTTTTATCAATAATTGATTAAAAGATTTGGCTAATCAAGCAAAGACGATTAGTTGAATTCACGAAGGAACACGTATGAAATACATGTCAAAAGCTATCCTCCTCGCTCTTGCGTTGTCAATCGCGGGTGTTCCGTTGGCACATGCCGGGGGAGCGGGTGATGAGTGGGAAAGCCTCAATCAGGAAGTCGTGGAATTTCTCCGAACGGGCAAGTATGACGACAGTGCGACACTGGTTGCACAAAAAGCCCTGCAACTCGCCGAACAGAACGCGGGTATCGACCATCCCGATGTGGCAACGAGCCTGAACAACCTGGCTTCGCTCTACGATGCCAAAGGCGACTACGCCAAGGCGGAGTCGCTCTACAACCGCTCACTGGCGATATTGGAGAAGGCACTCGGCTCCGACCATCCCTATGTGGCAACGGGTCTGAACAACCTAGCGAAACTCTACAGAAATCAAGGCGATTACGCCAAGGCGGAGCCTCTCCTCAAACGCTCACTGGCGATCAGGGAGAAGGCACTCGGTGTCAACCATCCCGATGTGGCAATGAGCCTGAACGACCTGGCTTCGTTCTACAACACCCAAGGTAACTACGCCAAGGCGGAGCCACTCTACAACCGAGCATTGGCGATCTTTGAGAAGGCACTCAGCCCCGACCATCCCGATGTGGCAACGAGTCTTGATAATCTTGCTGTGTTGTACCGGAAAACAAAGCGGGAGGCTGAAGCTGAACCACTGGAGCAGCGTGCAGCGAAGATCCTCGCCATCAAGTGATGAAAAGAAACCATCACCCGTAGAAGATACAATGGTGGAATGCGCTTGCGAATTCCACCATTCACTGCTGCCCCAATAGACCATTTCCCCCCGCTTTTTCTTACGTAAAACTACCAATACCGCATTTATTTTTCCCGTTTTAATATGCGCCTACCCCTCAATGAAAACATCAGTTTTTGTTGAGGTGAGTTAACCCCGTTTCAAATTCATGGCGTATACCCTTTAGGGTTTTTCTTTAAATGCCTGATGAAGCGTGGCAGTTCTTAACCAATCGTTGGTGAGGTGTTTATGTATAGCAATTTTTTGATATTAATTTTTATTGGCTTGACCTTATGGCTTGTTTTTGGAAGGTTTTTCCACGCCATTCCTGAAGGTTCGGTAGGTATTGTGACAGTCTTTGGGCGCTTGCGGCGTATTTTACTGCCGGGGCTGAGTATAACCGCACCCTGGGAGAGTGTTTCCAAATTGAGTGTGCAATCCCGCGCAGTCGATCTGGAGTTTAAAGCGATTACCCTGGATCAGGCGAATGTGCATTTCAATTGCACCTTGTTGTTCAGTGTGGCGGGGTCGGATTATGCCAATGTGCAACGGGCAGCCTTTTCTTTCGCTAATGCCCATGAATTGCAGTTATCCATTCAGCGTTTGATAGAGGATGAAACCCGTACCTATACTGCGGGTAAACGCCAAGCTGAAATGATTGGCATGGATCAGGATGTCGTGACCCGCATCAAGCTCAATGTGGATAACCGTTTGGCAGAATGGGGCTACCGGATCATTGACTTGCGTTACCACAACCTGTGTTTTGACGAAGCAGTCATGAAGTCAATGGCGCGGGTCGTCACCGCTGTCAACGAGCGCGAAGCGGCTGAACACGAGGGGCAGGCATTGCTGATCCGTAAAACCAAGGATGCCGAAGCCAACGGTGCATTTATCTATATCAATGCCGAAGCCGAGCGCACGGCGTGGAAATTGCGTGGGCAAGGCATGGCTGAATTCCGCCGCGAAGTTGCCAAGGGCGTACACGATGCGGTGGATGAATTACAGGAAGCGGGTTTAGACCCCAATTACCTGCTGTTTTTCATGTACACCGAAGCCTTGAAACACGTCGCGGAAAACTCCAAAGCGGGTCACACCATTTTCCTCAATACCCACCCCTCGATGCCGCAAGACATCATGTCGCAATTGTCCACGTTTCATACCCCCCCTAAAACGGCTTAACCAAGGAGCAATGTTATGGCGATTGATTTTGATAAAGTCCAGTTTGATGTTGGCAATCCTGAACCCCGTTGCCCGTGTGTGCTGTTGCTGGATACATCCGGCTCAATGGATGGGCAGCCGATGCATGAACTCAATACCGGTTTGCAAGCCCTGCGTGAAGCCTTGCTCAAGGATGAGTTGGCAATGTTACGCATTGAACTGGCGATCGTTACCTTTGGCTCGTCTGCTGAACTCATTCAGGATTTTGTATCGGCTGATCAGTTCATTCCCCCGGTATTGTCCGCAGAAGGTTATACCCCGATGGGGATCGCCATCAATCTGGCGCTGGATCAACTGGATGACCGCAAGCGCGTGTATAAGGCAAATGGCGTTTCTTATTACCGTCCGTGGGTCTTTCTAATCACTGATGGCGCACCCTCCGACCATTGGAAAGGCGCGGCACAGCGGGTAAAAGAGGCAGAGCGCGACAAGAAAGTAGCGTTCTTTTCGGTCGGCGTGCAAGGTGCGGATATGGCGGTATTGGGGCAGATTTCCATTCGTGAGCCGATCCAGTTGAAAGGGCTGAACTTCCGGGACATGTTTGTCTGGTTATCTGCCAGCCTCAGCAGTGTTTCCCGTTCCAGCCCCGGCGACACCGTTGCGTTGCCATCCCCGCAAGGGTGGGGGGAAGTATGACATGGCAAATCATGGGGGCATCCGTGCAGGGTACAAGCCATGTGCGTAGCGGTTTGCCCTGTCAGGATGCGTTTGCGTATCAGGTGAATGGGCAAGGTGTCTGGTTGGCAGTTGCGGATGGTCTCGGTTCTGCCCCACGTGCGGAACAGGGGGCAAAGCTGGCTGTTACCAATGTGCTGGCAGCCCTACAGAGCGGGCATCATGCCCACCATACTGTTGCGCCTTCCTGGGAACATCAGCTAGCGGCTGCTTTCAAGCATACCCGTGAATGTTTGCAACAAGAGGCTGATGCAGAAAATGTACCCTTGCGTGAGTACGGCACAACCTTGCTGGTCGTGGTGATGGAACGTGACTGCTTTGCCACGGCGCACATTGGCGACGGTACGATTGTCGCGCTGCTGGCAGACGGTTCCCTGCTTACTGCCAGTACGCCGCAACGGGGTGAATACGCCAACGAAACCACCCCGCTGACCGCCGACCATGCGCTTGATTCGCTGTGTATTTCCGTCCACCACCCTGTTCAGGTTCAAGCCGTCGCCTTGTTGACCGATGGCTTGCAAAACCTGTCTTTGAACCTCGCCAGTGGAATACCGTATGCGCCGTTTTTCACGCCACTCTTTGACGCAATCACACGCCAGCCGTTCGACGCGCCAGCGATGTCTGCGCAACTTGCGGATTTTCTGGCATCGGAACGGGTATGTTCCAAAACGGACGATGACAAAACCCTGCTGATGGCAGGCAGAGTCTCGGTTACTGGGGAGTAAGGGAGGAGCGTGTTGTATGAGCGTTTACACGACAGCGGCTAAGCAAACCATCACGACCTTGCGCGAGCTGGGCAAGGGCGGTGAAGGTATCGTGTACACGGTCAAGGAAAAACCCGACCAGGTGGCGAAGATTTACTATCCCGCCCAGCGTACTGCCAGCAAGGAAAGCAAGTTACGGGTCATGGTTGCCCGTCCACCCGTTAGCCTGTCGGGTGGAGGGCTGAATCATGCTATCGCGATTGCCTGGCCGCTGGATATGTTGTACGAGCAGGGGCAGTTTGCAGGCTACCTGATGCCCAGGGTGAGTAAAAGCCCGGATATTTTCAAGGTTTACCACCCCCAGTTACGGCTTAAGAATCATCCTGCAATGGACTGGCGGCATCTGCACGCGATTGCTAAAAATCTGGCAATAACCCTAGATGGCTTGCACGGTTACGGCTATGTAGTCGGTGACATCAACCAGAAAAACGTGCTGGTAAGCAAGAATGTGCAGGTAACGTTGGTCGATACCGATTCGTTTCAGGTGAAGGATCAGGGGGGGAAGCTGTTTCATTGTCCTGTGGGTGTACCTGAATACACCCCGCCGGAATTGCAGGGCGTGCATTTGGGCAGTGTTGAACGCACGGAATACCATGACCGTTTTGGTTTAGCGGTGGTGCTGTTCCAACTGTTGATGGAGGGGGTTCACCCGTTCACAGGCGTTCCGGTTGACCCTGCGTTTTCTGCTACCGGGGAGTTTTACCTGTACTGTATCAAACAGGGTATTTTCCCCTATCAGGTGGGGAGCAAGTTTGTACCGCCACCTCATGCACCGCGTTTCAATACCTTGAACCCTGGTGTACAGGATCTGTTTTTACGCTGTTTTGCGATCGGCCTGCACTTCCCCACGTCCCGCCCCAGCGCCCGTGAATGGGCTGATGCGCTGGGGGAGGCAGAAAAGCAGTTGGTGCAATGCAAAACCCACCCCTCTCACTGGTATTCGGCGCACTTAAGCCAGTGCCATTGGTGTCAGACCAAGCAAAAAACCAGACCGCGCTCTCAAGTAGTGATACCACAGCAGAGAGCTGTTGCGCCGGTTGCTCCTGCCGTTCCAGTGACTTTTCCCTCCTTATCCCTGCCTGCGTGGCTATCGCCGATTTGGAATCGCTCATTCATGACATTGACCGTGGGTGAATTATTCTGGATCGGCTTGGCGGAAGTGGCCTGTTTCTTTTCAAGTGGTTTTATTGTGTATTTTCTCGTGGGGCAATGGCTCAAAGGTGTTGGGTTACTGTTCGTTGCAGGAGTTATACTTTGCCCGTGAATAGCTGTTGAATAATGAGAAGCCCTCAAGCAAAGTACGGCTGTTATTGGCAACCGGTCGTCCTTTCCATGATCCAGATAGACTTCAGCGAATCCGATCAAACCGCCTTGAATGAGGGGCGTTACCGCCATGCCCACCCTCGCGTCCGCCAACGGATGGAAGTGTTGTGGCTAAAAAGCCAGGGAATGGCGCATGGGGACATTGAACGGCTGGCACAGGTGAGTTCAACGACGGTCACCCGTTATTTGAAACGTTACCAACAAGGTGGGATCGCTGCCTTGGAACAACTGGATTTCCGTCGCCCAACCCGCCGGTTGGAACCTTTCCGTGAGCCCCTGAAGAAACATTTTGAGAAGCATCCACCGACCCGGATCAGTCAGGCGATCGCTGATATACAGCGCTTAACCGGCCTTGAACTCAAGCGGGAAGCCGTGCGGCTATTCCTGCATGACTTGGGTTTGTCCGTCAGGAAGGTGGGGATGATACCGGCGAAAGCCGACCCTGCTGCCCAGGAGACTTTTAAAAAAAGAGCTGGAGCCGCGTCTTGAGGAGGCCAAGGCCGGAAAACGCGCCGTTTTCTTTGTCGACGCCGCCCATTTTGTCCTGGCCCCGTTTCTGGGGTTCCTGTGGTGTTTCACCCGGCTGTTCATCCGCGCCCCTGCCGGACGCCAGCGCTACAATGTCCTCGGTGCGTTGAATGCAGTCACCCATGAACTGGTCACCGTGACCAATGACAGTTACATCAACTCCCAAAGTGTTTGTCAGTTGCTTCGGCAAATCAAGGCATTGGCCCTGGATGTCCCGGTGACCTTGGTGATGGACAATGCCCGTTACCAGCGCTGTAGCCTGGTACAAACATTCGCCCAAACACTCGGGATCGAACTGTTGTTCCTACCCGCTTATTCCCCCAACCTGAACCTGATTGAGCGCCTCTGGAAGTTTGTGAAGAAGGAATGCCTGTATTCACGTTACCATGAAAACTTTACCGCGTTTGCGCAGGCCATTGATGCCTGTTTGGCACAAACCCACACTACGCATAAAAAAGCCTTGGACTCCTTGCTGACTCTCAACTTTCAGACCTTTGAGGAATCTGCAATTATGGGCGGTTGAAGTATACTTGGCTGAGACCCTGGTTGTGGTTGGTCGTGGCGGTTGATGTCTGCGGTATTGTCCTGAAAAGAAGCCGTGGTGTTCCTTACGGGGTGTTGACGCCCGGTTTTAACCAGTCGCAGCTTATTGCGGCATTGGGTGTACCAGCACGCTTGTTTCCTGCTCTGAAAGCCAAGTTTAAAGCTAAGGCACTTACTTTCATTGGTGTGTTGATACCGTTGTTGCTTGTCCTATTTCTGTTTTGGCAACGGGATGCTGTCGACAACTGGTTGACCCACTGGCTGGATATGCCAGTGCCAACAGAAGTGGGTGCAGCACCTGTACCTGTTGCAGTCGTTGATGTACCTGTCATGGTATCCATCCCCGCTGGCACTGGTATTAACGCTTTCCAGATAGGTCAATACGAAGTGACGTTTGACGAATGGGATGCGTGTGCAGCAGAGAATGCGTGTGTTCATGCGGAAGATGCTGGTCATGGACGTGGCAGACATCCCGTCATCAACGTTAATTACGCTGACATCCAACAGTATTTGCAATGGCTAAACCATAAAACAGGCGACCAATACCGTCTGCCCACAGCAGCGGAATGGGAATACGCCGCCCGTGGAAATAGCCACACAGATTACCCGTGGGATAAGAATACTATCCGTTGTGAGGATGCCAATTATGACCGCGATGCTTGCGGGATAAGTGGCACGACCTCTGTTGGTGTCTATCCGGCGAACCGCTTTGGGCTGTATGACACGGTGGGCAATGTCTGGGAATGGGTCTCGGATTGCTGGGGTGCTTGCGAAAACCCGGATCTGTACGTTATGCGGGGCGGTTCCTACCTGCTAAAGGAAGCAGAGGTAAAAACTGTTGCTCGTGGGCATATCTTGAAGCATGAACGCAGGGGCAGCGTGGGGTTCCGCCTTGCCAAAAGCGACTAATGGAATATCACAGGAGTTGAAGATGAAATACCCAACAAACGCATTTCAGACCTTTTGCGGGCTACTGCTGCTCATCGTGGCGTGGGTTAACCCTGTCGAGGCGCGTAGTCCTGATGAAATCAAGGCCAGTGGCGAAATAAAAATTGCCATTAGTGGCGTGGATTTGCCACCTTTTGGTTTTAAACAGGCGGTTGAACCCGTTGGAATAGATCCTGATTTGGGAAAAATGTTGGCAACCTCCTTGGGAGTCAAGCCAACATGGGTGTATTACGCCAATCTGCCCGACAGGGAGAAACTGTTGATGGATCAAACCGTTGATGTGGTGATTGGGGTTTATTCCATCTCTGAAAAACGGCTGGAATCGGTGAGTTTTTCCCAGCCTTATTATAAGGGCGGCTCTTGCGTCATGATTCGGAGCGCGGACAAAAATACCCTTCAGAATCCTACCGGGCTACGCAATAAACGCCTGGTAACAGCGGCAGGCAGTATCCATCAGGACATTATTTTGTCATTTGTGCCGGGTATCAAATCACTGGCCTACGTCGATGACATTACCGCCAGCTATGCAGACCTGAAAGCGGGAAACGTGGATGCGGTGGTCTACGACAAGCCGATACTGGATTATTACGTTGCCAAGCACAGTGATTTTTACGTTATTCAGGAAGCACTTGCACCTGATGAATACGGTATTGGCCTTAATCGTGGTGACAAAGCATTGTTGGTTTATGTTAACGACTTTCTCGATACCGTGCGGAGCAATGGGGATATTGAACGGCTGTTTACCCAATATTCTACGCAAGAAACCAAGTTACCCGATGTGACAGGCTACACCGCATTTACGCCCTATACGGTGAAACCCGGTGACTCGCTGGTCAAAATTGCGTTTAACACTTACCACGACCCCAGCAAATGGTCGCTTATCCACAAGGCAAACCAAACGCTTATCCCTGTCGCCAACCTTATCCATATCGGTGATATTCTTCAGTTACCGACGTTGGCAGATTCAAACAGCCTCCGATCACCCCTTGCGTGTCAGGAGAAGCTGCAAAAATTAAGTGCAATAAAAGCGGGTATTTCCCCCGAAGCCTATCAGCAAAGGGAGGCTGAAATCGTCAAGGAATGCACTCAGTAATATTACCAATATGCAGCCTTATGTTTAAAGGGTACTGTGGGGGGGAAAATTAACCCTGTTTTCAGATTCGCAACGTATAGCTTGTAGGGTGAGAGGTGCGGCGGCTTTAAAATACCAATTCAAGGAGATTGATCAATTGAAACGTCAAACCATCATGACAGCCTTATTGCGATGGGTGCGAGCCGCCCCGCCATTACACGCACAAACCGCCGGTGACGAATGGGAGCGTCTCAATCAAGAGAGCGAGGATCTTCTTGATGCGGAGAAGTACGAACGCGGCGTTGTTGTCGCCAAGAAGGCTCTGGAAATAGCTGAGAAAAATGTCGGTGCGGATCATCCCGACGTGGCGACGAGCCTGGACAACCTAGCGGGACTCTACGATGCGGAAGGTGAGTACGTGGAAGCGGAGGTGCTCTACCAGCGTTCGCTGGCGATTAGGGAAAAGGCACTCGGCGCGGATCATCCCGACGTGGAGGTGAGTCTGAACAACCTAGAGGAAGTCTATAGAAAGCAAGGGTACGACGAAAACAACTACGAGCGAGTGGATTCGTTCTACCAGCGTTCGCAGGAGATTAGGGAGAAAGCGCTGGAGATTAGGGAGAAGGCACTCGGTGCGGATCATCCCGACGTGGCGATGAGCCTGAACAACCTAGCAGCACTCTACGAAACGCAAGGTGAGTACGAGGAAGCGGAGCCGCTCTACCAGCGTTCGCTGGCGATTAGGGAGAAGGCACTCGGCGCGGATCATCCCGACGTGGCGATGAGCCTGAAAGACCTGGCGGAAGTCTATAGAAAACAAGGTGAGTACGCGCAAGCGGAGCTGCTCCTCAAGCGTTCGCTGGTGATCAGGGAGACGGCACTCGGTGCGGATCATCCTGACGTGGCGAGGAACCTGAAAGATCTGGCATTTATCTACTATATGCAAGGTGAGTACGCGCAAGCGAAGCCGGTCTACCAGCGAGCACTGGCGATCAGGGAGAAGGTACTTGGTGTGGATCATCCTGACGTGGCGACGAGCCTGAAAGACTTGGGGGGACTCTACAAAGCGCAAGGTGAGTATTTGCAAGCGGAGCCGTTCTACCAGCGTTCGCTGGCGATTAGGGAGAAGGTATTTGGTGCGGATCATCCCGACGTGGCGACGAGCCGGGGCAATCTGGTGGAACTTTACAGAGCGCAAGCAAGGTCAGCACGCGCAAGCCAAGCCGCTCTTCAAACGCTCGATGGCGATAGGGAGAAAGCACTCGGCGCGGCTCATCCCGACGTAGGAGGAGCCTGAACAACCTAGTGGCACTGTGTCGAGCCACCAAGCGGGACGTGGAGGCGAGCGGTGCGGCTGCATACTGACCGGTGTCTTAATGAAAGGCATGGATTACTAATGAGGTTGATTATGAGTAATAATGTTTCTATACCCCCGTGGATTATCGCTGCGTCGAAAGTTTTGGTGAGTCATCTACAGTCGATATTGTGGAGTGGGGTGTTGGCTTTTTTAATTATTGAAGTAGTAAAAGAAGTCTCTCCAACAGTGGTTGACTCACCGGGTATTGATGAAATTAGACATTATCTATAAATAATAATTATCGAAAAGTTTTTAAAACTTTCAATAGATTGGATTTCGCATGGAGTTTCTCAGGTTGTGTAGTCCGCAAGCAATTTCCATAATCTGGTCATCAAAGTCATCTTTTAAATTACGGTACACATCTTTCAGGCATCGGCAGCGTTTAATACCACTGATGATATGTTCAACGACTACCCTGCGGGCAGAAATTTGACGGTTTTCTTCTGAGCGACTTGCAAAATCCGACAAACTGAGTTGCTCAATTTTCAGCATTGACCGAACGCCGCATATTCAGCCGATTTTTTACTCAATTTGACCAACGAAACCTGAGCTTTTTCAGTTTTACCGTAACTTTTGCTAAATTTCACCCATACCGATGCGACTGCTCCTGTTTTTCAGTCAGTCTTCCCGTGTTTTTTCAAACCCAGTCGCTTTATAACAAGACACGCATCAGTTGATCAGCACTCAACACCAAAATCCCAAACATCAAGTGGCTGTAAACTTTTTGCGCACCTTGCACCCACACATTCCGACCACCAAATTCATCCTTCAGGCGGGCATTGGTTCGTTCTACGGTGCTGCGAATTTTGTAACGCTCGGCATCAGCAGGTTCAAACGCTTCTTTCTGTCCGCCGCGAGGATTGTGATCAATCAGAGGGACATGCCCCAGATGACGGCTGTATTCGTGCAAATCAGCACTGCAATAGGCCGCATCCATCAGGTCGTAGAGACTGGTGACACGTTGGGCACTGATTTGAGAGAGTGGGATGGCTGCCCCGCTGTCGTGAAAGGAGGCGGAAGACAGAATGGCTGCTATCGGGACACCACAATCGGCGGTATCGATATGCAGTTTGTAGCCGTTCCAACTGTGCTTGTAGCCTTGGGCATTCTTCTTCGTCCCCCGGTTACACTGAACCGGTATCTCATCGAGTGCTTGCTGAAGTGACTGTTCCCGTTGGCGCTGAATCCGTGTTTGCCCTTGTTTTTTCTTTGGCTTTTCCTCGGCAACAGGCCGTTCACGTGCCTCAATGGCTGTTGAATCCCGACACAGGTGGCCGATCAGCGCATCGCCCAAATACGTTTTCACCAACGTTTCATGCACACGTTCCGCTAAACGCTGTTCAGCAAATTCAGCGAAGGCACGTGAAAAGGTGGATTCGGAAGGCAGTTTCTTGGTCAGGGGAAACCCGCAGATGCGTCGCAGGGAGCGATCGTTTTGCAGCCGGTCAATGAGTGCTCGCGTATTGACAATATTGAGCACGCTTTTGGCGACAAAAGCATTGGCAAACCAAGATCGCTCCGTCGCTGGCCGTCCAGACCCATCACGAAAAGAGCGCACAAAATCTTCAATGCGCGTCAGCTCCAGTACGTGAATGAGCTTTTCAAGCTTGGGGGTCAATGTGCCAAAGGCATCATTGAAGCAAGGCAGTATTTCAATTTGCAGCAAACTCCAGCGTTGTGCAATCAGGGCGCGTTCGGTAGAATTCATAGCGTGGGCTTAATGGTTGTTTTGATGCTTCTATTATCGCCGAAAACGGCAGCCCACACTTCTTTTTTCCTTCAGATGAAGGAAGGTTCACGCTGAAAATGTAATTTTGCAAGTGGCTCTTCTTTTTCTTGTGGGGTCAGACATTTATTCCGTGGCTTCTTTTTTGGCTCAATGACGGTGACACCTTTTCCCATGTCAGCCCCCTTGAAGCCTAAATCACGTAAAATCACAGAACCCTCCGGTAATTGGGTCTGCTCCTCATCGGCAATTTTCTTGTCATGCTTCTTGCCTGAGTGAGTATCCCCTAAGTATTTGATATGTCTGTCAGCACAGCCAACGATGACATTGTTTTTAACCGTATGGGCTTTTTTTTTTACCACTATAGTATTCGCGCTGGACATCATTATCCACGGGGCGCTGGATTCTCCGCTCTGTTCCGTCAATAATCAATTCCTGTTGCCCTTCTTCTGCTAGCCGTTCCATTAATTCTGAGGATAGTCGAATGGGCTTATGTCCCATGTTATCCAATGCACTTTGTAATACGGGACACAAGCGGTGTATCCAGTGGTTTGCCACACTTTGGGGAAGATCAAATGAATACGCCAGCACTTCTTGTAAAGGATAGGTCTTCAGGTAAAACAGAATGAAAAACAGTTTGTCTTCTGAGCCACTTGCAAAATTACATTTTCAGCGTAAACCTTCCTTCATCTGAAGGAAAAAAGAAGTGTGGGCTGCCGTTTTCGGCGATAATAGAAGCGTCAAAACAACCATTAAGCCCACGCTATGAATTCTACCGAACGCGCCCTGATTGCACAACGCTGGAGTTTGCTGCAAATTGAAATACTACCTTGCTTCAATGATGCCTTTGGCACATTGACCCCCAAGCTTGAAAAACTCATTCACGTACTGGAGCTGACGCGCATTGAAGATTTTGTGCGCTCTTTTCGTGATGGGTCTGGACGGCCAGCGACGGAGCGATCTTGGTTTGCCAATGCTTTTGTCGCCAAAAGCGTGCTCAATATTGTCAATACGCGAGCACTCATTGACCGGCTGCAAAACGATCGCTCCCTGCGACGCATCTGCGGGTTTCCCCTGACCAAGAAACTGCCTTCCGAATCCACCTTTTCACGTGCCTTCGCTGAATTTGCTGAACAGCGTTTAGCGGAACGTGTGCATGAAACGTTGGTGAAAACGTATTTGGGCGATGCGCTGATCGGTCACCTGTGTCGGGATTCAACAGCCATTGAGGCACGTGAACGGCCTGTTTCCGAGGAAAAGCCAAAGAAAAAACAAGGGCAAACACGGATTCAGCGCCAACGGGAACAGTCACTTCAGCAAGCACTCGATGAGATACCGGTTCAGTGTAACCGGGGGACGAAGAAGAATGCCCAAGGCTACAAGCACAGTTGGAACGGCTACAAACTGCATATCGATACCGCCGATTGTGGTGTCCCGATAGCAGCCATTCTGTCTTCCGCCTCGTTTCACGACAGCGGGGCGGCTATTCCACTGTCCCAAATCAGTGCCCAACGTGTCACCAGTCTCTACGACCTGATGGATGCAGCCTATTGCAGTGCTGATTTGCACGAATACAGCCGTCATCTGGGGCATGTCCCTCTGATTGATCACAATCCTCGCGGCGGACAGAAAGAAGCGTTTGAACCTGCTGATGCCGAGCGTTACAAAATTCGCAGCACCGTAGAACGAACCAATGCCCGCCTGAAGGATGAATTTGGTGGTCGGAATGTGTGGGTGCAAGGTGCGCAAAAAGTTTACAGCCACCTGATGTTTGGGATTTTGGTGTTGAGTGCTGATCAACTGATGCGTGTCTTGTTATAAGGCGACTGGTTTTGAAAAAACACGGGAAGACTGACTGAAAAACAGGAGCAGTCGCATCGGTATGGGTGAAATTTAGCAAAAGTTACGGTAAAACTGAAAAAGCTCAGGTTTCGTTGGTCAAATTGAGTAAAAAATCGGCTGAATATGCGGCGTTCGGTCAATGCTGAAAATTGAGCAACTCAGTTTGTCGGATTTTGCAAGTCGCTCTTCTATTCTCAACAGTCATAAGTTCTCCCCATTCCCCCAAGCAGCACGAAATCCCTTAGAGTAGGCGTTACCAGCGACCTATTATCCAAGGGACATCATGCTAGTTGATCTATACCAGAGCCTTCACCACTTTAAAAGTGAATTTTCGCGCCAGCGAGCATGGCTATTGTTTTGCGCCATCATCCTGAGCTTTTTAGCGGCGACCGAGATGAGCGGGGTCACGTCGATGTGCCGTTACTGGTTATCGGATGAACGGGGCTACCATCGGTTGCTCCATTTTTTTCGTGCCGGGTCTTACCATCCTGAGCGGTTACGGGCGAGCTGGCAGCGGTGGGTGTTGTCCCATGCGCCGCTGGTTGAGGTGGCGGGGCGTTTGGTGGTGCTGGGCGACCATACCCATGTGGTTAAGGATGGTGGGCGGATGCCGGGGGTCGTTTCCTTGCGGGAAACCTCGGAAACCCAAAGCAAACCGGACTATTTCCGGGGGCAGTGTTGGGGAGCCGTGGGGTTGTTGGTGGGGAGCCTGTCCGCCTGTTTCTGCCTGCCGCTGAGTTTGCAAATCCATCAGGGGTTTCGGCATTTGGGGGAAGAGGATGCTAACGACCCGACACTCAAACTGGGGACACGGGTGGTGCAGATGGCGTTGTCGTTTGCGCAGGTGAATGACCGCCCGGTGTGGCTGGTGCTGGATGCGTTCTTTGCCACGGCTTCGGTGTTCCGGCTGGCACGCTCGGTTTGGTCGGTGGCGTTACAACAACCACTGGTGCAGGTCATCACCCGCGCTAAAAAGAACTATGTGGCCTACTTCCCTGCGCCACCCAAACCGCCGGGAAGGCGTGGGCGGCAACGCCAGTACGGGATGAAGCTGGTGTTGTGGGAAGCCTTTGACCATGCTGATTTTTTCCGTGAAGTGACCCTGTGCATTTATGGCAAGGAGGAGTCGGTACGCCTGATGTCCCATACCCTGTGGTGGAAACCGTTAGGGCAGCCGCTGCAATTTGTCTGGGCAGTCACTTCCCGTGGCCCCATCCTGCTGATGTGTTCGGATTTGGTGCTGGACGCGGAAACCATCCTCACCCTGTACTGCCGACGCACCCGGATTGAAACCTTGTTTGATGCCCTGAAAAATACCATGGGCGCATTCCGCTTCCACTTCTGGAGCCGTTACCTGCCGCGCCATTCCCGGCGACCTACCGCCAATCGGCATCTCAAAGCCCCCCAAGCACAGCACCTCCCCACGGTGGTGGCCTGCTGGCAGGCAATGGAAACCTTTGTGTTGTGTGCCTGCATCGCCACCGGTTTGCTACAACTGTTTTCCCTCAAGTACCATGAGGGGCTTTGGAAGCAGCAGGTCTTGTATTTGCGCACCCGTTCCCGTGAATTGCCTTCCGAGAACACCGTGCGACAGATTTTAGCACCACTACTGGCACGGCAATTACTGCGCTCTCCCCCCAAAGCCTTCTGGTGGCGAATTAACGCGGCCGTCAACGGCGATGAGGACGATGATAGGCAAACATGAACCGCTAACAGCGGGAAAATACCCATAATCAAGGTGTTAAAACAGCAGTTCAGTAAGGCTGCTGCCTAACATCATGCTTGGTTTTGGGGGAATGTCACGACTGTTGAGTTCTATTAATGCCAGTTTCCCATCAGAACGACCCCGCGTCTCATCAACACGTTTGCCCCGGGCGTGTAGGTCAGTTTGGTAAGCTGCACTGAACCGTTCGAGCAAACCCAAAAACTCCTTAACGTTGAGACTGGTCATGGCAACAAATGCCTTTTCATTGGATTTCAATGCGTTAAAGCTGTACTCCGCCATGCCGTTAGTCCCTACTCTAGGCTATTATACCAGTCCGTGCCATAAAATAGTTTTTTTGATCAAGGAAATATGGTTAGATGACTGGTAACAAAAGCAGCCATGAGTAATGTATGACATTAAAAATCACTTTCACTGAGGATGAGATAGCGGAGCTGTTCTACTGGAAGGAGCGCCATCCTCATCCCAGAGTCCGTAAGAAAATGTCCGTGCTGTACCTGAAATCCCAACAGTTGACGCATAAGGAAATCAAACGATTGGAAAGGATTACAGAAGCCACGCTGCTTGCCTACCTAAACGCCTACCTACAACCTAACGGTTTAGAAGCTCTTAAAGAAATACGATTCAATAAACCACAGAGTGATTTGATGGCATATAAAGACAAGATTGAAGCCTATTTTCGTGAATATCCCCCCGCAACCAGCAAGGCGGCAGCCGCTAAGATTGAGGAGCTGACAGGCATCAAACGCAGTGAGGACAGGGTACGTGTCTTTATGAAGAAAATAGGGATGGACATCCATAAAGTGGGGATGATACCCGCCAAAGCTGATGTGGAAGCACAAGAAAAGTTCCTGGAAAATGAACTAAAACCGCGCATTCAGGAGGCTAAGGAGGGCAAACGCGCCCTTTTTTTGTCGATGCCGCCCACTTCGTGTTAGCACCGTTTCTGGGGTTTTTGTGGTCATTTTCCCGCGTATTCATCAAAGCCCCCTGTGGTCGACAACGCTACAACGTATTGGGCGCACTCAATGCGATAACGCTACAACTCATCACGATCACTAACGACTCCTATATCAACGCTAACAGCGTGTGTGAATTATTGGAAAAAATTGCAGCGTTAGCACTCAAAATACCGATCACTTTGGTCTTGGATAATGCCAAGTATCAACGCTGTGAAGCCGTGTTTGCCTGTGCGAAAAGGCTCAATATTGAACTATTATTTTTACCGACCTATTCACCCAACCTCAATCTGATTGAACGGTTGTGGAAGTTCGTCAAGAAAAAATGCTTGTACTCGAAATACTATGATAAGTTTCCCGCTTTCAAGGCGGCCATCACCAACTGTCTCGACAAGCTGGATACCGATCACAAGAAAGAACTGACCCAGTTGATGACAACAAATTTTCAAACCTTTAAAAATGTTCAGGTCTTGACGCTGTAAGGTATATTACTGTCAGGAATTTACACTCTGGCTGTGTATCTTGCCATTGATAATTATTATTTATATATTTCAGTTTTTTATAGATAATGTCTATTTTATGGCATGGAATTATAATCAATGCCCCGCTTGTAAAACCCTTAGAACGTTTAAACCAACAGGTAACATAAAAAACTTGAGCTATGGTGTTGATCATGTGGAGCACAGGTGTAAGGCGTGTGGACATACTGGATGGATAAGACAGAGTACTAGTGACTAAAAATTTATATTTTTTATGGTAAAATTAACCCCTTTTTTCAGCCTATGACGTATGAGTTTATGTAATGACCAATGACACAGGAGTAATTGCAAATGCTAAGACACGTTCGATTAGGTGGATTCTTGCTACTGACCAGTATTGTGGCGGGTTGTGGAACACCCAGTTCACCAAAGGTTGAGATGAGTGCCGCTGAAGCTGAGGCAAATCGCGCTTATCTCAACAGCATTCAACAGGAAGACCGTGACATCGCCCAGGTTGAGCGGATGCGCGAAGTTGAGGCGGTGGTTGCTATCGAAAAAGCACGCCAGCCTTATGTCATCGTTAGGTAATCAACACGTTTTGTTCTCATCTTTTGATTGAAAGGGTTTATTTATGAAAATTGTTAAATTATTTGCTTCTGTAACTTTGGTTGCATCCTTGCTGCTGACCGGCTGTGCTGCCACTAATCCAACCTCCGTTGCTTCAACGGTAGGTGCGGTTAACGCTGCGGGTGCGAAACCATCGGGTGCGACCAGTGCGGCACATGTCATCAATGCACAGAATCAACGGGATGTACTGATCGCGGATGCACAGGCGAAGCAGGCGATTGCAGCAGGGAATAAGGCCGCAACAGAGGATCAATACACTCAGTTAAATGCGGGACTCGGTGCTGTTGCAAATGTGGGTGACACCATTACCCGTGTAGGTACACAGCTTAAATTTTTGGATTTTATGTATTAAAAGCCATCGCCAATTCGTATTAATTATCAGGGGATCAATATGTTAACTTCAAATCAAAAATGGCTGGCTGTTGCTCTTGCGCTGTCCAGCATGGGGCTTTCGCTTAATGCTTCTGCGGCTACGACAGAAAAATTAAAGTGGTCTGGTAATAATCACTATTACCAGCAGATTGAGAAACGGTTGACCTGGTTTGGCGCTCAGGATGAGTGCAAGTCTTTTGGCGGGCATCTGGCAACCCCCACTTCCGTTGCTGAACAGGCATTCCTTAATGATAACCTACTGACTACTAGTGATTATTTTATGAGTTATGCGCTAGGGGGTACTGATGAGAACAATGGTACTTGGCGCTGGATCACGGGGGAGGCTTGGAGCTTTAACGTATGGAGCTATTCTCAACCTAATAGTGCAGCGGGACGGGATTATATGAAAGTCTTTAAGAGCGGTGGCCCCAGTTATGAGTGGCATAGCGTTTTGGGAACTGAAACATTATCTGGCTATATCTGCGAATGGAGTTATGAAAACCACATTAGCACCGCGACGCTTCCTGATGTCAACGGCGATGGCAAACAAGAGATTGTCAGCCTTTACACCGATAAAACCAATACCGGCTTTTATGCGCGGTTAAAAAACGCATCAACAGGTGCTGCCATTGGTAGTAATGTATCGTTTGGCACAACGGCGACAGCTAAGCCGGTAGCGGTTGCGGGTCTTGCAGACTTTAATGGCAATGGCAAACCCGAAATTGCGGTATTGAGCTACAACTACGCCACGAAAAAACCCACGGTGACTATCAAAGACAGTGCGACAGGGGTAACGCTCAATACCTCGGCTTTCTTGACGGCGGGTTATGAAGCCCTTGATCTCAGTGTGATGGCCGATACCAATGGCAACGGGATTGAAGAACTCAGTGTTATGGGTTCAAAAGCCGGTGTAGCGACTGTTCAAATCCGTGATGCCAGCACCAAAGCACTGGTGAAGCAGTTTGTCATGTAGGTCTTCACGGTTACTGTTACTCATAAACCAGCCCTGTTTGGGCTGGCTGCTCTGAAGACACTCAGTAATCCCGGTTAAATTGAAATTTTTCCAATTCTTTTTTCAGTTGCTTGTAATAAATCGGTAAGGCAACCCAAGAATAAATAGCCAACGCCATCCAAGCAAAAGAAACCACTCTTGATACCTGCACGAAGCCAAAATCCCTTAGAATCAGGGATAGCAGGTTGAATACCAGATAAGCAATGATCAGTACCAGCCCAGTTTGTAGGTTGCTTAGCGTACTCATTTTGCTATTAAGCCGCCACCACAGACCCAGAAACCAGTTGCTGCGGGCTTTGATATTGCTGAGCAGGGTCAGGGCTTCACGGGACTCTGGGTTTTGGAGAATGGCAAAGCGGGCATGGTCGCTCGCTTCTTCGCTATTGCCTCTAGCCAACTGGATATTGCCCATCAGGATATTGGCATCGGCATTTTCCGGGGAAGCTGCCAAGGCGGACTGTGCTGTTGCCAGCGCCTGTTCCATCTGACCGGTTGCATGATAATACTCCCCCATCGCGGTGAGCGTTTTTACCGAGTCCGGGTCGAGCGCCAATGCCTGCTGTATACAGGATAACTGCTGTTCGCGCTTATCCATCAGGTTGTACAAATCCCCTTTAAGCAATAGCGCATCCACCAATTCAGGGTTGATCCGCAAGGCATCGTCACAACACGCCATGGCGTTGGTCAGTGCATTGTTAAAGAGGGTGATACGCGCCTTGATGAGCAGCAAATAGGGATTGTGTGGTTCCTGTTGCAGTGCAATGCCGATTTCGTACTCTGCTGCGTAAAGGCGCTTTTGTGCCAACAAACTGGCGGCCAGCAAGCCATGATAGCCTGCATGGTTGGGATCATGCGTCAGTAATTCCTTCAACACGTCAATTGCCTGCGGGTAGCGCCCATTCTGGTAGTCACGGTAGGCTTGTTCAAACCGATAATCATCCATTGGATTCACCGTTTTCCTTCAGGTAAGTAAACAGCGCATAACTGGCGTTCTGGGTAAAAACCGCATAATAAAGGGTTAAAAACAGCACCGCATTGATGGCTATGCGCAGATAAGGAATTCCCCCGTGCCAGTTATTTATGAGGATGAAATAACTGGCACCGAATACCAGCAAAAACAAGCTAATAGCGCCTGTTATGCAGATCATCCACTCTTTTTTCCAATGTGCACTGCCTAGGGCGTAACCATTGAACAGCAGCCAGACCAACGGTAGCCAAAATTCCCCCCACAGCGGCGGCATCCAAAACAGCGGGACAAGGATGGCGGCAAACAGGATCACCACGGGATTAACCACAAAATGGGACAGCGGGCTGGGTTTGTTTTCGTCAATAATGACGTAAGCACTGTTTTTATTTGCCATGTTTTTTCAAAAACTCCAAAACATCGTCATAACGCCCACCGTCATTGGCATAGCGGGCATAATTTCTGGCAGTGGTCAGCCATTCCTGCGTCGTGGAACGGCAGTCACTCAGGGCTGTCTTGAGGTGTGATTGGGAAATATTGACATCAGTGGCAGACTCGATGGTTTCATCAATGGCTTCGTCGATGGCTCTATCCACCAGATTTTCCAGATCAGCACCCGAAAATCCGCCGGTTTTGGCTGCCAGCGTCGCATAGTCAATCGTGCCTTCCACCGGTTTGCTATGCAGGTAGTACCTGAGAATGGCCTCGCGTGCTTCCCGGTCTGGGGGTGGTACGAAAAACATGCGGTCAAAACGACCGGGACGCAAGAAAGCGGGATCAATAGACCAAGGGACATTGGTGGAAGCCAGCACCAGCACCCCGTCATTATTTTGTGAAAAGCCGTCAAGTTCGGTCAGAAACTGGCTGACAATGTTACTGGCATTACCCTTGTTGTATTCACGCTTGCCTGCCAGTGCTTCCAGCTCATCAAAAAACAGGACACAGGGGGTGTCGTTACGTGCTTTCTCAAAAATGGCGTGTAACTTCTGTTCAGACTCCCCAATGTACATATCGAGTACATCGGAAATTTCGATATTGTAGAAGCTGGCATTGCATTCACCAGCGGTGGCACGTGCCAACAAGGTTTTACCGCAACCCGGTGGCCCAAATAGCAGGACACCACCGCCGACTTTTTTCTTGAAACGCTGAAAAAGGCTGGGCTTATGAAAGGGTAGAATGATCTTTTTGTGAATCTGCTGCTTGATGTGGTTTAAGCCGACTACATCGCTGAAGCGGGTGGTTTTTTCACGGTATTTGTTCAGCTCAGTAATGTCCACCACATTGTCTTTTTCTACCACGCGGAGTTTGGGGCGCTGATCACCACCAGAAGTGGAAACGGCAGAAACATCCAGCAAGCCCAGCGCGGCCTCCCTGTGACCATGATCCAGCAGAAAGTGGACAATGGTTTCTTTTTCATCCGGCGAAAGCGTTTCTTTGGTGAGATAGGGTACATAGTCACCGACATTCTCATCCTCATGAGCGATTAAACCCAAGACAATGACTTTGGCCAGCTCAGCAGAGTGGGCGACTTTGAATGCGGCTTTCAGGCTTTCCAACGTTGCGATATTCACGGTGTTGACTTTTATTTACTAGGATGTCACGGATTACACACGGTCATTACCAATAAATCAAGCACACTCTCACCTCTCCTATCGCAGTAGCCTATAATGCCATTTCCCTAAGCCAGCCCCCAAGAGTAGCCAATGAGCAAACCAACCCACGCGAAACCAGGATTTTCCACCCGTGCCATTCATCACGCTTACGATGCTTACGCAGGCACGGGCGACTTGAACCCGCCGATACACCTGAGTTCCACCTACACCTTCCCCACGGTGGAAGATGGCAGCGCGCGGTTTGCAGGTGAACAGCAAGGCTTTGTCTATACCTTACAGCGTCAAGACCTGAACATTTTTAAAGGTTTGAAAATTTGTTGTCATCAACTGGGTCAGTTCTTTCTTGTGATCGGTATCCAGCTTGTCGAGACAGTTGGTGATGGCCGCCTTGAAAGCGGGAAACTTATCATAGTATTTCGAGTACAAGCATTTTTTCTTGACGAACTTCCACAACCGTTCAATCAGATTGAGGTTGGGTGAATAGGTCGGTAAAAATAATAGTTCAATATTGAGCCTTTTCGCACAGGCAAACACGGCTTCACAGCGTTGATACTTGGCATTATCCAAGACCAAAGTGATCGGTATTTTGAGTGCTAACGCTGCAATTTTTTCCAATAATTCACACACGCTGTTAGCGTTGATATAGGAGTCGTTAGTGATCGTGATGAGTTGTAGCGTTATCGCATTGAGTGCGCCCAATACGTTGTAGCGTTGTCGACCACAGGGGGCTTTGATGAATACGCGGGAAAATGACCACAAAAACCCCAGAAACGGTGCTAACACGAAGTGGGCGGCATCGACAAAAAAAGGGCGCGTTTGCCCTCCTTAGCCTCCTGAATGCGCGGTTTTAGTTCATTTTCCAGGAACTTTTCTTGTGCTTCCACATCAGCTTTGGCGGGTATCATCCCCACTTTATGGATGTCCATCCCTATTTTCTTCATAAAGACACGTACCCTGTCCTCACTGCGTTTGATGCCTGTCAGCTCCTCAATCTTAGCGGCTGCCGCCTTGCTGGTTGCGGGGGGATATTCACGAAAATAGGCTTCAATCTTGTCTTTATATGCCATCAAATCACTCTGTGGTTTATTGAATCGTATTTCTTTAAGAGCTTCTAAACCGTTAGGTTGTAGGTAGGCGTTTAGGTAGGCAAGCAGCGTGGCTTCTGTAATCCTTTCCAATCGTTTGATTTCCTTATGCGTCAACTGTTGGGATTTCAGGTACAGCACGGACATTTTCTTACGGACTCTGGGATGAGGATGGCGCTCCTTCCAGTAGAACAGCTCCGCTATCTCATCCTCAGTGAAAGTGATTTTTAATGTCATACATTACTCATGGCTGCTTTTGTTACCAGTCATCTAACCATATTTCCCTGATCAAAAAAACTATTTTATGGCACGGACTGGTATATTCCCGCGTCGGCAACCCCACCACGGTCTTGCTGGAACAACGCCTCGCCGATCTGGAAGGCGGGGAAGCGGCGTTGGTGACAGCCTCCGGCATGGGCGCAACCGCCGCCTTGCTGTGGACGTTGCTCAAACCGGGTGACGAAATTATTGCGGATAAAACGCTGTACGGTTGCACCTATGCGTTTTTCAATCACGGGCTGGCGAAGTTCGGCGTAACCATTACTCACGTCGATATGGCTGACCCTGCCAACCTTGAGGCTGCGATTAGCGCGAAAACCCGCATCGTATTCTTTGAATCATCCGCTAACCCCAATATGCGGCTGGTGGATATTCCGGCGGTTGCCGCCATCGCTCACCAGTACGACAACTGCAAAGTGGTGGTCGATAACACTTATTGCACACCGTATTTGCAACGCCCGCTGGAATTGGGTGCGGATTACGTGGTGCATTCCGCCACTAAATACCTCGGCGGACATGGCGACCTGATTGCCGGGGCGATTGTCGGTGATGCCGAAACGCTGACCCAAGTACGCTTTTACGGCATCAAGGATATGACCGGCGCGGTAATGTCATCGCAGGATGCGTTTCTGGTGTTGCGCGGCCTGAAAACCCTCGCGCTGCGGATGGATCGGCACTGCCAGAATGCGCAAGCAATTGCTGAATTCCTTGCCAATCACCCCAAGGTCGACGTCTGCCATTACCCCGGTCTGGAAAGTTTCCCACAATACGCCTTGGCACAGCGGCAAATGGCGCAACCGGGCGGCATGATTGCGTTTGAACTCAAAGGCGGCTTTGCAGCGGGTTGCCGCTTCATGAATGCCTTGAACTTGATCACCCGTGCGGTGAGTTTGGGCGATGCGGAAAGTTTGGCGCAACACCCTGCCAGCATGACCCATTCCACCTATACGCCGGAAGAGCGGGCGGAACACATGATCAGCGAAGGGCTGGTCAGGGTGTCGGCGGGCTTGGAAGATGTGGCGGATTTGCTGTCCGATATTGAGCAGGCGTTGGCGTTTGCTTGAGACAATCGGGGTCAGACCACAGTTCTGGCCTTAACCCGCCCGTTGACCGATCATCACCAAGGCTTGCTCCACCTCCGTTGTCCACGGCTGCGCACAACTGAGGCGGATACAGTTGCGGTATTTTTGCGTGGCGGAAAAGATTTGCCCCGGTGCGATGCTAATCCCTTGTTTGAGCAAATCTTGCGTCATGCACAAGGTATCCGTGCCTTCCGCCAATTCCACCCACAAGACGAAGCCGCCTTTCGGTTGCGTCACCCGTGTGCCTGCGGGGAAATACTGGCTGATGGTGTGGCTGAACAAATCGACTTGGCGGGCGTAGCGGGTTTGCACTTGGCGCAAATAACGTTCGTAGCCGCCGTGCGCAAGGAAATCCGCCAGTGCCAATTGGGGTAGCGTCGGCGCGGCAAGGTTGGCGACGTATTTGAGGTATTCGGCACGGCGGAAAAAGCGTTCCGGCAATACCATCCAACCGATGCGCAAGCCTTGTGCCACGGTTTTGGAAAAGGATGAACAGTAAATCACATTGCCGTTGGCAGGGTCTGGCTCAACACTGCGCAGATTGGGCGGGCGTGCGCCGTTGAAACCGAGGTCGCCGTAAATGTCGTCTTCGATCAGCAGTAAGTTGTGACGGTGGGCAAGGGCGACCAGTTGTTGCTTGCGCTCCACTGGCATCAAGCTACCGAGCGGATTGCTGAAATTGGGGATCAGCACACACGCTTTCACTGACCATTGTTCGAGTGCCAGTTCGAAGGCTGGGATGCTGAGGCCAGTTTGCGGGTCGGTGGGAATTTCCAGCGCCTTCATCCCCAGCGATTCGATCACTTGCAACAGACCGTAGAAAGTTGGGGATTCGATGGCAATGATGTCGCCCGCACTGGCAACGGTTTGCAAGGCAAGAGAAAGCGCTTCCTGACAGCCGTTGGTGATGAGGATACGGTTAGCAGCAACGGGGCTACCGCACAGGTGCATCCGCCGCGCCAGTTGTTGCTGCAATTCGGGCAAACCGGGCGGGAAAGCGTAGTTGGCAGCGCGTTTGCCATAATGCCGCACGGTTTTGGCAAGACTGCGCTGAAAGGCACGCATCGGCATGAACGATTCATCCGGCACGGCAGCACCTAGTTGCACGAAACCGGCACGGTTGGTGGCTTGCGCGAGTTGTAACACCAGTTCTTGACCCGTTACGGGCGTGGGCTTGAGAGAGGGTTGCGAAGGTGCAGGCAATTCGGGTTTCAGCCAGGGGCGCAGGCGAATGTAATAACCGGAACGCGGGCGGGCTTCAATCAGACCAAGGTTTTCGAGCTGGCGTTGCGCTTGCACGATAGTGGAAATACTCACGCCGAACTGCTGGCTGAGGCGGCGCACACCGGGCAGGCGCGTGCCTTGCGGATAGATGCCGTTGTCGATGTGGGTGGTGAGTTTGTTGGCAATATCGTCGTAGAGGGTCATGCGGTACAGTTTCCGAGTGCTGGATAAATACAGTTATGATTGCTCTCTCAACTGTACTGGTTAATTTGTTCCAATCTAAATCTGTTCTGGTTGGCTGACAAGTTTTACGCTGTATTTTTCTAATAGAAGGAACAAGTACGTGGAAAACTTGCAGAAGCAGGGTGTTGTATTGGGTGCTTTGGCTGTTGTTGCTTTCAGTTTGACGTTGCCCGCGAGTCAATACGTTGTCAGCGTTTTCAGTCCCTTATTTGTTGGTTTAGGGCGTGCTGCATTGGCGGGAATGCTTGCTGGAATAATGTTGTGGTGGACTCGTAGCCCATTGCCGCCCCCGGTGCAATTACGGCACTTGATTTGGGTAGTGGCTGGCGTGGTGTTGGGATTTCCAGTGCTATCAACTTATGCCATGCAGGTTGTGCCAGCTTCACATGGCGGTGTCGTATTGGGGATTTTACCTCTGCTGACTGCATTAGTCGGGGCATGGATTGGGCATGAACGTCCGTCGGTTATTTTCTGGTTAGCGGCTTTGGTCGGTGCTGTTTTGGTGGTGTGGTATGCATTGCCGCACGGTTCGCTGTTTCTTCAATCGGGTGATGCTTTATTGCTGCTGGCGGGATTGTCTGCCGCAGTGGGTTATGCCTATGGTGGGTATTTGGCACGTGATATAACAGGCTGGCAGGTTATTTGTTGGGCATTGGTTTTGGCGTTACCTCTGACATTGCCTGCTTCATTGTGGTTGCTGCCTGTGGACTGGATGGATATTGAGGGAAAATATTGGCTTGGATTGCTCTATCTGGCGTTGGTGAGTCAATTGTTTGGATTTTTCCTGTGGTATCGGGCGTTGGCAATCGGTGGGATTACACGCATCAGTCAGTTGCAATTATTGCAGCCGTTTTTTACGTTGTTGGTTGCAAGTGTTTGGTTGGGTGAGGCGATTGAGTTTGAAACGCTGGGTTTTGCTAGCGCTGTGGTAGTAACCGTGTTTGTGGGTAAACACTATTTTTGATTCTACTGGCAAGCCTTTGTCACCTTCTGGTGGCTGTTTTGCGCTGTGCTATAGTTGTCCTACTGTTTTTTGTGCGAGAAAAATCCATGTCCAGCATTTTTCACTGGCAATTTGATCCGATCCTGTTCTCCCTTGGCGGTATCAGCCTGCATTGGTATGGTTTGCTGTTTGCCACCGCCTTTATCATCGGTTACTGGATGGTGAAACGCATGGGTGAACACGAAGGCCAAACCCATCTGGATTGGGATAACCTGCTGTTTTACATCATGGGCGGCACGCTCACCGGGGCGCGATTGGTACATTGCTTCCTGTATGACCCGGCATTTTACCTGTCTCATCCGCTGGCAATCCTGAAAATCTGGGAAGGTGGGCTGGCGAGTCATGGCGGGGCGCTCGGCCTGTTGCTAGGCTTGTGGTTGTATTCGCGACGTTACCGCTTGCCATCGCTGCTGTGGCTGACTGACCGGATTGCGATCCCGGCAGCGTTGGGTGGGATGTTGGTGCGTTGCGCCAATTTCCTCAACTCCGAAATCGTCGGCAAGCCGACCGATGGCAGTTGGGGCTTGGTGTTTGATGCGGTGGATGCCGTGCCGCGCCATCCGGTGCAATTGTATGAGGCAACGGCTTATCTGGTGATTTTCCTGCTGTTGCTGGCGGTGTACCGGCGTTATGGCAGGCATACGCCACACGGTTTGCTGACGGGGATTTTCTTTGCCAGCGTGTTTCTGGCGCGGTTTGGGCTGGAATATTTCAAGACAGCGCAGGCAGCGTATGAAACGGGGTTCAGTGTCAGTGTCGGGCAGTGGTTGAGCGTGCCGTTTTTTGTGGTTGGGGTGGGGTTGGTTGTTTATGCCTTGCGCTCGCCCCGGCAAGTGATGGGGCGATAATGAATAACAAGGCAACAAACTTGAAACCCAAAAAGCTACTCGTTTTTGACATCGACGGCACGATCATTGACACCCAAAACGCAGAAGGCGAATGCTACGCCCAAGCCATTCTGGACGTTACCGGGATTTCACTGGCAAGCGTGGACTGGTCGCTTTACTCCGAACCCACCAGCAGCGGCATTTTGCGCGGCTTGTTGACGGGTCATGCCAATATTGAAGCCATCGAACAAGCCGTAAAAGCGGTGTTTGTTGAACGGTTGCGGCAAGCACAGCCACACTATCCCGATGACTTTCTGCCCATTCCGGGCGTAGAGGCGTTCATTACCCAGCTCAAGGAACAAGGTGAATTTGATGTTGCCATTGCGACAGGCGGTTTTGACACGGAAGCCGCCTTTAAGCTCCAATGTTGTGGATTCCATTTGCCCGATTTCCCCCATGCCACATCAAGTGACACGCCTGCCCGCCGCGATATTATTCCTCTAGCGATTGCGCGAGCCGGTTATTCGCTGGAGGCAGTTGTGTATTTTGGTGATGCGCCGTGGGATTTGACGGCGACTCAAGCGTTGGGCATCCCCATGATTGGCATTGGCAGAAGAATTGAGCAACTGTCTGCCCAAGGGCTGGTGCATACCTTTCGGGATTACCGTCAACCAGAGTTTCTGTTGGAAACTATCGCAGGTTTTTTATGAAAATCATACTGATGCGTCACGGCAAGCCGGACTTTGATTTTGCCCGCTGGATCAATGCTGGCGATTTTGCCCACATTGCCCATGAATACGACACTGCCCAGCTTGCGGATACCCCGCCTGCACATGCCATCAGCACAGCGCGGCAGTGTCAGGCTGTAGTGTGCAGTGACCTGATCCGCTCCGCATTGTCTGCCAGTGCTTTGGGGCGTGAAGACGTTGTTTTCACCAGCCCGTTGTTCCGAGAATCGCCGTTGCCATACCCCGATTCGGGCAGTTTCAGCTTGTCCTTATCGGTATGGGCAGTTGTGTTGCGCATAGCTTGGTTTGCCGGGTATGCCCAAAACGGCGAGTCATACTCTGCTGCACGGCAACGGGCGCAGGTCGCCACCGAACATTTGACACAACTGGCAGCAGAACACGGCAGCGTATTGCTGGTCGGTCACGGTATCATGAATCGGCTGCTGGGCAGGGCGTTGCGTCAGCAGGGTTGGCAGGAAACCCAAGTTCCGGGCAGTGCGCATTGGTCATGCGGCATTTATGAACGCACAACAGGGTAAAACGGTGAACATCACCCAAATCCCCTTCAACCAACTGATTGGCTTCCAGCGTAGCAATACAAGGGCGTTATGTTGTCGCCAGTTTAAAGCCATACATGGAAATCACGTTGATGTACCATAAAAAAGGGTCAGCCTTTGCGATCTTTGCGGCTTGCTTGTGTTTTGCCGCTGTAGCCCCAGTCGGTTGCAGGTACGCAGTCCAGCACAATATAACTCGCTTCCGCCAGCACACCCAATACCTCGGTCAATAGCTCAAAAAGGGCGGCAATGGCGCGGGATTTTTCGGCTTCCGTATTCGTACCCTCCGTGATAATGCCGGACACAAACGCGGTGATGTTTTGCAGCGCCTCCATATCCTGACTGGCGATAAACCATTGGGAGGCGGGGATGCTTTCAATGGAAACTGCCACCAAAGACCGTTTTTTGTGCAAGATGTCGGTCATAATGTCGGTGATTCCTGTTGCCAGTTGCCAGACTTGTGTCGCTGACACTTCTTTGCTGATACGGACTGCAATGTAAGGCATGGTAAAGCTCCTGTTGGTTAACGTAGCTCTACTTTAGCTTCCGAAAGTGTTCGTGTATAACGATGTTTTCTGTTTAAATTAATCGTTATTAACGATCATTGTGGGTGTCGCTATGAAGCAGGCCAATGTCAGTACGGAGCTACTGCAAACCTTTGTTACCGTAGTCGAGTCCGGTGGTTTTATCCGTGCAGCGCAGCACTTGTATAAAACACAATCCACCGTTAGCCAGCAAATCCGTAAGCTGGAAACAGAGCTTGATACCAACCTGTTTGCCACTTCGGGAAGGCGACGGTTATTGACACCTGCCGGGGAACAGTTCCTCGGCTATGCCAAACGTTGGCTGGCATTACAGGATGAAGCCTTGTTTGCACTCGCAAAAAACAGCCTTGCCGCCGAAATCCGTCTGGGTGTTAGCCATAGCTTAAGCGAAGGTGTACTCCCGGAATTATTGGCGCAATTCTCCCGCGCTTACCCGCACGTCAATCTGGTGGTGGAAACAGGATATGGTAATGAGTTGATCCAGCGCTATGACAGTGGCGATTACGATCTCATTCTGACCCTGGAGCGTGAACCGCTGGCGGGCAAGGTGATTGGAACTGCCGCGATGGTCTGGATCGGCAAGGCGGGGAGTGAATGGTCTGGTCTGCATCCCCTGCGGCTGGCGGGGTATCAGGGGGCTTGCGAGTTTCGGCAAGCCGCCACCCATGCTTTGGATCAGGCAGGCATACCCTGGCAGATTGTTTATAGCACCAACAGCTTGGCGGCATTGATGGCAGCGGTACGGGCAGGGCTGGCAGTAACGGTGCGTGCCGATTGCGCTGTTTCTGCCGGATTGGCAATCCTTGCTCCACCACCAAGTGTTCCTGAATTGCCCACCATTAGCGTAGTGTTGCGCAATCGTACCTTGAGCGAAGCCAGTGAATGGCTGGCAGAGGCTTTGCAAAAGACTGGATTACAAGCCGCGTGAGTTCCATCACCATATTCTGGAATTTCCGCAATACAATGCTCATACCTGCAAAAACTGTGTCGCTTAATTATACCTTACAGCGTCAAGACCTGAACATTTTTAAAGGTTTGAAAATTTGTTGTCATCAACTGGGTCAGTTCTTTCTTGTGATCGGTATCCAGCTTGTCGAGACAGTTGGTGATGGCCGCCTTGAAAGCGGGAAACTTATCATAGTATTTCGAGTACAAGCATTTTTTCTTGACGAACTTCCACAACCGTTCAATCAGATTGAGGTTGGGTGAATAGGTCGGTAAAAATAATAGTTCAATATTGAGCCTTTTCGCACAGGCAAACACGGCTTCACAGCGTTGATACTTGGCATTATCCAAGACCAAAGTGATCGGTATTTTGAGTGCTAACGCTGCAATTTTTTCCAATAATTCACACACGCTGTTAGCGTTGATATAGGAGTCGTTAGTGATCGTGATGAGTTGTAGCGTTATCGCATTGAGTGCGCCCAATACGTTGTAGCGTTGTCGACCACAGGGGGCTTTGATGAATACGCGGGAAAATGACCACAAAAACCCCAGAAACGGTGCTAACACGAAGTGGGCGGCATCGACAAAAAAGGGCGCGTTTGCCCTCCTTAGCCTCCTGAATGCGCGGTTTTAGTTCATTTTCCAGGAACTTTTCTTGTGCTTCCACATCAGCTTTGGCGGGTATCATCCCCACTTTATGGATGTCCATCCCTATTTTCTTCATAAAGACACGTACCCTGTCCTCACTGCGTTTGATGCCTGTCAGCTCCTCAATCTTAGCGGCTGCCGCCTTGCTGGTTGCGGGGGGATATTCACGAAAATAGGCTTCAATCTTGTCTTTATATGCCATCAAATCACTCTGTGGTTTATTGAATCGTATTTCTTTAAGAGCTTCTAAACCGTTAGGTTGTAGGTAGGCGTTTAGGTAGGCAAGCAGCGTGGCTTCTGTAATCCTTTCCAATCGTTTGATTTCCTTATGCGTCAACTGTTGGGATTTCAGGTACAGCACGGACATTTTCTTACGGACTCTGGGATGAGGATGGCGCTCCTTCCAGTAGAACAGCTCCGCTATCTCATCCTCAGTGAAAGTGATTTTTAATGTCATACATTACTCATGGCTGCTTTTGTTACCAGTCATCTAACCATATTTCCCTGATCAAAAAAACTATTTTATGGCACGGACTGGTATAAAGAAAATCTGTATCTGTAATGCTTTTTCTGGAAACCCTACACTGGCTATTCCGTAACAACAAGGATTCGGGGATCAGCCATGTTTGACCAAGCCCGCTGCTGGATAGACGGCAGCATTATGCCCGCCTCAGAAGCAAAAATTTCGGTTTTTGACCATGGTTTTCTGTATGGCGATGGCGTGTTTGAAGGCGTGCGTTTCTACAATGGCAAGGCATTCCGCTTGCCCTTGCACCTGAAGCGTTTGCAGCGTTCAGCGCAGGCGTTACAACTGGCAATTCCACTGTCAGGCGATGAATTGACGCAAGCGGTGGCGCAACTCATTGCCGCTTCGCCGCTGAGCGACGGCTATTTGCGGATTATTGTCACACGCGGGGTTGGCGTGCTGGGTATCAATCCCACCACTTGCCAACAGCCGAGTGTCATCATCATTGCCGACCAGTTGCAGATGGTGAGTGATGCGCAACGGGCGCAAGGGGTACGGGCAGTCATCGCTTCGACGCGCCGTTTGACACCCGATCGGCTGGATTCGCGCATCAAAAGCCTCAACTATCTCAACGCGATTCTGGCGCGGATGGAAGCCAACTACGCCGGGGTGGAAGAAGCGATTCTGCTCAATGATCGTGGTTGTGTGGCAGAAGGTACGGCAGACAACCTGTTCATCGTCAGCGATGGCGTGTTGCTGACCCCACCCGCGACCGAAGGCGCATTGGCAGGCATTACCCGCCAAACCGTGCTGGAACTAGCGGTCGCCAACGGCATCCCTGCGCGTGAGGCAATCCTCACACCCTACGATCTCTACAACGCCGATGAATGTTTCCTCACCGGCACAGGCGCGAAACTGATTCCGGTACGCGAAATCGACGGGCGCAAGATCGCAGCGTGTCCGGGGGCGATTTACCAGCAACTAACGGCGGCGTTTGCAGCTTTGATTGAAAGGGAGTTGTCTATTTCCGCCTGATTATCCGTTAGTGTCTGCACTGCCTTCCAATAGCAGCAAGCTTTGCTGGAGGCAGGCGGCTAACAACTCATCCACGGTTTCGCTGTCATCTAATGCCCTTGCAATGGCAACACCACCAATCATCAGTGCGGTTGCTGCCAAGCATTGCTCCCGCATCGGTGAGTTGCTGGATAATTTATCCAGCCATTTGACCATGCCTTGATAAACACGGGTGTAAATGTTGCGCACCAGCGGATCACGGTGGCTGACATCGGTTGCCAAAAACGCCAGTGGGCAAGGGTTAGTGTCTCGCTCAACATGTTCACGGCTGAGGTAGCTACTCAACAAAACAGCCAACCGCCCCTGCGGGTCTAACCCACGGGTATATTTGGCAAAACGGTTTTTGGCGGCATAGGTAATGGCTTCCGCATAGAGGGTGCTTTTGTCGGGAAAATGGCTGTAAAACGCGCCCCGCGTCAGCCCTGCATCCGCCATGACATTATCAATGGAAACATTGTCAAAACCTTGGTGTGAAAACAGTTTAGCGGCACTGTGCAGAATTTTTTCGCGGCTTTGCGGTTTGTGTGTACTGGGGTATGGCATGGTATTTTTCCTGAATATGTCGTTGAACATATTTTATGGCCTAGTAGACTCATCAGCAAATACCAAGGAGAGAATCATGCAACCGATAGCGATTTTATACCCCGCATTTGTGATGGCATTACTGACGTTTGTCGTGGCAGTGTGGTTATTACATTGCCGCATTAAGGCGGTGAAGGCGGGTTTGACACCACTCTATTTCAAGCTGAACCACGGTGCGAAGTTGCCGGACTATCTGGTGCAGGCAACCCAGCATTACGACAACCAGTTTGAAATGCCCGTATTGTTTTACGTTGTGCTGCTGTTGGCGTATGTCACGCAAGGGGCGGATTTGCCCATGATCGGCTTGGCGTGGGCATTCGTGGTAACGCGGGTAGTGCATACGGTGATTCATCTGTCATCTAACCGTTTACGCTGGCGGCGGGATGTTTTTTTGGTGGGTTTCGCCGTCTTGGTGACGCTGTGGGGGTGGTTATTGGCGCATTTACTGACAAATTCATGAGGTTATGAAAAATGGAATATGCCATGAAAACAGCTATCCGTGCAGCAGACATTCCGCCTCGCACCACGCCTTCCGTTTACCCTGAACCGTTCGCAGCGCGTATGGTCGGGCGGGAAAAACACCAGCTTGGAGATTTTTTCGGGCTGCATAATTTCGGGGTGAATCTAACTAGGCTTGCCCCTGGTGCAGTTTCTGCTTTACGTCATTCGCACACGAAACAGGATGAGTTTATTTATGTGCTGCAAGGTTGCCCGACACTGCATGCCAACGACGGTGCGAGCCGACTCGAACCGGGTATGTGTGCAGGTTTTCCGGCTGGCACGGGCAATGCCTGCAATCTGAGTAATGAGACCGATGAGGATGTCGTCTATCTCGAAATCGGCGATCGGATGGCAGGCGATTCAGCCAACTACCCGGACGATGATCTTCAGGCTGTGCAAGTTGATGGACAATGGCAATTCACCCGCAAGGATGGTACGCCCTATGAATAATCAGGAACAATCTTTTAATCCACAACTGTCCACGTTGGAATTCCTGCAACGGCAACTTGAGGGCACTCTGCCCGACAATGCCACCACCGCCATGCAGTACCCAACAGCCATCTCACAACTGCTGGGTTTCAGAATCAGTGCTATTGATAAAGGCTACGCCCGACTGGAAATGAATGCAGATGCCGCCATTCATGGCAATCAGCAACGTACCGTACATGGTGGTTTATTAAGTGAACTGGCTGATGCAACTATTGGCACAGCACATTCTACCGCCATAGAAAAAGGTGAAAGTTTTACCAGTATTGACCTCAGAATTAGTTTTTTTCGCCCAGTTTGGAAAACACTTCTAACCGCAACAGCCCGACAAATTCAGCATGGAAAAACTATTACACATTATCAATGTGAGATTACCAATGAGGATGGCAAGTTGGTTGCTTTGGCTGCTGGCACAGTAATGACCTTAAGGGGTTCCGCAGCAGCTCAAAGATAGAGCAGAAAATGCAATTGAATAGACAGAGGGAGAAAATCGTGAAAACCATACCTTTATTTCAAGTCGATGCCTTCACCAGTCAACCCTTTTCCGGCAATCCGGCAGCGGTGTGCCTGTTGGATAAGGCCGCCGATGCACGTTGGATGCAAGCAGTTGGGGCAGAAATGAACCTGAGCGAAACCGCGTTCGTCTGGCGCGAGGCGGATGGTTTCGGCTTGCGCTGGTTTACCCCGACGGTCGAAGTCGATTTGTGTGGACATGCCACGCTGGCTACTGCGCACATTCTTTGGCAGGAAGGCTGGTTAGTCAGCGACGCAACCGCCCGTTTTTATACCCGCAGCGGTGTTCTGACGGCGCAACTCGTCGGCAAGCGGATTGTGCTGGATTTTCCCGCGACACCGGCGACAACAGCATCAGCACCCACCGGGCTGTTGGCAGCCTTGGACGTGACTGACGCAGCGGTATTTTCCAACCATGTCGATTATTTGGTGCTGCTGGAGAGTGAAGCCGAAGTACGGCGGATACAAGTGGATTTTGCCGCCCTCAAAGCCTGCCAAGTCACACGGGGCATCATAGTGACGGCTGCGGCGCACGGCACGGAATACGATTTCGTGTCACGCTTTTTTGCCCCTGCTGCTGGCATTGACGAAGACCCAGTAACAGGCTCGGCGCATTGCACGCTTGCCCCTTTTTGGGCGGAGCGTTTGGGTAAAAACAGCCTGCAAGCGTATCAAGCATCCGCCCGTGGTGGTGAAGTATTGGTCGAATGGTTGGGTGAACGGGTATTGCTGGCGGGTTCAGCCGTGACGGTATTCAGCGGAACATTATGGGTTTGAGTTTAAAAAACCAAATATTGGAAGGAAAGAAGCATGGAATCAGCAATATTTAACCTCACCGCTTACTGCCAGCGCATCGGCTACACGGGCGAATTGCGTGCCGACCTTGCCACCGTACAAGCCCTGATGCAGCACCAGTTGCGCAGTGTACCGTTTGAAAATCTGGACGTGTTGGCAGGCAAACCCATTTCCCTTAGGAACTGTCCCGAAATAACTTCCCGAAATCAGGGGGACTGAGGGACAGCGGAGTAGTTCCATTTTGGCAGGAAGTCATCGAACTGGATGGTCATGTTATCCTTGAACGCTTGGGTATACTTGCGCCCGGTTTCAAAAACTTTACTGATGATGCGGACAGCGACCTTCAAGCCAGTGGTGGTTTCCGTTTTTGCCATGTAGTGTTTGGCGGTTTCGACCGTTTCCAACGGCACACCCCGGCAGGCACGGGTCACATGGGGGAACAGTCGGTGTTCAATCGGGTTGTATTTGGAGCAATAGGGCGGGTAGTGGGCGATGCGTATTGTCAGGTTCAGGCTGTCCGCCAATGCCTGCAAGTCTTGCTTGAACAGGTACGCAGAGGAACTGTTGCTGCCACCACCGTCACATAAGACCAACAGCTCGTCAGCTTCGGGGTAGTTGGGTTTCCCTTGCTCACGCCACCATAAGCCAAGGCTTTCGCAGGCAAACTCGGTGGTGTCGTGGCTGGTGTTCAGGTGCAGTGCCGCTTCGTTGCGGGCAAGGTCGTAGATGCCGTGGGGGATCACCTGACCATTGCCATAGCTGGGGAAGTCATGGTCATTGACCTCCGTGGGTTCGACGGCATCCGTTACCCCTTCACGGTAAAAGTTGCCCAGCAGTTCCTTCTTTTTGGTGTCAATGCTGATCACGGGTTTGCCTGCTTGCAGGTAGGTTTGTTTGAGTTGGGCAATCTTTTCAAACTGGGCATTACGGTCAGCGTGTTGCCCCATGGTGCGTTTCTTCTGGGGCTTGCGGCGGCGGTAGCCGTGCTCCCGTAATAGGCGCGACACCACGTTTTTCCCAGCCGATGTCCCCAATGCCTGCATCCGCCGGGCAATCTGCCGACGTGACAGGTTCGTCCATTTTACCGCCTCCCGCATGGGGTCGCCTGCCGTATGATCCTTTAAAACTTGGCGAAAATGGTCATCCAATTGCAGGTGCGTAGCGTTCAGCCGTTTGCGCCCGCCCCTTTTTTTCGCTGCCTTACGGTGGGCAAGCCATCTTCCGATTCCAACTCCGTCAACCCGTGGCGGATGGTTTTGGGGTCACAGTCCAATAACCGGGAAATGTAGTCCTGCCCCCCGTGCCCAAGCCGGACGGCTTCCACGGCGGCGTAGCGGCGGCGGTCACGCTCATTGAGCGATTGGTAGAACCGCTGCATTTGTTTTTCTATGGCTGATGGGTAAACATCCATTGGCTCATCCTCGGTGTTGATTGGCATTACAAGGGGCTATCTTCCCCCTTTCGCTGTTAGCAGAAAAGAGGGAGGTTATTTCGGGACAGTTCCTTAACCCCGATGACATCGTGGCGAAAATCGTTGGCAAGCAGCGCGGCGGCTACTGCTACGAAGTCAACGGACTGTTTGCAATGGCACTGCAATCGCTGCAAATCCCTTACCAATTCGTTGCCGCCCACCCGATGTTTTACCCCATGAAACGCCCGCGTACCCACATGGCCTTGCTGGTCACGTTGGACGGTACGGAATGGCTGTGTGATTTAGGTTTTGGCAGTTACGGCATCCGCGCACCGCTGCGGCTGGATGTGCTGGAAACGCCCATCTCACAAGGTTGCGACACTTTCATGCTGAGTGAGGAAGGTGGCGATATTGTCCTCAAAGCGCAAGTGGATGACGCATGGGTGAAGCAATACGGATTTAACCGCTGCCCAGTCGAGTGGATTGATTTTGCTCCGGCTAACTGGTTGAACTCTACCCATCCTGACGCGGTGTTTACCCAGAAACCGCTGGTGGTGCGCTTCACGGTCAGCGGGCGCAACATCCTGTTTGGCGACAGTTTCAAGCAGGTGAAGGAAGGTGTGACCACGCAATGCACCCTTGCCCTACACGAACAAGCGGCGGTATTGGCGGAACATTTCGGTATCAAACACTGACCGCGTGGCACATTCGATGATGCTGGATTCCGGCTACATTCCCCACACACCGATCGTGCGCCCGTTGGTGGTAGCCGTCTCCTGCCAAACCTTGTCATCCCACACCACGTCGGGGCGGCGGTCGAAAATGATCAAATGCGCTTCCGCTGCACCGCATTGGTCGGCATAGCCTGCGGTTTGTTGGATGCCTTCTGCCACCGTGGTTTCGCGGGATTTGTAGAGGATTTTGAGTTCCAGCACGATGCGTTGCACTTCGCCGTAAAAGCCATGTTCCTCATTGACAGGCCATTCGATGTACAGGTCGGTGCGCTTTCTGCCCAGCCCGTATTCGCGGTTGATGCGCCCGCCGCCGTTGATAATGCGTTGCAGGAAGGCTTGCAGCAGCAATTGCGGCCCTGCTTCTTTGTAGTCAAAGCGTTCAATCCACGCATCGGCATTTTCGCGGAAAAATTGCTGGAAGGCTTCCAACAGCTTGGGCATGTCGAGATGACGTTGCGGGGTCAGATACCACGCTTGTTCGTAGGCGATGGTGATTTGCTTCGTCCATGTCAATTCTCGCGGGATCACTTCTTGATAAATGCGGTTGGCAATGCGCAATTGCGGGCGTGATTCGATTAACCCCAAGTCGGCGACGTATTGCACATCGTCTTGCGGCAGGGTGTCATCCGTGGTTTTGCCTGCCAGCAACGCACTGATGACGGAATGCACACGCGCTTCTTTGAGCTTATCCGCCAACTGGTCGAGGTGGGTAGCGCGGGAATAAATCAGGCGTTCACGAGCCGCACGGTATTGTTCCAGCGTAATCGGTTGGGTACGGTCGCGGGCAGGTTTGTATTTCCATGTCATTTCGTGACCGAGGGCATTCACTAGCCAGGGTTGCCCACGAGTGTCTTCCCAAAGTTCAGGGAAAATAGTTGCGTCGAATACCTGCCCCGTGGCTTGGGTGTGTTGGGCATAGAGCGTTTGCACTTCAGTCAGCGTGAAACTACCCATGCGCAAGGATTCGGATTTGATATTGAAGGCACTTCCACCTGTGATCACCTCCTGATTCCCTTGCGTGATGCGGTAATCGCGTACATCGCGCACCCCGCAGAGGATCACACTTTGCGGGAAGGGGACATCAGGCCGCCCGATATAGCCTTCGCGCAATTGACGCAGCAAAGAAATGAGCGTGTCGCCGACCAACGCATCGACTTCATCAATCATGAGCACGATGGGTTTGCTGGATTCGGCTGCCCAGCGAGTGAGCAGGGTTTGCAGGACAGATGTTTCACCTGTGCGCCATGCGTCTTCCAGCCAATCTTGTAAGCGTAAGTCATGAAGGCGGTATTGTGCGCCTTCCACTACACGGCTGGCGATGGTGCGCATTCCCTGTTCCACATCATTGCGGGCAGCTTGCGCGGCTTCGACATTGATGTAGAGCGCGGTGTAATCCCCCGCTTGATTGAGCTTGTCGGCAAGCGCAAACAACGTGCTGGTTTTACCCGTTTGGCGTGGCGCGTGCAGCACGAAGAATTTTCCCGCGCCGATCAGGTATTGGATTTCTTCCCAATCCACCCGTGATACTGGGTCGATGCAGTAATGTTGCTTGGCGTGAACAGGGCCTGCGGTGTTGAAATGTTTCTGCATAGCGGTGGTCTGGTGATAAGGGATAGGGGCATTATAGCACGCTGGGTTGGGTGTTCCGTTTGTCGTTAGCTTGTGTCGATTAGTCACTTATATGTCATTTACCTTGTAATATGAAAGACAACATTTTAAATTACAAGGTATGGAAAGACACTTTACTGCATTCATCAACGAGCTGCTGACCCTGTTTCCGTGCGTGGCGATCACAGGAGTAAGGCAATCGGGCAAGACCACCGCTTTGCGTGACCTGCCACCACCATGGCAACGCTACGATTTGGAAACTGCCAGCGATTACGACCTAGTGGCGCGTGACCCCGACCTGTTTTTGCGCCTGAACCCCAAACAGGTGGCATTGGATGAAGCACAATTATTGCCAGCCGTGTTCCCCGCTTTGCGGGTGGCCATTGATGCTGATCGCAACAGCAATGGGCGTTTCTTCATCACAGGTTCAAGTTCACCGGAATTGCTGCATTCCATTTCAGAAAGTCTGGCGGGGCGCGTGGCAATGGTAGAAGTTGCGCCGCTAATGATGAGCGAGGCATTTGCACAACCACCCTCCGGCTTGTATGAACTGATCCAGTCGCGGCGTTTGCTGACGGATTTTGCCAGTTTGCAACCCAGCAACACCGATTTGCAACAGCACCATGATTATTGGTTGCGCGGGGGCTATCCCGAACCCTGGCTGAAAAACAATGCGCGTTTCCACAAGTTGTGGATGCAAAACTACGTCAAAACCTATCTGGAACGCGATATTTTGCGCCTGTTCCCCAGTTTGCAACGTGAAAAGTATCAGTTATTCCTGCAAATGCTGGCGCAATTGTCGGGGACGATCATCAATTATTCCGACGTAGCGCGGACATTGGGTATCTCACCGCCGACCGCGCGCGAATATTTCAGGATCGCACACGGTACATTCATCTGGCGGCATATTCCGCCGTATGAAAAGAACGCTGCCAAGCGCATCGTCAAACACCCCAAGGGCTATTTGCGGGATTCGGGCTTGTTGCACCACTTCCTGCACCTGTATACCCAGAACGACTTGCTGGCACATCCGCAAATGGGGCATTCGTGGGAAACGATGGTGATTGAAAACCTGATCCGGGGGCTGAATGCGCAGGGCATCCTGTTTGATTACTACCATTACCGCACCAGCGCCGGGGCGGAGGTGGATTTGGTGCTGGAAGGCGAATTTGGTTTATTACCGATAGAAATCAAGTACAAGCAAACCGTGTCGCTACGTGACCTGAAAGGCATCCACAGTTTCATCGAGGAATACCAATGCCCTTACGGGATTGTCGTCAGCAATAATGATCGACTGGGCTTGGTGAGCGAAAAGCTGATCAATGTGCCGTTTCGGTATGTGTAACGAATTGGGTTTAGGTAATGCTATAGTTGAGTGCAAGGGGTGGATTTCCACCCCACGCATCACAGGAGACATCGCATGTTACGCATACTCTTGGCTTTGCTGCTCACCAGCTTCCTCAGCGCCTGTTCCGGCACCGGTTCCATCACGCCCACTCCGCAAGTCATCAATGGCACAGCTTTGCAGGCCGCGAATACCGTGGTGCAAGCGATCAATGGCCTGCAAAATGGCACGGGTGGGTTACAACCCTTCACCGACCTGTTTGATCCGGCGGGAGTGCGCTTTTCGCCGTATTACCGGACGGAAGCCAGCGACCAAATCTTGACGGCAACGGCGTTTGAAAGCGATTTCATCCTGCAAAATCCGCCGACCCGCAACTGGGGGACTCAGGATGGTTCTGGCGACCCGATTGTGCTGCACATCCGCGATTATTTCGGGCGCTACGTATGGGATTTCCCCTACCATAGCAGTGCCACGGTCACGTTGATCAACACCAACAGCGATTTCCTGTCGCAAGGCAACCTGATCAATAACCTGCTGGCAAGCTACCCAGTGGCGCAATACCGCATCGTCGAATACCACCAGCCCGGCACTAACCCAGCCTACAACAGCATGGACTGGACGAGCCTGATGGTAATCTTGAAAGATGCAGGTGGCGGCAATCAGTGGACATTAGTCGGTCTGGCTCACGGTTCTTGGACGATTTAGGTTAATAGCACTCTGACTGCTGCATCAGTTTGACGAAATCACCCAAGGTTTGCCCCGGCAATTCCTCAAAGCTGCGTTCCAGCGTGTCCAACCCGCCGATGCGGTCAAGACGGAAGGTACGGAAATCGTTACGCAATTCGCACCACGCTGTCAGCGTCCACACATTACCCCAGAAAAACAGCCCCAGCGGTTTGACTTCGCGCTGACTGGATTCGTGGTCAGCGCGTTGGTAATCGAGCCGCAGGTAACGACGTTGTGCAATCGCATGGCGACAAGTGTCGAGGGTGGTTTCGAGATCTTCGCGCACCCCGAAACGCATCGCGAACAGGCGGCTTTCTTCCAGATGGCGATGCAATTCGGCGGGAATCACCGCATGAATCTTGTCGAGGACGGATTGCGCACTGCTACCCAATTCGCTGCCGCCCCACGCTTTCAACATTCGCGCCCCGACGACAAGGGCTTCGATTTCGGCGGCGGTAAACATCAGCGGCGGAATGTCGAGCGAATAACGCAGGTGATAACCCACACCCGCTTCGCCTTCCACCGGCACGCCCGACAGGCTCAAATCCTGAATGTCGCGGTAAATGGTGCGTTCGGAAACTTCCAAACGCTCAGCAAGTTCACGCGCCGTCACCAACCGCTTGTTACGCAGGATTTGCACAAGCTGGAACAAACGGTCGGCACGGCGCATAAGGTAGTCTTACGCCATCGAATGCAGGCCGATCATATTGCCTTCGGTATCAAACACCAGTGCAATGAAACCGTGTTCGCCGATAGGCATTTTTTCTTTGAAAATGCTGCCACCATTGGCTGCGGCGCGGGCGGCATCCACCGCACAATCTTCGCAACTGAAATACACCAACGTGCTGTTACCACCGGATGGGCAGCCGCCCATTTTGACCAATGCGCCTGCTGCACCATAGGTAGGATTGTCGCAATCGGACATCGGGAACGTCCACATTTCCAGATCAGGCCATGCTTCAGGGTCAGACATGGGCAGATTTTCCAGCTTGGTGGCAAGCATGGCTTCGTAGAAGGCGACGGCGCGGGGCATATCCTGCACGTAAATTTCAAACCAGCCGACTGGGTTCGCTTTCATGATATTTCTCCTTTGGTGGGTCATTGTTGATTGGTTTTTGTAGTGTAACTGCCTTCTCCTGACAGCATTGTGTCAGGAGAGTTTCAATGCTTAGCCGTAGTCTTGCGCAAGGGCTGTTGCCACCCTGCCGATGAGTTCGTAGGGGATCGGCTGGTTGAGCGGGAATTTCAAATTGCCCTTGGCATTGCGGAAAGGCAGCAGTTCCTTGAGCAAGGCTTCATCGTGTTTGACGGGCGGATAGATGCCGATATGCTGCTGGAAAGCCGCAAAGTAGATGAAGGTGCGTTTGCGCTTGAATGCGGGCATTTGGTAGCTGATGGTTTCCAGCGCATCGGGCACGTTGCGCTGGATCAGTTCCCGGATGCTGACAAGGATGGTGCGGGCTTCGGGCGTGACCGACAGCAGGTAAGCGTCAATGCTGGTCAGTTTGGCTTGGGCGGTCATGCGTATCTCCTGATTGTTATTTGTGAAACTGCGTGCCACCATTCAATGATCCCACAACCAACTGTTAGCGGTGACCTATCATGGGCATGACTTACTGGCTGAATGTACGCGACGACGACAAGATTGCAAGCGAAGAAAACGACTTGTCTGCTACCTGCAAACTAACGGATACCTTGGACAAAGTTTGTCTGGAGCTGGGTGTGCTGGCAGTCAGCGAATTTGTTGACAGCACCGAAATGAGCAGGGAATTCGACGATGAATTTGATCTTTCAGACGATGACGACGAGTTTTATGAAGAAGGCAAACGCCCTTACCCACTAGACGACATGCGCTGGTGTGCGACCAATAGCGGGCTGGAAACCTTTCGCGCTTTGCAAACCCACCTGAACGAATCGCCTGAAACCTTCAAACTTGACCTCGACGACATTGACATGCTCGCGGAGGAACTGGATGAAATCATTGAGCTATTAGAAGAAGCCTCTGCTCAAGGGCGAACGTTCCATCTGGAACTGCTGGGATAATAGGGTTTGAAATAGCTACCATAAAATCTATCTAAATCTATTAAAAATTTATCATTTTGGTTAGGTTTATAAAAGCGTAGTGCCGTTTATCCGTAAAAGATAGCAGCAAAAGCACGGATGACTAGACAACTATCACACCGCGCTGCATTCTGTTTGCCATGATCATCAGCCACAAAATCCGCCTTGACCCCAACCATAAGCAAGCGACGTACTTGGCGAAAGCCGCTGGTACAGCACGGTTCGCCTACAACTGGGCGTTGGCAGAATGGCAAACCCAATACGCCGCATGGAAAGACGATAACACCCAGCCAAAACCCAACCAAATGGGCTTGCGCCGCCAATTGAACGCCATCAAACGCGAACAATTCCCCTGGATGCTGGAAGTCACCAAAAACGCCCCGCAAATGGCGATTATCCAACTCGGTGCAGCTTTCAAGAACTTCTTTGCGGGGCGAGCCAAGTACCCGCAATTCAAAAAGAAAGGCAAAAGCCGCGACAGTTTCACCCTCACCAACGACCAGTTCAGCCTTGACGGTTGCCGCATCCGCATTCCCAACCTTGGGTTAGTGCGGATGCGGGAAACGTTACGCTTTTCCGGTAAAATTCTCTCTGCCACGGTTTCTCGCACCGCTGACCAGTGGTTCGCCAGCATCACCGTGGACACCATCTCAAACCACCTCCTGCCTGCCGAAAACCAAGGCACAGTGGGGGTAGATTTGGGTGTATCTGCACTGGCAACCCTATCAACGGGGGAAAAAGTGGTTGGGGCAAAGCCGCATAAAGCCTTGCTTTCCCGCCTAAAACGGCTCTCGCGCAGCCTGTCCCGCAAGGTCAAAAGCAGTGCCAACCGCCACAAGGCAAAACAAAAACTGGCAAAACTTCACGCACGTATCGCCAATATCCGCCAAGACAGTTTGCACCAACTCACCACGGATTTGACCCGCCGTTTTCACACCATCGGCATTGAAAACTTGAACGTATCGGGCATGGTGAAAAACCGTCATTTATCCCGTGCCATCAGTGACATGGGATTCTTCGAGTTCCGGCGGCAACTGGAATACAAGGCGGAAATGCGCGGTGCGGTGGTCGTGGTGGCTGATCGGTTTTTTGCTTCGAGCAAGACGTGTTCTGCTTCTCGCTGTGGGCATAAAGTGGAAAAGCTACCGCTGTCGGTGCGTGAATGGACTTGCCCTGACTGTCGTGCAGTCCATGACCGTGACATCAATGCCGCCAAAAATTTGAAAAAATATGCCGTGAGTTACACGGTGTCTGCCTGTGGAGGGGAAGGCTCTGGTCTTGGGCGCAAGCCGAAGACGAAACCAGCCCCCGTGAAGCAGGAATTCAACACCATGACTACTTTTAGTTAGCTATAGGTAGATTTGGGTAGGTTTGAAATAACGGTTGACCACGATCCCGTAAGGGCATAGCCATGCACATCACACATCTCCACGAACTGGGGTGGAATCATTTTTTCCAGTCACAACTTACGCTGGAAATGCTCGAAACCAGCCTGCCGTTTCGTGTCACTGGCGTAGAAGCGGTGCTGCAACTGATCGCCGCCAATACTGTTTGTGGTGACTTTCCGCAATGAAGAATTCAGCCTCAATCGGCTGGAACGCTATCTGGCGTTGGCAGCGGAGGCTGGGATTGATGCCGTCGTCGTCCTGACCAAGAAAGATTTGTGTGCGGATACGGCGGTGTATGTGGATGCGCTCCGCAAGCCTTACCCCCGCTTGCCGGTTGAGGTCATCAACGCGACAGATGCGCAGGACGTTGCGGCACTCGCCATGTGGTGCAGCAGTGGGCAAACCGTTGCCTTGCTGGGTTCATCCGGCGTGGGCAAATCCACCCTCCTCATAGCCTGCAAGGGGATGACGGGCAGGCAACCGCGCCTATTCGGGAAAAGGACAGTAAGGGTCGGCACACCACCACTTCCCGCAGCCTGCACGTTTGCAGGGCGGCGGCATCCTGCTGGATACGCCGGGAATGCGTGAGTTGCAAATGGTGGATTGCGAGGAAGGCATTCAATCCACTTTCGCCGACATTGAACAGCTTGCACGGCAATGCCATTTCCACGACTGCCAGCATCTGGCTGAACCGGCAATTGCAGTCTGCCTGTTTCCACCACCACCCTAACGGCGGCCATGAATGCAAGCGACTATGCCAATTCGGCAGCTTGCGGCGGTTTCATCAAGATAACCAACAACGATACGGGGCTAACGCTCAAGCGGGTAATCTCAAGCTCTATTTTGAGGGCAGTTCCAGTCAATGGTGGACGGCGGTGCAGGTGCGCGACCATCGCTATCCGATTGCAAAACTGGAAGCTCGCCTCTCCGGTTCTAGCAATGCCTACACGAGCGTGGCGCGGGAGTCACACAATTACTTTGTTGCGCCCAGCGGCTTGGGTAGCGGGCCTTGCGATTTTCGGATAACCGATTTCTGGGGACAAACCGTTGAAATCAAGGCGATTCAGCTAATGCCGGGGGTAGAACTCGATAGCGGTACGCAATTTGAGGTGTACGATGCCGCCACCCCTGCGAATAACAGCAGTACAGCAGCGGTTAGCACTGCTGCCAATACGAGTAGTAATGGGGGTTCGGGTGCTACAGACTGGATGATATTGCTCCTACTAGGCGGCTTAGTGGCGCGGCGTTTGCAGCGAGGTTGATAGATACGATGCTGTTCCTGTAAATTCATGGATTATGATCCTTAGATTTACAGGAATAGACTATGCTAAACCGCAACATTGCTGCTGACGTACAAGCCTATCTGGCGCATTTCCCGTCCTTGCTGATCACGGGCGCACGGCAAGTGGGCAAATCCACGCTGGCCTTGCAGTTGGGGATTGAACATTACGTCACGTTGGATGACATCGCCACTTACCAAAGTGCCAAGGCTGACCCGAAAGGGTTTGTGCTCAGTTTGCCTAAGCCGGTGGTGATTGATGAAGTGCAGCGTGTGCCGGAATTGTTCGTTGCCATTAAGGAACAGATTGACCTTGACCGCACGCCGGGGCGGTTTGTGCTGACGGGTTCGAGCAGTTTGCAGGGTTTCCGCGATATTTCCGATTCGCTGGCGGGGCGGATTGGGATTGTGGATTTGTATGCCTTTAACCTCAGCGAGTTGTACGGGTGCAGTTTCAATTTCATCGACCATGTGTTTTCTGGCGCGGCATTTCCGGCGGTGGCGCAAGTGACGGATATTGTGCCGCATTTGCTCAAGGGTGGGTTTCCCGAAGTGCAGACGATTGCACACGCTAAAACGCGCATGTTGTGGTTCAGTTCCTATATTCGCACTTACATTGAGCGCGATTTGCACGACATGGGCAATATCCGCAATCTCGACAGCTTTATGCGCTTGTACCTGTCGTTGGCGTTGCGCAGTGCCAATCTGCTCAACAAGGCTGATCTGGCGCGGGATTGCCAGCTTGACAATAAAACGCTGGATAATTACCTCGGCATCCTCAAGCACACTTACCAGATTGCGTTGCTCAAACCGTGGTTCAATAATGCGGCGAAACGGCTGGTGAAAATGCCCAAGGTGTTCATGCTCGATAGCGGCATTTTGTGCCATTTGCTCAAGCTCAGTAGCGCGGAGGATTTACAGCAATCCAGCCAGCGCGGGGCGGTGTATGAAACGTTTGTGCTGAGTGAGTTGGTGAAGGCGAATACTTACGCGGCGCAGCCAGTGGATTTGAGCTTTTACCGCACCAGTGATGGCAAGGAAATCGACTTCGTGCTAGATAACGGCAAAGGGCTGGTGCTGCTGGAGGTGAAGGCGGCGCATAGTGTGACCCCGGCGGATTTCCGGCATATCAGCTACTTTATCGGGCAGAATCCTGGGCGGGTGGCACAGGGGATTGTCTTGTATGGCGGGGAACGGGTGTTACCGTTTGGGGAAAGTGACGGGGTGAAGTTGTGGGCAGTGCCGTTGGGGATGATGGCGGGGTGAGGGGATATGGTGGGTTGAGATACAGTGCCAAGGCTTGGTGGGGCTTAGGTTTTTCTACAGCCTCAACGTCTCGTGTGACGGGCGCGGCGGGGAGTAAGCCGTTCGGAGTCGCGGGCTGTCACCGCGTCCGTCGTCGATGTTATTGTTAGCATTTGCATTCTTAAATTGATAACATTATCTAAATCAATCAAATTTTATTCTTAGATTAGTAAGTGGAATTTCCAAAAGTTTATATGAGTCTTCATCAACTATATCAACTAATTTTCTGTTAATCAAAAATTGAATACCTTGCTCAACGATTAATGGATCATCAATTATTTCCAATAATTTCGATTTACTTATCACTCTGTAAAAACCTTTATTCTGGAAGATATTTAGAATTTCACCGGCTGAGTCAGGTATGATTTTTAGTGATCGAGGAGATAGTAGTGCTAATGTTGTTATGGAAAGAACTCCTATAAAAATAGGATTTGATTTTAATGAGTCAGGCACTCCTGGATAACCCATCCATAAAGCGATTACTTCTGAAACTGAAGATGATTTACGTATAGAGCGACTTGCAAAATCCGACAAACTGAGTTGCTCAATTTTCAGCATTGACCGAACGCCGCATATTCAGCCGATTTTTTACTCAATTTGACCAACGAAACCTGAGCTTTTTCAGTTTTACCGTAACTTTTGCTAAATTTCACCCATACCGATGCGACTGCTCCTGTTTTTCAGTCAGTCTTCCCGTGTTTTTTCAAACCCAGTCGCTTTATAACAAGACACGCATCAGTTGATCAGCACTCAACACCAAAATCCCAAACATCAAGTGGCTGTAAACTTTTTGCGCACCTTGCACCCACACATTCCGACCACCAAATTCATCCTTCAGGCGGGCATTGGTTCGTTCTACGGTGCTGCGAATTTTGTAACGCTCGGCATCAGCAGGTTCAAACGCTTCTTTCTGTCCGCCGCGAGGATTGTGATCAATCAGAGGGACATGCCCCAGATGACGGCTGTATTCGTGCAAATCAGCACTGCAATAGGCCGCATCCATCAGGTCGTAGAGACTGGTGACACGTTGGGCACTGATTTGAGAGAGTGGGATGGCTGCCCCGCTGTCGTGAAAGGAGGCGGAAGACAGAATGGCTGCTATCGGGACACCACAATCGGCGGTATCGATATGCAGTTTGTAGCCGTTCCAACTGTGCTTGTAGCCTTGGGCATTCTTCTTCGTCCCCCGGTTACACTGAACCGGTATCTCATCGAGTGCTTGCTGAAGTGACTGTTCCCGTTGGCGCTGAATCCGTGTTTGCCCTTGTTTTTTCTTTGGCTTTTCCTCGGCAACAGGCCGTTCACGTGCCTCAATGGCTGTTGAATCCCGACACAGGTGGCCGATCAGCGCATCGCCCAAATACGTTTTCACCAACGTTTCATGCACACGTTCCGCTAAACGCTGTTCAGCAAATTCAGCGAAGGCACGTGAAAAGGTGGATTCGGAAGGCAGTTTCTTGGTCAGGGGAAACCCGCAGATGCGTCGCAGGGAGCGATCGTTTTGCAGCCGGTCAATGAGTGCTCGCGTATTGACAATATTGAGCACGCTTTTGGCGACAAAAGCATTGGCAAACCAAGATCGCTCCGTCGCTGGCCGTCCAGACCCATCACGAAAAGAGCGCACAAAATCTTCAATGCGCGTCAGCTCCAGTACGTGAATGAGCTTTTCAAGCTTGGGGGTCAATGTGCCAAAGGCATCATTGAAGCAAGGCAGTATTTCAATTTGCAGCAAACTCCAGCGTTGTGCAATCAGGGCGCGTTCGGTAGAATTCATAGCGTGGGCTTAATGGTTGTTTTGATGCTTCTATTATCGCCGAAAACGGCAGCCCACACTTCTTTTTTCCTTCAGATGAAGGAAGGTTCACGCTGAAAATGTAATTTTGCAAGTGGCTCCTATAGTAATAAGATGACTATTTAAAGAACCCGATTGAGGCGGTGAATGATTTTGAGTTTTATCTAATAAATCCCACAAATTCTCATTAGCTTTTCCATCCCACTCAACTATAAAATGCATCATGACTTTACTCAAATACAGAGTTTAATGAACGATTAAACATGAATTTAAAAGAATCTCCGACAGAATCTTCTTGATCACATGAATCAAAGAATTCTATTGAAGCTTTATCTATTGGAATGAAGCCATGCTTCTCACAACAATAAGGTAATTGAGGTGGATCACCTTCTTCAAAACGCCAAGAATATATTTGTAGTAACTTGATAACAAGTTCAGGCATCAGTCGCATCAATAAATATTCACCATGACTAACTTCATCTGCTTCTTGGAATGGTTTAACATAGACATTTTCACTAATTTCATAACAAAAGTATGGCATGAGTTTTCCTATGAGCGACTTGCAAAATCCGACAAACTGAGTTGCTCAATTTTCAGCATTGACCGAACGCCGCATATTCAGCCGATTTTTTACTCAATTTGACCAACGAAACCTGAGCTTTTTCAGTTTTACCGTAACTTTTGCTAAATTTCACCCATACCGATGCGACTGCTCCTGTTTTTCAGTCAGTCTTCCCGTGTTTTTTCAAACCCAGTCGCTTTATAACAAGACACGCATCAGTTGATCAGCACTCAACACCAAAATCCCAAACATCAAGTGGCTGTAAACTTTTTGCGCACCTTGCACCCACACATTCCGACCACCAAATTCATCCTTCAGGCGGGCATTGGTTCGTTCTACGGTGCTGCGAATTTTGTAACGCTCGGCATCAGCAGGTTCAAACGCTTCTTTCTGTCCGCCGCGAGGATTGTGATCAATCAGAGGGACATGCCCCAGATGACGGCTGTATTCGTGCAAATCAGCACTGCAATAGGCCGCATCCATCAGGTAAGCGACCATTTCAGCACGTCTAGCCCTCGCGATTTCCACGTCCTAAACTGGTTTCCAACCTGAACAACCGAAGGAAACCTCAATGAAACGCCCTCACCGCCGTGCCAGCGAATGGCAAACCCTCATTAGCCAATGGCAAGCCAGCGGCTTATCCGCCCCGGCATTTTGTGAACAGCACAGTATCGGTTACGCCAGTTTTTGCCAATGGCGGCAGCGTCTACGCTCCGCAGATGGCGTGGAGGAACCAGCCGTTCCCGCCAATACCTTCATCGACTTGGGAGCATTATCGGCGGGTCATGCCGCGCTGGGGCAAGGCTGGCACATTGTGCTGAGTTTGGGGAATGGTGTTGAACTACGCCTGAGCCAACGCTGATGTTTGCCCCCGCAGCCACCGCCCGCATCTGGCTATGCACCCAAGCCACCGACATGCGCAAAAGCTTTACGGGGCTGACCGCTTTGGTGAAAAACCAGTTAGGGCAAAATCCCCTGAGTGGGCATTATTTCGTGTTTGTGAACCTGCGTAAAACCCAGATGAAGATCCTCTATTTTGAACCCAGCGGCTATTGCTTATGGAGCCAACGCTTGGAGCAGGGGCAATACCGGGTGCAGCCGACAACCAGCGGGCAGCGCGAACTGACCCGGACGGATTTGCAGTTGATTTTAGCAGGCATTGAGGTGCAAAAATCCAGACAATTCAAGCGTTACCAGTACCCTGTGCAGCCACATTCTGGTACAATAAGCCCATGATTTTAAAGCCATCCACCCCGTCTGACACCAGCGTTCCCATGCCGCCGATTGTGGCGGAAATGCTGGCGTTGCGTGAGGAAAATGCGGGGTTACGTGCAGACAATGCCGTCCTGCAACAGGCAGTTTCTGAATTAAAACGCCAACTGGTGTGGTTCAGGCAACAGGTCTTTGGCAGCAAATCGGAAAAGCGTCCGGTTGAGATACCGGTGGCGCAGTTGCCGTTGTTTGCCCCCGCAGTCGCCCCAGTTGCCGCACCCGAGGGTGAAAGCATTACCGTCACCTACCAACGCGGTAAAGCCCCCAAGCTGCGCCCGGATGACTGCGTGAATGACAGCGGGTTACGCTTTACCGCCGATGTCCCGGTCAAGGTGATTCACCTCACCCCGCCGGAACTTCAGGGGGAAGAGGCTGACCAGTATGAGGTGATCGGCACCCAGGTGACCCATCGGGTGGCGCAACGCCCTGCCAGCTACCTCATCCTGCAATACGAGCGCCCGGTCATCAAACGTAAGGGCAGTGCTTCGGCTTCGCTCAGCAACCCACCACTTCCCAGCCCTGCACCCGCCAACGTGCTGGAACGTAGTGTCACCGATGTCAGCTTTTTGGTGGGGATGTTGGTGGACAAGTTCCAGTACCACCTGCCGTTGTACCGCCAGCACCAACGCCTGACCCAAGCGGGGATCACCCTCAGCCGCACGACGCTGACCAATGCGGTGAAACGTGCCATCGACCTGCTCAAACCCATTGCCGAAGCGCAACTCGCCAGTGTACTGCAAAGCAAGCTGCTGGCGATGGACGAAACCCCCATCAAAGCCAGCCCCGCAGGCAACGGCAAGATGAAGCAAGGCTACTTCTGGCCGCTGTACGGGGATCAGGACGAAATCGTCTTCACCTTCTCCGCCAGCCGTGGGCGGCAACACATTGAAAAGACTCTTCGCCAACAGTTCAGCGGCACACTGCTCAGCGACGGTTACCGTGCTTATGCCAGTTACGTCAACGCCAATGACAAGATTACCCATGCCCAATGCTGGGTACACAGCCGTCGCACCTTCATTGCCGCCGAAACCGCTGAACCACAAGCAGTACGCCAAGCCCTTGACACTATCGCGGCACTCTATCAGCACGAAGCCCAGATTAACGAGAAAAAACTCGACGGGGAAGCCAAACGTACCTACCGCCTCACCCACAGCAAGCCGTTGGTCGACCAGTTCTTTGAATGGTGCCAAACCCAATTACAACGTACCGATTTAGTCCCCTCCAACCCGCTGACCAAAGCCCTTGGTTATGTCATCCGCCGCGAACACGAACTGCGCGTGTTTCTGGAAGATCCCGACGTGCCAATGGATACCAACCACATCGAACGCGCCCTGCGGCCCATCCCCATGGGCAGGAAAAACTGGTTGTTCTGCTGGACAGAACTCGGCGCGGAACACGTGGGCATCATCCAAAGCCTGATCACCACCTGCCGCCTGCATGACATTAACCCGTATGTCTATCTGATGGATGTTCTGTTGCGCGTTAGTGAGCATCCCGCTTCTCAGGTGCAAGACCTTACGCCAAGATGTTGGAAACAACGGTTTGCGGATAAGCCATTGCGCTCGGATTTGTTTGCGGATATCAACGACGGGCTAGAATGACCGTTTACACACGTTGGGCACTGATTTGAGAGAGTGGGATGGCTGCCCCGCTGTCGTGAAAGGAGGCGGAAGACAGAATGGCTGCTATCGGGACACCACAATCGGCGGTATCGATATGCAGTTTGTAGCCGTTCCAACTGTGCTTGTAGCCTTGGGCATTCTTCTTCGTCCCCCGGTTACACTGAACCGGTATCTCATCGAGTGCTTGCTGAAGTGACTGTTCCCGTTGGCGCTGAATCCGTGTTTGCCCTTGTTTTTTCTTTGGCTTTTCCTCGGCAACAGGCCGTTCACGTGCCTCAATGGCTGTTGAATCCCGACACAGGTGGCCGATCAGCGCATCGCCCAAATACGTTTTCACCAACGTTTCATGCACACGTTCCGCTAAACGCTGTTCAGCAAATTCAGCGAAGGCACGTGAAAAGGTGGATTCGGAAGGCAGTTTCTTGGTCAGGGGAAACCCGCAGATGCGTCGCAGGGAGCGATCGTTTTGCAGCCGGTCAATGAGTGCTCGCGTATTGACAATATTGAGCACGCTTTTGGCGACAAAAGCATTGGCAAACCAAGATCGCTCCGTCGCTGGCCGTCCAGACCCATCACGAAAAGAGCGCACAAAATCTTCAATGCGCGTCAGCTCCAGTACGTGAATGAGTTTTTCAAGCTTGGGGGTCAATGTGCCAAAGGCATCATTGAAGCAAGGTAGTATTTCAATTTGCAGCAAACTCCAGCGTTGTGCAATCAGGGCGCGTTCGGTAGAATTCATAGCGTGGGCTTAATGGTTGTTTTGACGCTTCTATTATCGCCGAAAACGGCAGCCCACACTTCTTTTTTCCTTCAGATGAAGGAAGGTTCACGCTGAAAATGTAATTTTGCAAGTGGCTCCTATAAATTCAAACTCATGGTCAGTAACTAATCTAATCAATGTTTCTTCTTGATAATAGTCGGGCAAGAATTCAGAAAAATTACTTCCTACAGCATCTGCAATTTTTTTGTTTTTATTTTTGCAGAATTCATCTTTCATGGGTTCTGCAACTCTTGAATATACGGACTCTATAATTAAAGAAATAAATTTTGATATATGCAATGAAAGTTCTATAAGTGATTTTCTATTTGATGATGCATAGTATTTTTTAGATAATGGATCAAAAGCGCAAAATATATTACTATGTAATTTTTCTTCAAATTCTATTTTCTCATCTTCGGAGTCATACTCATCTTCGTCAATATTACATTTTAGATAAGAATCATGAGATGAATCTTTTGGCTTTATATGAGCCACTTGCAAAATTACATTTTCAGCGTGAACCTTCCTTCATCTGAAGGAAAAAAGAAGTGTGGGCTGCCGTTTTCGGCGATAATAGAAGCGTCAAAACAACCATTAAGCCCACGCTATGAATTCTACCGAACGCGCCCTGATTGCACAACGCTGGAGTTTGCTGCAAATTGAAATACTGCCTTGCTTCAATGATGCCTTTGGCACATTGACCCCCAAGCTTGAAAAGCTCATTCACGTACTGGAGCTGACGCGCATTGAAGATTTTGTGCGCTCTTTTCGTGATGGGTCTGGACGGCCAGCGACGGAGCGATCTTGGTTTGCCAATGCTTTTGTCGCCAAAAGCGTGCTCAATATTGTCAATACGCGAGCACTCATTGACCGGCTGCAAAACGATCGCTCCCTGCGACGCATCTGCGGGTTTCCCCTGACCAAGAAACTGCCTTCCGAATCCACCTTTTCACGTGCCTTCGCTGAATTTGCTGAACAGCGTTTAGCGGAACGTGTGCATGAAACGTTGGTGAAAACGTATTTGGGCGATGCGCTGATCGGCCACCTGTGTCGGGATTCAACAGCCATTGAGGCACGTGAACGGCCTGTTGCCGAGGAAAAGCCAAAGAAAAAACAAGGGCAAACACGGATTCAGCGCCAACGGGAACAGTCACTTCAGCAAGCACTCGATGAGATACCGGTTCAGTGTAACCGGGGGACGAAGAAGAATGCCCAAGGCTACAAGCACAGTTGGAACGGCTACAAACTGCATATCGATACCGCCGATTGTGGTGTCCCGATAGCAGCCATTCTGTCTTCCGCCTCGTTTCACGACAGCGGGGCGGCTATTCCACTGTCCCAAATCAGTGCCCAACGTGTCACCAGTCTCTACGACCTGATGGATGCGGCCTATTGCAGTGCTGATTTGCACGAATACAGCCGTCATCTGGGGCATGTCCCTCTGATTGATCACAATCCTCGCGGCGGACAGAAAGAAGCGTTTGAACCTGCTGATGCCGAGCGTTACAAAATTCGCAGCACCGTAGAACGAACCAATGCCCGCCTGAAGGATGAATTTGGTGGTCGGAATGTGTGGGTGCAAGGTGCGCAAAAAGTTTACAGCCACTTGATGTTTGGGATTTTGGTGTTGAGTGCTGATCAACTGATGCGTGTCTTGTTATAAAGCGACTGGGTTTGAAAAAACACGGGAAGACTGACTGAAAAACAGGAGCAGTCGCATCGGTATGGGTGAAATTTAGCAAAAGTTACGGTAAAACTGAAAAAGCTCAGGTTTCGTTGGTCAAATTGAGTAAAAAATCGGCTGAATATGCGGCGTTCGGTCAATGCTGAAAATTGAGCAACTCAGTTTGTCGGATTTTGCAAGTCGCTCATATGATAAGACGTGATTTTTCTTTGTATCTCTTGGTATGCTTTATTGTACTTTAATGTAAGGTTATCTGGAAAACACTTTGATAAGAATGAAGATTTATCACGCTCGTAAGAAATAGTTATTATATTTTCAATTTCGCAAACAAAATTAAGGAGATATTCATATATATCTACAGGGTGAGGATAAAATTCTTGAAAACTTGAGTTATCTTCTTCATCATCTATATCACCATATCGCAAAGCTGCACTAATAATTAAAACAAAAACCAACGGTTCTTTTCCTCCTGCATTTTTAAAAGCAGACCATGCAGCAGTATGTAAACGGTCATTCTAGCCCGTCGTTGACATCCGCAAACAAATCCGAGCGCAATGGCTTATCCGCAAACCGTTGTTTCCAACATCTTGGCGTAAGGTCTTGCACCTGAGAAGCGGGATGCTCACTAACGCGCAACAGAACATCCATCAGATAGACATACGGGTTAATGTCATGCAGGCGGCAGGTGGTGATCAGGCTTTGGATGATGCCCACGTGTTCCGCGCCGAGTTCTGTCCAGCAGAACAACCAGTTTTTCCTGCCCATGGGGATGGGCCGCAGGGCGCGTTCGATGTGGTTGGTATCCATTGGCACGTCGGGATCTTCCAGAAACACGCGCAGTTCGTGTTCGCGGCGGATGACATAACCAAGGGCTTTGGTCAGCGGGTTGGAGGGGATTAAATCGGTACGTTGTAATTGGGTTTGGCACCATTCAAAGTAAGCGACCATTTCAGCACGTCTAGCCCTCGCGATTTCCACGTCCTAAACTGGTTTCCAACCTGAACAACCGAAGGAAACCTCAATGAAACGCCCTCACCGCCGTGCCAGCGAATGGCAAACCCTCATTAGCCAATGGCAAGCCAGCGGCTTATCCGCCCCGGCATTTTGTGAACAGCACAGTATCGGTTACGCCAGTTTTTGCCAATGGCGGCAGCGTCTACGCTCCGCAGATGGCGTGGAGGAACCAGCCGTTCCCGCCAATACCTTCATCGACTTGGGAGCATTATCGGCGGGTCATGCCGCGCTGGGGCAAGGCTGGCACATTGTGCTGAGTTTGGGGAATGGTGTTGAACTACGCCTGAGCCAACGCTGATGTTTGCCCCCGCCGCCACCGCCCGCATCTGGCTATGCACCCAAGCCACCGACATGCGCAAAAGCTTTACGGGGCTGACCGCTTTGGTGAAAAACCAGTTAGGGCAAAATCCCCTGAGTGGGCATTATTTCGTGTTTGTGAACCTGCGTAAAACCCAGATGAAGATCCTCTATTTTGAACCCAGCGGCTATTGCTTATGGAGCCAACGCTTGGAGCAGGGGCAATACCGGGTGCAGCCGACAACTAGCGGGCAGCGCGAACTGACCCGGACGGATTTGCAGTTGATTTTAGCAGGCATTGAGGTGCAAAAATCCAGACAATTCAAGCGTTACCAGTATCCTGTGCAGCCACATTCTGGTATAACAAGCCCATGATTTTAAAGCCATCCACCCCGTCTGACACCAGCGTTCCCATGCCGCCGATTGTGGCGGAAATGCTGGCGTTGCGTGAGGAAAATGCGGGGTTACGTGCAGACAATGCCGTCCTGCAACAGGCAGTTTCTGAATTAAAACGCCAACTGGCGTGGTTCAGGCAACAGGTCTTTGGCAGCAAATCGGAAAAGCGTCCGGTTGAGATACCGGTGGCGCAGTTGCCGTTGTTTGCCCCCGCCGCCACCCCGGTTGCCGCACCCGAGGGTGAAAGCATTACCGTCACCTACCAACGCGGCAAAGCCCCCAAGCTGCGCCCCGATGACTGCGTGAATGACAGCGGGTTACGCTTTACCGCCGATGTCCCGGTCAAGGTGATTCACCTCACCCCGCCGGAACTTCAGGGGGAAGAGGCTGACCAGTATGAGGTGATCGGCACCCAGGTGACCCATCGGGTGGCGCAACGCCCTGCCAGCTACCTGATCCTGCAATACGAGCGCCCCGTCATCAAACGCAAGGGCAGTGCTTCGGCTTCGCTCAGCAACCCACCGCTTCCCAGCCCTGCACCCGCCAACGTGCTGGAACGTAGTGTCACCGATGTCAGCTTTTTGGTGGGGATGTTGGTGGACAAGTTCCAGTACCACCTGCCGTTGTACCGCCAGCACCAACGCCTGACCCAGGCGGGGATCACCCTCAGCCGCACGACGCTGACCAATGCGGTGAAACGTGCCATCGACCTGCTCAAACCCATTGCCGAAGCGCAACTCGCCAGTGTACTGCAAAGCAAGCTGCTGGCGATGGACGAAACCCCCATCAAAGCCAGTCCCGCAGGCAACGGCAAGATGAAGCAAGGCTACTTCTGGCCGCTGTACGGGGATCAGGACGAAATCGTCTTCACCTTCTCCGCCAGCCGTGGGCGGCAACACATTGAAAAGACCCTTCGCCAACAGTTCAGCGGCACACTGCTCAGCGACGGTTACCGTGCTTATGCCAGTTACGTCAACGCCAATGACAAGATTACCCATGCCCAATGCTGGGTACACAGCCGTCGCACCTTCATTGCCGCCGAAACCGCTGAACCACAAGCAGTACGCCAAGCCCTTGACACTATCGCGGCACTCTATCAGCACGAAGCCCAGATTAACGAGAAAAAACTCGACGGGGAAGCCAAACGTACCTACCGCCTCACCCACAGCAAGCCGTTGGTCGACCAGTTCTTTGAATGGTGCCAAACCCAATTACAACGTACCGATTTAGTCCCCTCCAACCCGCTGACCAAAGCCCTTGGTTATGTCATCCGCCGCGAACACGAACTGCGCGTGTTTCTGGAAGATCCCGACGTGCCAATGGATACCAACCACATCGAACGCGCCCTGCGGCCCATCCCCATGGGCAGGAAAAACTGGTTGTTCTGCTGGACAGAACTCGGCGCGGAACACGTGGGCATCATCCAAAGCCTGATCACCACCTGCCGCCTGCATGACATTAACCCGTATGTCTATCTGATGGATGTTCTGTTGCGCGTTAGTGAGCATCCCGCTTCTCAGGTGCAAGACCTTACGCCAAGATGTTGGAAACAACGGTTTGCGGATAAGCCATTGCGCTCGGATTTGTTTGCGGATATCAACGACGGGCTAGAATGACCGTTTACCATTCAAAGAACTGGTCGACCAACGGCTTGCTGTGGGTGAGGCGGTAGGTACGTTTGGCTTCCCCGTCGAGTTTTTTCTCGTTAATCCGGGCTTCGTGCTGATAGAGTGCCGCGATAGTGTCAAGGGCTTGGCGTACTGCTTGTGGTTCAGCGGTTTCGGCGGCAATGAAGGTGCGACGGCTGTGTACCCAGCATTGGGCATGGGTAATCTTGTCATTGGCGTTGACGTAACTGGCATAAGCACGGTAACCGTCGCTGAGCAGTGTGCCGCTGAACTGTTGGCGAAGGGTCTTTTCAATGTGTTGCCGCCCACGGCTGGCGGAGAAGGTGAAGACGATTTCGTCCTGATCCCCGTACAGCGGCCAGAAGTAGCCTTGCTTCATCTTGCCGTTGCCTGCGGGGCTGGCTTTGATGGGGGTTTCGTCCATCGCCAGCAGCTTGCTTTGCAGTACACTGGCGAGTTGCGCTTCGGCAATGGGTTTGAGCAGGTCGATGGCACGTTTCACCGCATTGGTCAGCGTCGTGCGGCTGAGGGTGATCCCCGCTTGGGTCAGGCGTTGGTGCTGGCGGTACAACGGCAGGTGGTACTGGAACTTGTCCACCAACATCCCCACCAAAAAGCTGACATCGGTGACACTACGTTCCAGCACGTTGGCGGGTGCAGGGCTGGGAAGTGGTGGGTTGCTGAGCGAAGCCGAAGCACTGCCCTTACGTTTGATGACCGGGCGCTCGTATTGCAGGATCAGGTAGCTGGCAGGGCGTTGCGCCACCCGATGGGTCACCTGGGTGCCGATCACCTCATACTGGTCAGCCTCTTCCCCCTGAAGTTCCGGCGGGGTGAGGTGAATCACCTTGACCGGGACATCGGCGGTAAAGCGTAACCCGCTGTCATTCACGCAGTCATCGGGGCGCAGCTTGGGGGCTTTGCCGCGTTGGTAGGTGACGGTAATGCTTTCACCCTCGGGTGCGGCAACCGGGGTGGCGGCGGGGGCAAACAACGGCAACTGCGCCACCGGTATCTCAACCGGACGCTTTTCCGATTTGCTGCCAAAGACATGTTGCCTGAACCACGCTAATTGGCGTTTTAATTCGGCTATATCCTGTTTCAGGGCAGCATTTTCCTCACGCAACGCCAGCATTTCCGCCACAATCGGCGGCATGGGAACGCTGGTGTCAGACGGGGTGGATGGCTTTAAAATCATGGGCTTATTGTACCAGAATGTGGCTGCACAGGATACTGGTAACGCTTGAATTGTCTGGATTTTTGCACCTCAATGCCCGCCAAAATCAACTGCAAATCCGTCCGGGTCAGTTCGCGCTGCCCGCTAGTTGTCGGCTGCACCCGGTATTGGCCCTGCTCCAGGCGTTGGCTCCATAAGCAATAGCCGCCGGGTTCAAAATAGAGGATCTTCATCTGGGTTTTACGCAGGTTCACAAACACGAAATAATGCCCACTCAGGGGATTTTGCCCTAACTGGTTTTTCACCAAAGCGGTCAGCCCCGTAAAGCTTTTGCGCATGTCGGTGGCTTGGGTGCATAGCCAGATGCGGGCGGTGGCTGCGGGGGCAAACATCAGCGTTGGCTCAGGCGTAGTTCAACACCATTCCCCAAACTCAGCACAATGTGCCAGCCTTGCCCCAGTGCGGCATGACCCGCCGATAATGCTCCCAAGTCGATGAAGGTATTGGCGGGAACGGCTGGTTCCTCCACGCCATCTGCGGAGCGTAGACGCTGCCGCCATTGGCAAAAACTGGCGTAACCGATACTGTGCTGTTCACAAAATGCCGGGGCGGATAAGCCGCTGGCTTGCCATTGGCTAATGAGGGTTTGCCATTCGCTGGCGCGGCGGTGAGGGCGTTTCATTGAGGTTTCCTTCGGTTGTTCAGGTTGGAAACCAGTTTAGGACGTGGAAATCGCGAGGGCTAGACGTGCTGAAATGGTCGCTTACAGCAGTATAGAGTTCTGGGTATGAATTTGGTGTGTCATCAATAGAATCAATATCAGAAATAGGTAATGAGAGTTTTGATGCTATCAACGCCTGCCCTTCAATCAAATGCTGTATTCCTATATTTAGAAATTTCGGTTCAGTTGCTTTAATAACAGCTTTACACCATTTTGCGATATATCGTGCAACACCCTCTCTTGTTTTGTCATTATCAATTGATTCTAGTGAGATAAGAAACGATTTACCAAACTCCCACTTTTTTCCTTTACTAAGATGTGAGAAAAATAATGTATTTTCCCAGCTTTCAATATTTTGCAATAAATCAACAAGCCTAAATACTGAACGGTAAGAGTGTTTCTGAATGGCATGTATTAATTCATGATTTCCAATCTCAAATAACTTAAAAATCGTCTTTAGTTCTGGAAAGTCATTTAATATTGATTCATTTATTTCTTTATTATCGTACATGGCTGGGTGGTTTTCAATTTCTTTAATTATCTCCTGATTTTTTTTGAAAAAATCTCTTGATAAAAATGGAATATTGATTTGGGAGTCTGTTAGTTTTATACCAGCAGTTAATCCATCAATTTCCAGTGTTGAATTTAGAAAACCAATTGATATTTTTGATCTGAATTTATCATAGTTCTTGATAGCATCTTGAACATTGTTCATATTAATGTGTTCTCCAATGGCAGTTTCTTTGTCGACAAGATAGATTGAGAAGCTAAAAGTTTATTAGGCGGCGTTCTGGAATATCAGGATAAGAAGCCTGCGCTCAATCACTGCGCACACGCCGCCGATATGGTTCGCCTAGCGTTCGCCTAGTCTGGGATTGTCGTTGCTGCCTTCTGATTCACGCCTGCCGTACATACACCGATGCCATACGGAGAATCGCTGACACGCTACCGCCCTACTGCGTCGAAACCAGCATAGGGTCAGTCGCGTGTTGTTATGATTGGTATGGCGTGTGTTGGGTTGTCGCCAATGCTTGACGAATGGTAAGCGACCATTTCAGCACGTCTAGCCCTCGCGATTTCCACGTCCTAAACTGGTTTCCAACCTGAACAACCGAAGGAAACCTCAATGAAACGCCCTCACCGCCGCGCCAGCGAATGGCAAACCCTCATTAGCCAATGGCAAGCCAGCGGCTTATCCGCCCCGGCATTTTGTGAACAGCACAGTATCGGTTACGCCAGTTTTTGCCAATGGCGGCAGCGTCTACGCTCCGCAGATGGCGTGGAGGAACCAGCCGTTCCCGCCAATACCTTCATCGACTTGGGAGCATTATCGGCGGGTCATGCCGCGCTGGGGCAAGGCTGGCACATTGTGCTGAGTTTGGGGAATGGTGTTGAACTACGCCTGAGCCAACGCTGATGTTTGCCCCCGCAGCCACCGCCCGCATCTGGCTATGCACCCAAGCCACCGACATGCGCAAAAGCTTTACGGGGCTGACCGCTTTGGTGAAAAACCAGTTAGGGCAAAATCCCCTGAGTGGGCATTATTTCGTGTTTGTGAACCTACGTAAAACCCAGATGAAGATCCTCTATTTTGAACCCAGCGGCTATTGCTTATGGAGCCAACGCCTGGAGCAGGGCCAATACCGGGTGCAGCCGACAACCAGCGGGCAGCGCGAACTGACCCGGACGGATTTGCAGTTGATTTTGGCGGGCATTGAGGTGCAAAAATCCAGACAATTCAAGCGTTACCAGTATCCTGTGCAGCCACATTCTGGTACAATAAGCCCATGATTTTAAAGCCATCCACCCCGTCTGACACCAGCGTTCCCATGCCGCCGATTGTGGCGGAAATGCTGGCGTTGCGTGAGGAAAATGCTGCCCTGAAACAGGATATAGCTGAATTGAAACGCCAATTGGCGTGGTTCAGGCAACATGTCTTTGGCAGCAAATCGGAAAAGCGTCCGGTTGAGATACCGGTGGCGCAGTTGCCGTTGTTTGCCCCCGCCGCCGCCCCGGTTGCCGCACCCGAGGGTGAAAGCATTACCGTCACCTACCAACGCGGTAAAGCCCCCAAGCTGCGCCCGGATGACTGCGTGAATGACAGCGGGTTACGCTTTACCGCCGATGTCCCGGTCAAGGTGATTCACCTCACCCCGCCGGAACTTCAGGGGGAAGAGGCTGACCAGTATGAGGTGATCGGCACCCAGGTGACCCATCGGGTGGCGCAACGCCCTGCCAGCTACCTCATCCTGCAATACGAGCGCCCGGTCATCAAACGTAAGGGCAGTGCTTCGGCTTCGCTCAGCAACCCACCACTTCCCAGCCCTGCACCCGCCAACGTGCTGGAACGTAGTGTCACCGATGTCAGCTTTTTGGTGGGGATGTTGGTGGACAAGTTCCAGTACCACCTGCCGTTGTACCGCCAGCACCAACGCCTGACCCAAGCGGGGATCACCCTCAGCCGCACGACGCTGACCAATGCGGTGAAACGTGCCATCGACCTGCTCAAACCCATTGCCGAAGCGCAACTCGCCAGTGTACTGCAAAGCAAGCTGCTGGCGATGGACGAAACCCCCATCAAAGCCAGCCCCGCAGGCAACGGCAAGATGAAGCAAGGCTACTTCTGGCCGCTGTACGGGGATCAGGACGAAATCGTCTTCACCTTCTCCGCCAGCCGTGGGCGGCAACACATTGAAAAGACTCTTCGCCAACAGTTCAGCGGCACACTGCTCAGCGACGGTTACCGTGCTTATGCCAGTTACGTCAACGCCAATGACAAGATTACCCATGCCCAATGCTGGGTACACAGCCGTCGCACCTTCATTGCCGCCGAAACCGCTGAACCACAAGCAGTACGCCAAGCCCTTGACACTATCGCGGCACTCTATCAGCACGAAGCCCAGATTAACGAGAAAAAACTCGACGGGGAAGCCAAACGTACCTACCGCCTCACCCACAGCAAGCCGTTGGTCGACCAGTTCTTTGAATGGTGCCAAACCCAATTACAACGTACCGATTTAATCCCCTCCAACCCGCTGACCAAAGCCCTTGGTTATGTCATCCGCCGCGAACACGAACTGCGCGTGTTTCTGGAAGATCCCGACGTGCCAATGGATACCAACCACATCGAACGCGCCCTGCGGCCCATCCCCATGGGCAGGAAAAACTGGTTGTTCTGCTGGACAGAACTCGGCGCGGAACACGTGGGCATCATCCAAAGCCTGATCACCACCTGCCGCCTGCATGACATTAACCCGTATGTCTATCTGATGGATGTTCTGTTGCGCGTTAGTGAGCATCCCGCTTCTCAGGTGCAAGACCTTACGCCAAGATGTTGGAAACAACGGTTTGCGGATAAGCCATTGCGCTCGGATTTGTTTGCGGATATCAACGACGGGCTAGAATGACCGTTTACGACGAATTGCCTGAAACTCTATCATAAGTTAGTAAAAAATACCCACTAATAACGCCCGCATTCGTGTTTATATGCGTCAACATCAACCTCTTCGACACCCGAAACACGATGTTTACCTTGCAAATTGGGGAGTATGTTCCATAATTTGCAGATGATTACCCGACAGCTATACCCACACCTTGTTGAAAATTTGGCACAATTTCCCGCAGTAGCCTTACTGGGGCCGCGTCAGGCCGGTAAGACAACGCTGGCGGAAGTGCTGTGCGCACAGCGTGAATCCTGCCTTTACCTTGATCTGGAAAGCCCGACTGACCGCAATAAGTTGCTTGATCCTGAAGCCTATTTGAGTCAGCACGAAGACAAGCTGGTGATTCTGGATGAGGTGCAACGTTTGCCAGAACTGTTCCAGCCGTTACGCAGCCTGATTGATCGCGGCAGGAAAAAAGGGCTGGATCACGGACGCTTCTTGTTACTGGGGTCTGCCTCCGGTGATTTGCTGCGGCAATCGGGTGAAAGCCTCGCGGGGCGGATTGCGTATCTGGAATTGCCACCGTTTCAGGTGCTGGAAACACCACCTACCGCGCAGGATGTGCTGTGGGTACGCGGCGGTTTCCCCACCAGTTTTCTGGCAGTGAATGACCGGCAAAGTGTCGTCTGGCGGCAAAACCTGATCAGCACTTACCTTGAACGGGATATTCCTTCTTACGGCACACGCATTCCGGCGGAAACCTTGCAGCGTTTCTGGACAATGCTGGCACACAATCAAGGTGGAATGCTCAACGTGTCGCAGTTGGGTAAAAACCTAATGGTGGATACCAAAACCGTGAGTCGCTATCTCGATTTATTGGTCGATTTGTTGCTGGTAAGACGGGTATTGCCTTGGCATAGCAACGTAGGCAAGCGTTTGGTGAAATCCCCCAAGGTGTATATCCGTGACAGTGGTCTGGTTCATGCCTTGCTGGGTATCCACGATGCCGATACCTTGTTGGGGCATCCCGTGGTGGGTAACAGTTGGGAAGGTTTTTGCATGGAAAACCTGCTGAATGCTGCTCCCTTTAATACCACATCGGGTTTTTACCGCAGCAGTGCGGGGGCAGAAGTTGATCTGTTGCTGGATATTGCTGGGCAAGGTTTGTGGGCGATCGAAATCAAACGCTCTGCCACAGCCAAGCCGCGCCGTGGTTTTTATCAGGCGTGTGAAGACCTGCAACCAGCCAAACGTTTGTTGGTGTATCCGGGCAACGAACGCTACCCGATTGGCGAAGGTGTGGAAGTGGTGGGATTGCGCTTGCTGGCAGAGCAATTGCAGCAGTTAGCGTGATGTTGGGTTAGCCAGTATTTTATTTGCTTGTCATCAACTCAAGCTGCTGCTAACTCCGCGATGAAACGGGTAAATGGCACAATGTTTTGCCCAACACTGGCCTGTTCCAGTGCATCCATGTATTCGTCGCGCTTTGCCAATGGAACAACTGTCCACGGGTAGCCGCCTGCTGCCATCATGAGATTCATCAGGAAACGCCCGCAACGTCCGTTGCCATCCATATACGGGTGGATGTAGACAAAGAAAAAGTGTGACAGCACCACATTCACGACGGGTTCGGGTTCATTTTCCATGAGTTCAAACAAGGCGGGCAGGAGTTCGCGCACCGCTTCGTGGTTGGGTGGGACGTGTTGGGAATGGCGGATGTAAACGGGGTGATTGCGGTAGCCCGCCAAATTGACAGCACTCAGGATACCGGCGGTAACGCTGGGGGCAAACAGTTCCCGATACCACGTATCGAGATCGTGGCTGGCAACTGTACCTGCGTTTTCGCCTTGCAATACTTTAGCAACGCTGTGTTTGACCGCTTGAAAGGCTTGCCAGTAACCGCGTGCCGCCATCGCATCCAGATGTTCGCGGTCGGCGGGGTTGGTTTGCGGATTCCATTGCCCGCTACGTACCTGCTCAATCAGTTGGGTGTTGACCCGATAGCCTTCGATGGAGAGGGAGTTGTAAGCATCGGTCAGGTACACCTCTTCGACGTGTTGCAGGTAGCTTGTCGCATCTGTGACTGGATTGGGGGTAACGTTGAAATGGTCGATGACAGGCTGGCGGTATTGCTGCCACATCATGCGTAAGCGGTTGACATAGGGGGAATGGCTGCGGCTTTGCAAAGGTAACGTCGGCCTATCGGCAAACGGGTCTTGCTCGCTAACGCTGTAACCGGCACTGCGGAGGGTGGCAATCAGATTATCAGCGATGGCATCCCGCCCGATATTGCGGAACGCGCCAACCAAACGCCCCGCCACGACACTATTGCCGCCTTCCAACAAATGCCGTAACAGGTTGGACGCATCGGGCAACATTGCCAATGCTGCCCGCATTTCAATCGGGTTGGCACTGAACTGGCGCGGTAAGCATTGGATGAGTGCCACTTCCAGCCGCATAACACGAATGCCGTCAAGGGTTTGGATGTATGCAGGGGCGGGAATCCCCAAGCGCAAATCCAGCAATGATGTGCCATGCAAGAGTGCTGTCGGCTTATTGCCTGCCTTGGGGGAACGTACCAGCAATTGCCGGGGAATAGTCCAGTTGCCGACGTGCAGACTGATGGATTGTTCTGCGCCCAAACACCATTCAGTGCCGAAGCGGGTATTTAGATAATCGTGACAGAAACCCCAGAATGAAGCGTACCAAGAAGTGCTTTCACCTTGGCGTTCATCCGGGCGGGTGGGGATGAACCAGCCCTTCATGACTTCGCGCAGGAAACCCTGTTGCAGCAGGCGTTCGCGGTGGGTGCGGGTTAGCTCGTTGCTTTGGATGCCAACGCGCTGTTGATCTTGTAGAGCTTTCAAGGCACTCAGGGATTGCGCCAGTTTGTTGGCTGGGGACATGGGGGTACTCGCGGGCTGTGACAGACAATCTTTAGGTTATCATGCTATACCATTGTTAGGTTATTCTGTTGTGCGATCTTTAGGTTATTGTGCTTTTTTCTGTGGGGAATACAGGAATAGCCCATGCTAAACCGGCATATCAGCTACTTTATCGGACAGCATCCGGGGCGGGTGATACAGGGGATTGTGTTGTATGGCGGGGAACGGGTGTTACCGTTTGGGGAAAGTGACGGGGTGAAGTTGTGGGCAGTGCCGTTGGGGATGATGGCATGAAACCGTATGTTTACCTTGCAAATTGGGGAGTATGTTCCATAATTTGCAGATGATTACCCGACAGCTATACCCACACCTTGTTGAAAATTTGGCACAATTTCCCGCAGTAGCCTTACTGGGGCCGCGTCAGGCCGGTAAGACAACGCTGGCGGAAGTGCTGTGCGCACAGCGTGAATCCTGCCTTTACCTTGATCTGGAAAGCCCGACTGACCGCAATAAGTTGCTTGATCCTGAAGCCTATTTGAGTCAGCACGAAGACAAGCTGGTGATTCTGGATGAGGTGCAACGTTTGCCAGAACTGTTCCAGCCGTTACGCAGCCTGATTGATCGCGGCAGGAAAAAAGGGCTGGATCACGGACGCTTCTTGTTACTGGGGTCTGCCTCCGGTGATTTGCTGCGGCAATCGGGTGAAAGCCTCGCGGGGCGGATTGCGTATCTGGAATTGCCACCGTTTCAGGTGCTGGAAACACCACCTACCGCGCAGGATGTGCTGTGGGTACGCGGCGGTTTCCCCACCAGTTTTCTGGCAGTGAATGACCGGCAAAGTGTCGTCTGGCGGCAAAACCTGATCAGCACTTACCTTGAACGGGATATTCCTTCTTACGGCACACGCATTCCGGCGGAAACCTTGCAGCGTTTCTGGACAATGCTGGCACACAATCAAGGTGGAATGCTCAACGTGTCGCAGTTGGGTAAAAACCTAATGGTGGATACCAAAACCGTGAGTCGCTATCTCGATTTATTGGTCGATTTGTTGCTGGTAAGACGGGTATTGCCTTGGCATAGCAACGTAGGCAAGCGTTTGGTGAAATCCCCCAAGGTGTATATCCGTGACAGTGGTCTGGTTCATGCCTTACTGGGTATCCACGATGCCGATATTTTGTTGGGGCATCCGGTGGTGGGTAACAGTTGGGAAGGTTTTTGCATGGAAAACCTGCTGAATGCCGCGCCCTTTAACACCACATCGGGTTTTTACCGCAGCAGTGCGGGGGCAGAAATTGATCTGTTGCTGGATATTGCGGGGCAAGGTTTGTGGGCTGTCGAAATCAAACGCTCTGCCACAGCCAAGCCGCGCCGTGGGTTTTATCAAGCGTGTGATGACCTGCAACCTGCCAAACGTTTGTTGGTGTATCCCGGCAACGAACGCTACCCGATTGGCGAAGGTGTGGAAGTGGTGGGATTGTGCTTGCTGGTGGAGCAATTGCAGCAGTTGGTGTGACTGTGCGGCGATGTGGTGGTATGGGGCGGGGGAACGCCTCAATTTGACGTTCCGGCAGGCATTGTGAGAAAGTAGCAAATACCAGACTTTCTCTGTTTTCCTGCCCCAGGAGATTCCAATGTCGGATAAGAGCGACATTAGCAAACGTCGTCGTCATGCCAGTACAGGCAATGATTCCGTGTTGCTGGCACTCGGCGATCAAATACGCTCAGCCCGCCTCGCTAATACCATGACCCAAGAAGAACTCGCGCTGGTTTCCGGCGTTGGGCGCGAACTGGTGATCCAGCTTGAAAACGGCAAACCGGGCGTGACCTTGGGCAAAGCCTGCCGGGTGCTGGCGGTATTAGGGCTGCAATTGACGGCATTGGAGCGTTGAGCATGTTGCAAGTGTTGTACGCGGATCAAACGGTCGGGCAGTTATGGAGCGAAGCGCGTGAACTGTGTTTCTGTTACGCTGCCAGTTGGGTGCAAGCCTCGCACGCCTTTCCGCTGACACCGCAGTTGCCACTTGGTTTGCAGCCGTTTCGTGGTGACAAGGTGCTATTCTTTTTCAGCAATCTGTTGCCAGAAGGCGCGGTGCTGGATGTGATCCTGAAACTCAAACGCTTGCCGCGTGGTGACGTGTATGCACAATTGGCGGCCTTTGGCGAAGATGCGGCAGGTGCATTTGCGCTAGTGCCGGAAGGTGAAATCCACCAACGCCAAGCGGCGTATCAACCCTACACCACTGAACATATCCGCGCTGATCTGGTGCGACTGAAAGACCATTTACCACTGTTGTTCCAGCATGGCGAATTGCGCCTCTCCTTAGCAGGAGCGCAGGACAAAATTCCGGTGCATTACGCGTCGGGTCAGTTTGGCTTGCCGATGGGGGGAGCGGCTTCAACGCATATTCTCAAACCAACGATTCAACCAGAAAAGTTGTTCCCTGATGCGGTGTTGAATGAAGCGTTTTGCTTGCGATTGGCGCGGCTGAGTGGGCTGGATGCAGTCAAATCGGAAGTCGTGCGCTTACCCGAACCTGTGTTGGTGGTTGAGCGTTACGACCGCATGGTGCAAGCTGGGCAAGTGCAACGTTTGCATCAACTGGATTTTTGCCAGCTTGCCGGAGTGTTGCCAGACCAGAAATACGCTAAAGATGGCAGTCCCAGCTTGGCAGACATTTTCCGCTTAATTGACCAACACGCGGCTGTACCGGGGCGCGACCGTTTGAAGGTGCTGGATTGGGTAGTGTTCAACTACCTGATCGGCAATGCTGATGCACACGCGAAAAATCTGGCGATGTTGTTGATGGCGGGTAACCGTTTGCAGCTTACGCCGCTCTACGACTTGCTGTGTACCACGGTTTATCCGTCACTCGATACCCGCATGGCGATGGCAATTGGTGGTGAGTACCGCCCAGAATGGGTGCAACAACGCCATTGGCAACGCTTTGCTGCCGAAGCAGGCATTAATCCCACCTTATTGCAGAAACGTAGTCTTGCCCTGAGTAAGCGCGTATTGGCGAATATCCAGCCCATTGTTGCTGAATTAGCCGTGGGAAATTGCCCCTTGATTGCAGACATTATCCGCCTTGTTCAGAAACGGTCGGAGTGGTTGGAATCACGCCAGATGGGGTTGTGATAGGAGCTATCGGCTTGGTGTTTGAAGTAGCGGTAGTGCCGTTGGGCATTGATGGTAGGGAGCGGAAAAGCGGTGTAAACCGTTAGACGATTCATAGGTTATTCTGTTGTGCGATCTTTAGGTTATTGTGCTTTTTTCTGCGGCGATTCTGGGTAAACGGTCTGTCGAGACTACTAATTCATTGAGTTTGCGCAGTTTGGTTAGCGAGATTTGAAATTGCCCATTGCTGGGGAGCGTCTTGCCTGCAAACTGTTGCCAGATGAGATGCCCCGACCCGTTAAATATTTCTTCAAACGTACCATCTGCGAGTATTTTGATAATGATGGCATGGGTTGGCTGGCTACGAAATCCTACACTGTCGGCTTGCGTCGCTTTGATTTCGACCTCGCACCCGGATGCGCTAATCGCGTCGTATCCTTTGGGTGAATTCAAGTAATAAGTGCATAACCCACCAACTTTTCGGCCTCTATGCCGGATAGTTCTCGGAACACCTCGTAAGGTGTCTTGAATCCCAGACACTTCCTTGGTCTGTTGTTGAGTTTATGTACAGCCTCCAGTACCTGTCGGGTGGTCACGTCCAATAGCCCCATTGCCTTGGGGAAGTATTGGCGTAACAGCCCATTGGCGTTCTCATTTTGCCCACGCTCCCACGAATGGTAGGGCTTGGCGAAATACGTTTCGCACCCAAGGGCTTGGGCAACTTGCTCATGTTTGGCAAACTCTTTGCCGTTGTCGAAGGTGAGCGTGTGCACCCAATCCTTGAAGCTGTCCAGCAAGGTGATAATGCTGCTGGTTACGGCTTCTGCGGTCTTGTTTGCCACTGGAAAAGCTAGGCGTAGCTTGGATTTGCGTTCATCCAGTGTCACCAGTGCGCCTTGGTGTCCCTTGCCGATCATGGTGTCGGCTTCCCAGTCACCGAGCCGTTCACGCTGGTTGGCTACCGCTGGGCGTTCGTCAATGTCCACTCGGTTGGGGATGCCTTTGACGCTGCCCGTTTTACTGCCGTAACGCTGGCGGTATTTCTTCGTATGGCGGCGCAGGTTCAGGTACAGCTTGCCGCCCGCACGCTTGTCCCTGAGTACATGCTGGTAGATGGCTTCATGGCAAATATACTTTGCCCGTGAATAGCTGTTGAATAATGAGAAGCCCTCAAGCAAAGTACGGCTGTTATTGGCAACCGGTCGTCCTTTCCATGATCCAGATAGACTTCAGCGAATCCGATCAAACCGCCTTGAATGAGGGGCGTTACCGCCATGCCCACCCTCGCGTCCGCCAACGGATGGAAGTGTTGTGGCTAAAAAGCCAGGGAATGGCGCATGGGGACATTGAACGGCTGGCACAGGTGAGTTCAACGACGGTCACCCGTTATTTGAAACGTTACCAACAAGGTGGGATCGCTGCCTTGGAACAACTGGATTTCCGTCGCCCAACCCGCCGGTTGGAACCTTTCCGTGAGCCCCTGAAGAAACATTTTGAGAAGCATCCACCGACCCGGATCAGTCAGGCGATCGCTGATATACAGCGCTTAACCGGCCTTGAACTCAAGCGGGAAGCCGTGCGGCTATTCCTGCATGACTTGGGTTTGTCCGTCAGGAAGGTGGGGATGATACCGGCGAAAGCCGACCCTGCTGCCCAGGAGACTTTTAAAAAAAGAGCTGGAGCCGCGTCTTGAGGAGGCCAAGGCCGGAAAACGCGCCGTTTTCTTTGTCGACGCCGCCCATTTTGTCCTGGCCCCGTTTCTGGGGTTCCTGTGGTGTTTCACCCGGCTGTTCATCCGCGCCCCTGCCGGACGCCAGCGCTACAATGTCCTCGGTGCGTTGAATGCAGTCACCCATGAACTGGTCACCGTGACCAATGACAGTTATACCTTACAGCGTCAAGACCTGAACATTTTTAAAGGTTTGAAAATTTGTTGTCATCAACTGGGTCAGTTCTTTCTTGTGATCGGTATCCAGCTTGTCGAGACAGTTGGTGATGGCCGCCTTGAAAGCGGGAAACTTATCATAGTATTTCGAGTACAAGCATTTTTTCTTGACGAACTTCCACAACCGTTCAATCAGATTGAGGTTGGGTGAATAGGTCGGTAAAAATAATAGTTCAATATTGAGCCTTTTCGCACAGGCAAACACGGCTTCACAGCGTTGATACTTGGCATTATCCAAGACCAAAGTGATCGGTATTTTGAGTGCTAACGCTGCAATTTTTTCCAATAATTCACACACGCTGTTAGCGTTGATATAGGAGTCGTTAGTGATCGTGATGAGTTGTAGCGTTATCGCATTGAGTGCGCCCAATACGTTGTAGCGTTGTCGACCACAGGGGGCTTTGATGAATACGCGGGAAAATGACCACAAAAACCCCAGAAACGGTGCTAACACGAAGTGGGCGGCATCGACAAAAAAAGGGCGCGTTTGCCCTCCTTAGCCTCCTGAATGCGCGGTTTTAGTTCATTTTCCAGGAACTTTTCTTGTGCTTCCACATCAGCTTTGGCGGGTATCATCCCCACTTTATGGATGTCCATCCCTATTTTCTTCATAAAGACACGTACCCTGTCCTCACTGCGTTTGATGCCTGTCAGCTCCTCAATCTTAGCGGCTGCCGCCTTGCTGGTTGCGGGGGGATATTCACGAAAATAGGCTTCAATCTTGTCTTTATATGCCATCAAATCACTCTGTGGTTTATTGAATCGTATTTCTTTAAGAGCTTCTAAACCGTTAGGTTGTAGGTAGGCGTTTAGGTAGGCAAGCAGCGTGGCTTCTGTAATCCTTTCCAATCGTTTGATTTCCTTATGCGTCAACTGTTGGGATTTCAGGTACAGCACGGACATTTTCTTACGGACTCTGGGATGAGGATGGCGCTCCTTCCAGTAGAACAGCTCCGCTATCTCATCCTCAGTGAAAGTGATTTTTAATGTCATACATTACTCATGGCTGCTTTTGTTACCAGTCATCTAACCATATTTCCTTGATCAAAAAAACTATTTTATGGCACGGACTGGTATACATCAACTCCCAAAGTGTTTGTCAGTTGCTTCGGCAAATCAAGGCATTGGCCCTGGATGTCCCGGTGACCTTGGTGATGGACAATGCCCGTTACCAGCGCTGTAGCCTGGTACAAACATTCGCCCAAACACTCGGGATCGAACTGTTGTTCCTACCCGCTTATTCCCCCAACCTGAACCTGATTGAGCGCCTGTGGAAGTTTGTGAAGAAGGAATGCCTGTATTCACGTTACCATGAAAACTTTACCGCGTTTGCGCAGGCCATTGATGCCTGTTTGGCACAAACCCACACTACGCATAAAAAAGCCTTGGACTCCTTGCTGACTCTCAACTTTCAGACCTTTGAGGAATCTGCAATTATGGGCGGTTGAAGTATAGTCGTTTTGCCTTCCGCTTTCAGTCGACCGCTGATCTGCTCAGGACTCCATTGTTGTTCCAGCAGCGTATCAATGCTGACCGCCAGTTCCGGGGTCAACTTGACCGCTTTGGGCTTGTCCGCATGGCGTTGTTGCGCTTTGGTGTGCGCTTGCTTGTGCCGATAGCCGCGTTGCCCTCGGTTGCGGGTCAGTTCACGACTGATCGTCGATTGACTGCGCCCCAAGGTTAACGCGATTGTTGCCGTCGATTCCTTCATCTTGTGCCGGGTTTCGATATAATGCCTCTCCTCAGAGGTAAGGTGTGTGTAAGCCATGAAGCTCTCCTGTCAGTGGTTTTTCGGGATGCTTTTTACCACATTTTGCCTCTGACCTGATAAGGAAAATCGCATCCCGTCTTGATTAACAGGCTATGCACTTATGATACGAATTCGCCGTCTGGTATTTCAGTCAGTTGAGCAATAACAGGAGTTTCATTTTCTGGAATAACAAATAACAGCCATTCAGTTGCAACACTGGATGCGCCAGTATTCCAAATTTTGGCGTTTATCCCTATTCCTGTCCAGACTCCTCGCATGTCTGTTGCGTCTGGGTCGAAGACACCAGCCCCTATCATTGATATACCTTACAGCGTCAAGACCTGAACATTTTTAAAGGTTTGAAAATTTGTTGTCATCAACTGGGTCAGTTCTTTCTTGTGATCGGTATCCAGCTTGTCGAGACAGTTGGTGATGGCCACCTTGAAAGCGGGAAACTTATCATAGTATTTCGAGTACAAGCATTTTTTCTTGACGAACTTCCACAACCGTTCAATCAGATTGAGGTTGGGTGAATAGGTCGGTAAAAATAATAGTTCAATATTGAGCCTTTTCGCACAGGCAAACACGGCTTCACAGCGTTGATACTTGGCATTATCCAAGACCAAAGTGATCGGTATTTTGAGTGCTAACGCTGCAATTTTTTCCAATAATTCACACACGCTGTTAGCGTTGATATAGGAGTCGTTAGTGATCGTGATGAGTTGTAGCGTTATCGCATTGAGTGCGCCCAATACGTTGTAGCGTTGTCGACCACAGGGGGCTTTGATGAATACGCGGGAAAATGACCACAAAAACCCCAGAAACGGTGCTAACACGAAGTGGGCGGCATCGACAAAAAAAGGGCGCGTTTGCCCTCCTTAGCCTCCTGAATGCGCGGTTTTAGTTCATTTTCCAGGAACTTTTCTTGTGCTTCCACATCAGCTTTGGCGGGTATCATCCCCACTTTACGGATGTCCATCCCTATTTTCTTCATAAAGACACGTACCCTGTCCTCACTGCGTTTGATGCCTGTCAGCTCCTCAATCTTAGCGGCTGCCGCCTTGCTGGTTGCGGGGGGATATTCACGAAAATAGGCTTCAATCTTGTCTTTATATGCCATCAAATCACTCTGTGGTTTATTGAATCGTATTTCTTTAAGAGCTTCTAAACCGTTAGGTTGTAGGTAGGCGTTTAGGTAGGCAAGCAGCGTGGCTTCTGTAATCCTTTCCAATCGTTTGATTTCCTTATGCGTCAACTGTTGGGATTTCAGGTACAGCACGGACATTTTCTTACGGACTCTGGGATGAGGATGGCGCTCCTTCCAGTAGAACAGCTCCGCTATCTCATCCTCAGTGAAAGTGATTTTTAATGTCATACATTACTCATGGCTGCTTTTGTTACCAGTCATCTAACCATATTTCCCTGATCAAAAAAACTATTTTATGGCACGGACTGGTATAGCATCAGATTGGGCTGCTGTGAAAGTTGTGTCTCTGAAGCACTCCTTTTGTTGGATATGAGCAATCCTATTGCTAATCCAAGCAAAAATATGCCGAATCCAACTCCAGTGAAAGTTACCCATGCAGGTATTAGAGGAAACCTTGTTGGGGCAATACTCCAAAGCCCAAAAACAATGGTGAGAGCTAACCCAGATACCCCAATGGCTCTGTCTATCATTGAAAATTTCCCAATTTGGCAGTCGATTGCCAAAGATTATAGCGTCAAAGGTTAGCATTATGGAGAGCTTTTATCGGTAGCTTCTATTATGAAAATTACCTGCATCAACCTAACCCAACCGCTAAAATCCCCCCATGAACCTCAACCTCTTCAACACCCCGCCCGAACCGTGGACTGAACCCTTAAGCCCCGGTGCGCTGGTATTGCGCCAATACGCCACCGCCCACACCGACCGCTTGCTGACAGGCATCCACGCCATTGCTGCCCAAGCCCCGTTCCGGCAGATGCAAACGCCCGGCGGCTATACGATGTCGGTGGCGATGACCAATTGCGGCACGGCGGGTTGGATCACCGACCGCAAAGGCTACCGCTACAGCACCATCGACCCGCTGAGTGGGCAAGCGTGGCCTGCGCTGCCAGCGGATTTCCGCAGCCTGGCGCAAGCCGCAGCACTGGCGGCAGGTTTCCCCGCATTCCAGCCGGATGCTTGCCTGATCAACCGCTATCCGGTGGGCGCAAAAATGGCACTGCATCAAGATCGCGACGAACGCGACCTGACCGCGCCGATTGTGTCGGTGTCGTTGGGTTTGCCTGCAACGTTTTTGTGGGGCGGATTGCAGCGCAATGACAAGGCGGCGAAAGTGCCATTGCTGCACGGCGATGTAGTGGTGTGGGGCGGGGCAGCGCGGTTGGTGTTTCACGGCATTGCGCCACTGAAGGCGGGGCAACATCCGCTGCTGGGTGAGGCGCGTATCAACCTGACGTTTCGGCAAGCGTTGTGACAACAACATTGCCCTTTTTGCGCCCGCTATCCACATAACGATGCGCTGCTACGATCTGCTCGAATGGAAAACACCGGTCAATAACCGGGCGATATTTCCCTTTCAATGCCAAATCCGCGAGAAAACTTAATGCCTTAGCATCACCAAATGCTACCCCGGTAATAAGCCTTTTGTTGCCTGTCATCGCCCCCCACGGGATTGCCAGCATCTCCGGCAAACTCGCTGCCACCAGCACAAGACGGCCTCCGGCCTTGAGTGCAGCTTTACAGTGGGCGTATGACACGTTGCCCGTGGTGTCGAGGATGACATGGTACGTTGTATTCTGCTGGGTGAAATCTTCTTGCGTATAATCAATTACATGATCAACACCGAGTGATTTCACCAAGGCCAGATTGGTGGTGCTGCATACGCCCGTGACTTCAGCGCCAAAGTGTTTTGCCAGTTGTACCGCAGCCGTGCCTACACCACCGGAAGCGCCATTGATGAGTATTTTGTCTCCGCTTTGCAGCTTGGCTTTGCGGAGGAAGTGCAAGGCAGTCGTTCCGCCAAACGACAGGGCGGCAGCCTCTGCAAAGCTGAGGTTAGCGGGCTTGCGTACTATTGCGCCCTTTTCGGGCAGGCAGGTGTATTCTGCGTAACAGCCCATGCGGGTATCGGTGAAAGCAAACACGGGATCGCCTACCTGAAATCGGCTGACGTTTGCACCGATGGCGGCAACTGTCCCGGCAAGCTCGCTTCCCAAAATGGCTTGTCTAGGGCGGTTAATGCCCAGTGCCAAACGCATCAACAGCCGGAAACCTTTGGGAGTATTAAGGCCGCGTACCCGGCAATCCGCTGACGTGACCGTTGTGGTGTGTATTTTGATCAGAATTTCATTGTCTTTCGGAACAGGTTTTTCCACATGCTGCCATTGCAGGACTTCGGGGGAACCGTATTGCTTGCACACTATCGCTTTCATGCGTTGCCTTCCGGGAATGAAAAGTTGACCACTTCCACTCGCTCGCCATCCGTGACCAGCAGCCATGCAACAAGGTTTTTCAGCGCAGCAATTTCCGGCAGTTGCAAATAGCCTTGCACCTGCTCGATACCTTCCTGCTTTTTGGCTGCCCAACCCGCTGCCTTATCGCTTTTCTTGCTGTATTTCAGTTCGATCAAATGCTGGTGCGGCACTGCGATGGGGTTGCGTTCCAGCAGCAAAATGTCGGGGTAACGGCGGTTGAGTTCACGTTCGCTTTGCACGAAATAGATTTGTGTCTGATACAACAGCGTCAGCAGCAGCACCTTGACGTGCTTTTCATCCATCCCCATCGCATCACGGTTGGAAAGCAGTTGCAAGGCACGCACCATTTCATCCATCAAGGGCTGGATGTTGGCGTACAGCGCCAGCTTTTCCACCGCCAGCCGCAATGCCTGATTGGGGATGCTGATCTGGTTGCGGCGTTCCAGTTCCACCTTGAAATAATGGAAGTAAAACTCGCGGATGGCGTAATTGGGAATGACGAATGTTTCACCCGCCAAGGTTTTGCGTTCCAGCGTGACAAAGCCCATATACGCCAGCAGGCTGATGAAATCGTCACGATCAAAACCTTTGTCGAATTCAAACTTACGGCGTTGCAATGCGGTCACTGCCTCGGTATTGATCAGCTCATCCAGCACCGCAAAATTCACGTCGCGGTTGCCAATGCTGAACATGCCCATGATTTTGCCGTAATCGGAGGCAATGTTTTCATCCATCATTGGGTCGGGGTATTCACAGTTGCGCAGATCAAAATTCTTCACGAAATACAGCACCATATTGGCGTTGTAGACCGTTTCAGGGGCTTTGATGTTGAAACGGTAGCCGTTGTACCAGCGGGTGACGTCCGCCAGTAACTGTTCCAACGCCACCGGGCAACTGTCTGCCAACGGTTGCAGCAAATTGCTGACTTCCGTTTTGGTAAAACCAATCGCTTCGTTGAAACCTTCATGCAGCGAGAGATTTTGCCCGATATTAAAACCGCTGGTCATGCTATCCAGCATAATGGGGGTAACGCCGGTGACGAACAGCCGATCCAGCGTGCCGCGTTGCGTGGCGGTTTTGAGCGTTTCGTAAAAGCTGCGCACAAAGCCGCCTTTGCCCATGACCCGCAAGAACAGTTTCATATCAGCAGCCAGAATGCTGTTAGCAAAATGGTCGTATTCGTCGATCAGCAGCAACAGCTTTTGCCCGGACATCGCATCCATGAAATATTCCATCTTGGCTGCGGGAGAGTTTTTTTCAGTGACCTTGGTTTGTATTTCGGTCGCGTGACCATACCGCAGCAAAAAACTCAGGAGGTAAGTGTCCAGTTTGTCATTGATACGTTGCAAAATGGCATCATGCCCTGCATCGGTATCAATGCCGCTGAAATCCATAAACAGCACCTGATAGCTGTTGTGCAACGGGGTGGGATTTTGCCCAATAGCCAAGCGACCAAACAGGGTATCGAATTCATCCCGATACGCCACGTCGTAATAATATTCGAGCATCGATAAAAACAGGCTTTTACCGAAACGGCGCGGGCGCAGCAGAAACAAGTATTTGCCTGCTTCTTCCAACTGGGTAATGGTCGCAGTCTTATCGACATAAACATAACCACCGCTGATGACGGTTTTGAAATTGCTTTCGCCGTAGGGGATTTTCATGCCGTTATTATCCTTCGGGTTGATAGAGGAAGTTTAGCATAAGCCGTGCCGCCAATAGTTAAGCGAACGTCACCACTTCCACCCGTTCCCCATCCGTCACCAGCAGCCATGCGACGAGGTTTTTCAGCGCAGCAATTTCCGGCAGTTGCAGATAGCCTTGCACCTGCTCGATACCTTCCTGCTTTTTGGCTGCCCAACCCGCTGCCTTATCGCTTTTCTTGCTGTATTTCAGTTCGATCAAATGCTGGTGCGGCACTGCGATGGGGTTGCGTTCCAGCAGCAAAATGTCGGGGTAACGGCGGTTGAGTTCGCGCTCGCTTTGCACGAAATAGATTTGTGTCTGATACAACAGCGTCAGCAGCAGCACCTTGACGTGCTTTTCATCCATCCCCATTGCATCGCGGTTGGAAAGCAGTTGCAGGGCACGCACCATTTCATCCATCAAGGGCTGAATGTCGGCGTACAATGCCAATTTTTCCACCGCCAGCCGCAATGCCTGATTGGGGATGCTGATCTGGTTGCGGCGCTCCAGTTCCACCTTGAAATAATGGAAGTAAAACTCGCGGATGGCGTAATTGGGGATGACGAATGTTTCGCCCGCCAAGGTTTCATTTTGTAGGGTCACAAAGCCCATGTAGGCGAGTAAGCTGATGAAATCATCGCGATCAAAACCTTTGTCAAATTCAAATTTGCGGCGTTGTGAAGCCTGCACTGCGCCCTGATTAATCAGCTCATCCAGCACTGCGAAATTTTCATCACGATTACCAATACTGAACATACCCATGATTTTGCCGTAATCGGAGGCAATATTTTCATCCATCATTGGCTTGGGGTAAGCACAACGGCGTAAATCAAAATTCTTCACGAAATACAGCACCATATTGGTGTTGTAAACCGTTTCAGGGGACTTGATGTTGAAACGGTAGCCGTTGTACCAGCGGGTGACGTCCGCCAGCAACTGTTCCAACGCCACAGGGCAACTGTCTGCCAACGGTTGCAACAGGCTGCTGACTTCCGCTTTGGTAAAACCAATCGCTTCGTTGAAACCTTCATGTAGCGAGAGATTTTGCCCGATATTGAAACCGCTGGTCATGCTATCCAGCATAATGGGGGTAACGCCGGTGACGAACAGCCGATCCAGCGTGCCGCGTTGTGTAGCGGTTTTGAGCGTTTCGTAGAAGCTGCGCACAAAGCCGCCTTTGCCCATGACCCGCAAGAACAGTTTCATATCAGCAGCCAGAATGCTGTTAGCAAAATGGTCGTATTCGTCGATCAGCAGCAACAGCTTTTGCCCGGACATCGCATCCATGAAATATTCCATCTTGGCTGCGGGAGAGTTTTTTTCAGTGACCTTGGTTTGTATTTCGGTCGCGTGACCATACCGCAGCAAAAAACTCAGGAGGTAAGTGTCCAGTTTGTCATTGATACGTTGCAAAATGGCATCATGCCCTGCATCGGTATCAATGCCGCTGAAATCCATAAACAGCACCTGATAGCTGTTGTGCAACGGGGTGGGATTTTGCCCAATAGCCAAGCGACCAAACAGGGTATCGAATTCATCCCGATACGCCACGTCGTAATAATATTCGAGCATCGACAAAAACAGGCTTTTACCGAAACGGCGCGGGCGCAGCAGAAACAGGTATTTGCCTGCTTCTTCCAACTGGGTAATGGTCGCAGTCTTATCGACATAAACATAACCACCGCTGATGACGGTTTTGAAATTGCTTTCGCCGTAGGGGATTTTCATGCCGTTATTATCCTTCGGGTTGATAGAGGAAGTTTAGCATAAGCCGTGCCGCCAATAATTAAGCGAACGTCACCACTTCCACCCGTTCCCCATCCGTCACCAGCAGCCATGCAACGAGGTTTTTCAGCGCAGCAATTTCCGGCAGTTGCAAATAGCCTTGCACCTGCTCGATACCTTCCTGCTTTTTGGCTGCCCAACCCGCTGCCTTATCGCTTTTCTTGCTGTATTTCAGTTCGATCAAATGCTGGTGCGGCACTGCGATGGGGTTGCGTTCCAGCAGCAAAATGTCGGGGTAACGGCGGTTGAGTTCACGTTCGCTTTGCACGAAATAGATTTGTGTCTGATACAACAGCGTCAGCAGCAGCACCTTGACGTGCTTTTCATCCATCCCCATCGCATCACGGTTGGAAAGCAGTTGCAAGGCACGCACCATTTCATCCATCAAGGGCTGGATGTTGGCGTACAGCGCCAGCTTTTCCACCGCCAGCCGCAATGCCTGATTGGGGATGCTGATCTGGTTGCGGCGTTCCAGTTCCACCTTGAAATAATGGAAGTAAAACTCGCGGATGGCGTAATTGGGAATGACGAATGTTTCACCCGCCAAGGTTTTGCGTTCCAGCGTGACAAAGCCCATATACGCCAGCAGGCTGATGAAATCGTCACGATCAAAACCTTTGTCGAATTCAAACTTACGGCGTTGCAATGCGGTCACTGCCTCGGTATTGATCAGCTCATCCAGCACCGCAAAATTCACGTCGCGGTTGCCAATGCTGAACATGCCCATGATTTTGCCGTAATCGGAGGCAATGTTTTCATCCATCATTGGGTCGGGGTATTCACAGTTGCGCAGATCAAAATTCTTCACGAAATACAGCACCATATTGGCGTTGTAGACCGTTTCAGGGGCTTTGATGTTGAAACGGTAGCCGTTGTACCAGCGGGTGACGTCCGCCAGTAACTGTTCCAACGCCACCGGGCAACTGTCTGCCAACGGTTGCAGCAAATTGCTGACTTCCGTTTTGGTAAAACCAATCGCTTCGTTGAAACCTTCATGCAGCGAGAGATTTTGCCCGATATTAAAACCGCTGGTCATGCTATCCAGCATAATGGGGGTAACGCCGGTGACGAACAGCCGATCCAGCGTGCCGCGTTGCGTGGCGGTTTTGAGCGTTTCGTAAAAGCTGCGCACAAAGCCGCCTTTGCCCATGACCCGCAAGAACAGTTTCATATCAGCAGCCAGAATGCTGTTAGCAAAATGGTCGTATTCGTCGATCAGCAGCAACAGCTTTTGCCCGGACATCGCATCCATGAAATATTCCATCTTGGCTGCGGGAGAGTTTTTTTCAGTGACCTTGGTTTGTATTTCGGTCGCGTGACCATACCGCAGCAAAAAACTCAGGAGGTAAGTGTCCAGTTTGTCATTGATACGTTGCAAAATGGCATCATGCCCTGCATCGGTATCAATGCCGCTGAAATCCATAAACAGCACCTGATAGCTGTTGTGCAACGGGGTGGGATTTTGCCCAATAGCCAACCGACCAAACAGGGTAGCGAATTCATCCCGATACGCCACGTCGTAATAATATTCGAGCATCGACAGAAACAGGCTTTTACCAAAACGGCGTGGACGCAGCAGAAACAAGTGGCTGCCGATGGTTTCCAAGGTTGTGATGTAGTGGGTTTTGTCGATGTAGACAAAACCGTCCGTCATGACTTTTTTGAAATTGCTTTCGCCGTAGGGGATTTTCATGCCGTTATTATCCTTCGGATTGATAGAGGGAGTTTAGCATAAGCCAGCCCCTTCAAGGGTGAGTGGTACACGGCGGAATCAGGGTCGCCAATTCCTTGCCTTCCACTTTTTGGCGCAAATCGTAATTGACCAACAAGGGCAGATAGCCCGATTCCCTGTCCAGTTGCAGGAACGTGGTGGCGGGGATTTTGCCTGCGGGCAGTTCAGTCTTGCGGCACGCATCCACCCCGACACCCATTGAGGCTTCCGGTTTCTTGCCACCATCGGCTTTTTTCGCCTTCAACGTGTCGCGGAAGTGTTGCAGGCGCGGAATATCCGCCGGTGCAAGTCGGTACGCATACAGGGTATAGCCCGGTTTGGTGGCATCGGCGAGTGTTTTGCCTTCCAGTGCCAGAGGTACTGCTTCGAGGTTGAAACGTTCGTTAATGGGTGTTTCACCCTCGCGTTTCATGCCGAGTTCCAGCTTGACACCATCCGGTTGTGGCGCAACCCAATCCGGCATTTGTGCGGCAACCCGTAAAATGCTGGGGTCAACCGTCATCAGGTCAGCGGTGGCGAGTTTGTAGAGCGTTTTGACGGGGATGGACGTACATGCGCCCAGCATGACGGCGGCGGCGATGGGGAGGAGTTGCTTCATAGTTTAATACCGTTTTGGTTGAAAAAATTATTGTAATACAGTAATATTTTTTCATGCAACATGAAATGAGGTTACTATGAAATTCAATACTTCTCACCTGAAACATTGGCTGGCACCGGCGGCAAAAGTGATTGCGGCATTGCTGCTCTTATCCAATGCGCTGCTGTGGTGGCTGCCGGATGGACAAACACTCGTCGTTAAACATTTTGCCACCTTGACCACGGAAACTTTGCAGTTGACCCCGTTTGCACTGTGGATGGGGTGGGGCGTTTCCACGCTGCACTTGTTGATCATGGTCTTTGGGATTTGGGCGATGGCGGGCGTGTTTCGCTTATTGGCGCAACGCGATTATTTCCACCCAGACATTGCGACGGAATTGCAGTGTTTCGCGTGGATGTTGGTGGTGTTTGGTGTGACCAGCCCCTTGGCGCGGCTCTTGACGGTGTTGGTGCTAACGCTTGAAAATCCCGCAGGGCATCAGGTGATAGCAGTTAGTTTTGAGATGAATGATGTGCTGGTGGTGTTAATCGGGGCGTTAATGCTGATGCTTGCCCATGCCCTGCAAGCCGCCGCCGTGATTGCCGACGATAACCGCCAGATTGTGTGACCTCCATGCCTATAATTGTGAACCTTGATGTGATGCTCGCCAAACGCAAGATGCGCTCGAAAGAGCTGGCGGAACGCATTGGCATTACCGAACAGAATGTGTCCCTGCTCAAATCGGGTAAGGTGAAAGGCATCCGCTTTGATACGCTGGCGAAGATTTGCGAAGTGTTGCAGTGCCAGCCGGGGGATATTTTGGCGTTTGAGTCTGAAACCGTAGAGTAAAAGGAATACCACCGTGAATGCTGTTACACCTGACACCACCCTGTGCCGTTGCGCATGGGTAGACTTGAGCAAACCCGATTACGTCGCCTACCACGACGAAGAATGGGGCGTACCCGTCCACGATGACCACAAATTGTTCGAGTTCATCGTGCTGGAATCGGCGCAAGCAGGCTTGAGTTGGTACACCATCCTGCGCAAGCGCGACAATTACCGGCAAGCCTTTGATGATTTCGACCCGGAAAAAATCGCGCTTTACGACGCTGCCAAAGTCGAGGAATTGCTCGGCAATGCCGGAATCATCCGCAATCGCCTGAAAGTGTTGGCTACCATCAATAACGCGCAACGCTTTCTGGCAGTGCAGGCAGAATTCGGCAGTTTTGACACGTATATGTGGCAGTTTGTTGGCGGCAAACCCATCGTCAACCATCGGAAAACCTTGGCAGAATACACCGCCACTACCCCGGAATCGGATGCGATGAGCAAGGATTTGAAAAAGCGCGGCTTCAAATTCATGGGTTCGACCGTGTGTTATGCGTTTATGCAAGCGACGGGGATGGTGAATGACCACATGCTCGATTGCTTCCGACGCAACGAGGAGCCTTAAATGGGCATCATTGGCAGCCCCCTTGCCCCATGAAAAATTTCCCTGTATAGTGCCAACCATGAACACCGTCACTACGTTTTTCACTCACGCCTATCGCTGGCTAACACTCTGCTAATACACGCGGAGCAGCTAGTTTTTGCCTTTTTTCATTAGCTGCGGGATTCCCCCAGTTAATGATGCTTAATCCCGCAGCACTCTTTGGAGACAATCATGCGGGAAATACCCAACGCCACCACCACCCCACACTATTTCCGCTCAGGCTGGATGCTGGCAGTGGGCGGCACGGCGTTGTTCGCACTCAAATCCATTTTCATCAAGCTGGCTTACGCGCAAGGGGTCGATACCACGACCTTGCTAACGTTGCGGATGCTGGTTGCGCTGCCGTTTTATGCGGTGATGCTGGCTTGGTTGTTGCGCGAACCCCGCACGGTGAAGCCGTTGCCGTTGGAATTTGTCGCCATTATGGGGCTGGGTTTCATGGGCTATTACTTGTCATCGTGGCTGGATATGCAGGGTTTGAACTACGTGTCGGCGCAACTGGAACGCCTGACGCTGTATACCTACCCGATTATGACGACGGTGTTGGGTTGGTTGTGGTTGCGCGAAGTGATTACGCTGCGCGTTTTGTTGGCATTGGTATTGACCTACAGCGGGGTGATGGTGCTGTATTGGCACGAGGCGACCTTCGGCGGTAGTGATGTCAGTTTTGGCGTCATGTTGGTGGCGATGTCGGCGTTATCCTTTGCGTTTTACGTGGTGTGGAGCAAGCGGCTGATCGGCAGGCTCGGCAGCCGTTTGTTCACCAGTTTGGCGATGTTGGTATCGACGGTGTTTGTGTGCATCCATTTCCTGTTGACCCATCAGGTTGAGGATTTGTGGATTAGCCCGACTGCGTGGGGTTATGCCGTGCTGCTGGGGATTTTCAGCACCGTGTTGCCGAGTTTCATGGTCAGCGAAGCGATTGCGCGGATTGGGGCGGCACGTACCAGCATCGTGGGGACAGCCGGGCCGGTCATCACGATTTTGCTGGCAGTGGCGTTACTGGGCGAGCCGTTTGGCTGGTTTCACTTGGCGGGGATGCTGCTGGTAATGGCAGGCGTGGGGTTGTTGGGGAAGAAATGAGTGTGTTGTCCTAGCGAATTATACCAGTCCGTGCCATAAAATAGTTTTTTTGATCAGGGAAATATGGTTAGATGACTGGTAACAAAAGCAGCCATGAGTAATGTATGACATTAAAAATCACTTTCACTGAGGATGAGATAGCGGAGCTGTTCTACTGGAAGGAGCGCCATCCTCATCCCAGAGTCCGTAAGAAAATGTCCGTGCTGTACCTGAAATCCCAACAGTTGACGCATAAGGAAATCAAACGATTGGAAAGGATTACAGAAGCCACGCTGCTTGCCTACCTAAACGCCTACCTACAACCTAACGGTTTAGAAGCTCTTAAAGAAATACGATTCAATAAACCACAGAGTGATTTGATGGCATATAAAGACAAGATTGAAGCCTATTTTCGTGAATATCCCCCCGCAACCAGCAAGGCGGCAGCCGCTAAGATTGAGGAGCTGACAGGCATCAAACGCAGTGAGGACAGGGTACGTGTCTTTATGAAGAAAATAGGGATGGACATCCATAAAGTGGGGATGATACCCGCCAAAGCTGATGTGGAAGCACAAGAAAAGTTCCTGGAAAATGAACTAAAACCGCGCATTCAGGAGGCTAAGGAGGGCAAACGCGCCCTTTTTTTGTCGATGCCGCCCACTTCGTGTTAGCACCGTTTCTGGGGTTTTTGTGGTCATTTTCCCGCGTATTCATCAAAGCCCCCTGTGGTCGACAACGCTACAACGTATTGGGCGCACTCAATGCGATAACGCTACAACTCATCACGATCACTAACGACTCCTATATCAACGCTAACAGCGTGTGTGAATTATTGGAAAAAATTGCAGCGTTAGCACTCAAAATACCGATCACTTTGGTCTTGGATAATGCCAAGTATCAACGCTGTGAAGCCGTGTTTGCCTGTGCGAAAAGGCTCAATATTGAACTATTATTTTTACCGACCTATTCACCCAACCTCAATCTGATTGAACGGTTGTGGAAGTTCGTCAAGAAAAAATGCTTGTACTCGAAATACTATGATAAGTTTCCCGCTTTCAAGGCGGCCATCACCAACTGTCTCGACAAGCTGGATACCGATCACAAGAAAGAACTGACCCAGTTGATGACAACAAATTTTCAAACCTTTAAAAATGTTCAGGTCTTGACGCTGTAAGGTATACCCTGTCAGGTGATAATTCGCTAGGACTGATGCAACACATCCCGTACCTGTTGCTGGAGCGATGGCGCAAGCCTTAACCCATTAGCAACTGCCTGATCCAGCATCGCCAGCGCAGTGTGGGTATCCACGAGTTTGCTGCGGTTTGCCTGTATCAGCAATCCCGCAAATCCCGTGATGCGAATGCCGAACTGTTTGGCAATCTGGCGACCTTTGCGTTCGTCGATAATCAAGGGCAGGTTAAGGCTGGTAGCCAGTTCGATAGCGTTTGCTTCACCTGCATCTAACAATAGCAGGAGAGCGGCAAGGCGTTTTGACGCTGGCACATCCACGATGGTAAAGCAGGGTAAACGCTCTAGCAGTGCGGTGATGTTGGGCGAACCCGCCTGTAATTCTGCCAATACCACGGCAGGTATCAGAATTTGTTCAAACAGCTTGCATAACAACCCTAATGATGCCAATTTTTCCAACACAATCAGGCTGGTGGTATCGCTGACAATCACGGATTTCATGCGGCAAATAGCTCATCCAGTGTTTGCAGGTCTTCCTGTAAATCGTAGTCGGCAAAGGGGATATTGAGTTCACCGAGTAACTCTAAGGTAGCGTGTTTGGTTTTCCCCAGCACTTTGCCTAATTGCCCAAGGCTCAAATCACCACTTTGAAAGGCTTTGAGCGCCATCCAGTTTTTCAGCCCGTTTTCCATGAGTTGGTGGGTGAATGGCAGGGCGACACCCAACGGTTCGCCGCGTCGGGTGATGAGCATGTACTCATTATTTTGCAGTAAATGGCTCAACTTGCCGGGGTTGGTTTGTAATTCCTTGATGCCGATGACGTTCATTGTGAATCACCTTGTACTAACGTTACGGAGTACTTGAGTATAACATGGGGGTGCTGCCAGTGAAACAACTGGCTTAAGCAACGTAGGCATGACAGGGACGTTTTATAATCGTAAAAATCCTGCCAAATAGAGCAATCTATCCCGATTAATCCCCCCAAACTTATCGCGCAGCTTATCCAACACATTGGAGGCATAGCGATACGAAATCCCCGTATGATCCTGAATATTTTTGAAGGGCTTGCCCGACGCCGCATAGCGCAAAACCGTGATTTCGGTGTCATTCAGGCTTGGCAAAAAGGGGGAGGTAAACCGAGCACAGGTTTGCGGATCAGACAACTACCAAGCTATGGAAGATGTGCGTCATCTGCAACAACAGTTCTGAACGTTCCCGCATCAAATGCTTAAACAGTTCAGGGTATTCGCGATTGATAATATTGATCGTCGAAACACCTGCCACGCCCACTGCGGGAATGCTGAGGGCATTCACACACCCATATAACTGGGTAGCCAGCTTATCAAAAGTGTAAACAACACGCCCTTCAAACTCTCCTCCAGCACATCGCCAAGGGCAATCGGCAGGCATTCGCGCCGCTGGTGGAACGCTATCAGCGCCCGCTGTTCAGCTATTTGGGGCGCATGGGATTTTCTCAGGCACAGGCGGAAGATTTGGCACAGGAAACCTTCATCCGCGCATGGCAGCATTTGGGGCAATACGACGCGCACCGCGCTGAATTTTCCACATGGCTCTTCACCATCGCCCGCCGTTTGGCATTAAACGAGCTGGAACGTGCAGGCAATCGGCTGGAAACACACTGGGGTGAAGACCCACCCGACGTTGCCAGCCACGACGCCACCCCGCTGGAACACACCGAACAACACGAGCAGCAACGCCGCTTGCAAGCCGCCCTCAAACGCTTGCCGCCGCGAGAGCGCAGCCTGTTAGCCTTGGCATACAGTCAGGGTTTGGATATGCAGGCGATTGCCCACATCGAAGGCTGTAGCGTCGGTGCAGTCAAAACCCGTTTGCATCGCGCCCGCGAACAATTACGCCACTGGCTAGGAGCTTGATATGGCACAACACGACGATCCCTTGGAACGCTTAGGAACTGTCCCGAAATAACTTCCCTCTTTTCTGCTAACAGCGAAAGGGGGAAGATAGCCCCTTGTAATGCCAATCAACACCGAGGATGAGCCAATGGATGTTTACCCATCAGCCATAGAAAAACAAATGCAGCGGTTCTACCAATCGCTCAATGAGCGTGACCGCCGCCGCTACGCCGCCGTGGAAGCCGTCCGGCTTGGGCACGGGGGGCAGGACTACATTTCCCGGTTATTGGACTGTGACCCCAAAACCATCCGCCACGGGTTGACGGAGTTGGAATCGGAAGATGGCTTGCCCACCGTAAGGCAGCGAAAAAAAGGGGCGGGCGCAAACGGCTGAACGCTACGCACCTGCAATTGGATGAGCATTTTCGCCAAGTTTTAAAGGATCATACGGCAGGCGACCCCATGCGGGAGGCGGTGAAATGGACGAACCTGTCACGTCGGCAGATTGCCCGGCGGATGCAGGCATTGGGGACATCGGCTGGGAAAAACGTGGTGTCGCGCCTATTACGGGAGCACGGCTACCGCCGCCGCAAGCCCCAGAAGAAACGCACCATGGGGCAACACGCTGACCGTAATGCCCAGTTTGAAAAGATTGCCCAACTCAAACAAACCTACCTGCAAGCAGGCAAACCCGTGATCAGCATTGACACCAAAAAGAAGGAACTGCTGGGCAACTTTTACCGTGAAGGGGTAACGGATGCCGTCGAACCCACGGAGGTCAATGACCATGACTTCCCCAGCTATGGCAATGGTCAGGTGATCCCCCACGGCATCTACGACCTTGCCCGCAACGAAGCGGCACTGCACCTGAACACCAGCCACGACACCACCGAGTTTGCCTGCGAAAGCCTTGGCTTATGGTGGCGTGAGCAAGGGAAACCCAACTACCCCGAAGCTGACGAGCTGTTGGTCTTATGTGACGGTGGTGGCAGCAACAGTTCCTCTGCGTACCTGTTCAAGCAAGACTTGCAGGCATTGGCGGACAGCCTGAACCTGACAATACGCATCGCCCACTACCCGCCCTATTGCTCCAAATACAACCCGATTGAACACCGACTGTTCCCCCATGTGACCCGTGCCTGCCGGGGTGTGCCGTTGGAAACGGTCGAAACCGCCAAACACTACATGGCAAAAACGGAAACCACCACTGGCTTGAAGGTCGCTGTCCGCATCATCAGTAAAGTTTTTGAAACCGGGCGCAAGTATACCCAAGCGTTCAAGGATAACATGACCATCCAGTTCGATGACTTCCTGCCAAAATGGAACTACTCCGCTGTCCCTCAGTCCCCCTGATTTCGGGAAGTTATTTCGGGACAGTTCCTTACTGCAAATCGAGCCGCTGGATGTGCCGCACGGTTTCAGCGAGCGGGTGATGCAGCGCATCGCGTATTTACCCTTGCCCGCGCAAGGCAGCCAGCCCTTGGAATGGTTGCAATGGTTAGCGTTGGCAGGTGGCGCATTGGCAGGTATTGGGCAAGTGCTGGGCTTTGTGTTCGGCATCTGGATGGTGAGTGCGGCGGGGTAAATGCCGTGTAACCGTTGCCGCGCTCGGCGGTATAACTCAGCATGAATCATAACTTTGGAGCTTTCCATGCAACCTGAAACCTTAACGTATCAACGCCGCCAGCCGTGGTTTGCGGCGTTCATGTCCTTCATCCTGCCCGGTTTTGGGCAGCTTTATAACGGTGAGTGGAATAAGGCAACGTGGCTGTTTCTGGGCTTTGCGCTGCTGGTGATTCCTGGCATTGCGGTGATTGCGCTGTATTTGCCTGCGAGTTGGACGTTTCCGACGCTGTTGCTGAGTTTGCTGACCTTGTTGGGGCTGTGGGGCTATAGCGTAGTGGATGCGTTTCGCACCGCGCGGTGTTTGCAGGCTTACGTGCTGAAACCCTGGCAACGCGGCAGTTTGTACGCGCTGGTGTGGTTGGTGTGCAGTGGCATTGCCTTGCCGTTCCTAACCGATTTTGTGCGCACGCATTTGGTGGAATCGTTTCGTGTGCCGTCGGCGAGTATGCAGCCTGCGGTGCTGGCGGGGGATATTCTGTTTGCCGACAAACGGTATAACCGCCCCGGTCTTACAGCGGTGCAACGCGGTGATATTGCGATTTTTGTGTACCCGAATGACCGCACCCTGCATTACATCAAGTGTATTGTGGGCTTGCCGGGGGATGTGATGAAGGTCGATGGCGGCGAAATCACCGTGCCAGCGGGGGAGGTGTTTGTGATGGGCGATAATCGCGCTGCCAGCAAAGATTCCCGCGATTTCGGCACCGTGCCGTTGCAAGATGTGGTGGGCAAGGCGCGGCAAATCTGGTTTTCGTATGGCGATGGCGCAATACGTTGGGAGCGTTTGGGGAAGGTGCTGGAGTGAGGCAACGTTCAGGCCGCTGACATCCCAAATAGTGCCAATGCCTGCAAGCACTGTGCCTTGTGCGCCTCACCCTTACTGGGAGCAAGCACCTTGCCGGGCAGCTTCAAACCGTATTGGCACTGTTCCTGATGGCATTCCAGCACCTTGCGGCACAAGTGTGACAAACGTACTTCTACCCCCGGCATCGGCAAACTATCCCAGTCCAGCCATAGGTCATGGCTGGCATAATCCACAAACGTCTTGGTGTAAAGCTTGCCGGTCTGGGCAAACTTAGCCCAATGAATGCGTTTCGGGGCATCGCCATACTGGTAATCACGCACCCCACCGAAATCGTTCGTGCCACCCATGATTTCCAACCCCGTGTCGGTTGCTTCATTAGGGGCAGTGCCGTTGGTTTGGAACGCCTTTTCTATTGGTGCGGGGTAGACCAAACCTTGTGCATCCAGAGACACATACGACCATGTTACCGCCAGACCGGTGGGGTAACGGCTGGTAATACGCAGGCGTGGCGGTTTGAAATACCCGCGCCCTTGGGTGCTATGTGAGAGTTTTACCCGTTGGACTTGGGTGGTAATCAGATTTACCTGTACTTGGCTTTCGCCTTCCCAGTCCAATTCCAGCGCGTATTTGGCTTGCTGCGCGGGGCGGCTGAGTGCCACTTCCAATACCGCATTTTCCCCCGCAAAACACGGCTCAATGCCAATAACGGTAACGGACAGCCCAGCTAAATTACGCCAAGTGTAAAAGATATTCAGCAACAGCAAGGCCAGCAGCCAAAAGCTGATGATGTACACCAGTGAGTTTTGGAAATTGATCCCCAACAAGAATAGCAAGGCCACGACTGCTAACAACCCCAGTGCGGTTTTGCTGGGGAGAATGAAAATCTTATCCACGCCCGACGACATCCACTTTGCTGAGGATGTGCCGCGCCAAGGGTTCGCCTTGCGCTTCTTGCCGCCCGACAAGGCGATGCCCGACCACGGCAGCAAACACCGCCTGCACATCTTCCGGTAACACATGCCCGCGCCCTTGCAGCAACGCCCAGGCTTGCGCTGCTTTAACCAATGCCAGTGAACCACGCGGCGATAACCCTAAATGGCACACGTCGGTTTGGCGGGTGTAGGCAATCAGGCGTTGCACGTAATCCAGCAGGGTGTCGGTCATTTTCACTTGCGGGACGAGTGATTGCAGGGCTTTCAGGCGGGATTCGTTTAACACTTGCTGCATACTGGCGAGTAACACCCGCCCGTTACGTCCTTTCAATAACTCACGTTCTGCCGCAGGTTCAGGGTAGCCTAAAGAGAGACGAATCAGGAAACGGTCAAGCTGCGATTCTGGCAGCGGGAAGGTTCCCGACTGGCTTTGCGGGTTTTGGGTGGCAATCACGAAAAAGGGGGAGGGCAAGGTATGGGTGGTGCCATCCACGCTCACTTGGCGCTCTTCCATGGCTTCCAGCAAGGCGCTTTGTGCTTTGGGGGTAGCGCGGTTCAGTTCGTCGGCAAGGAAGACTTGGCTGAAGACCGGGCCGGGGTGAAACCGGAATCTGCCTGCCTGCGTCTCGAAAATCGTTGCACCAATCAAATCGGCTGGCAGCAAGTCACTGGTGAATTGCACCCGCTTGTATTCTAGGCCGCACACCTGCGCTAGTGCGTGGGCGAGGGTGGTTTTACCCATACCGGGTAAGTCTTCCAATAGCAAATGACCATTTGCGAGTAAGCAGGTGAGGGCGAGTTGTATCTGCTGTTCCTTGCCGTGGATGACCTTGTTCAATTGCGCAAGCGTAGCCTGAATCAATTGGGGGGCTGCGGTTGTCATGGTGTGTCCGTTATTGTTATTGATTGGGGTTTGGGGAGGACTTTACAGGAAGGGCTATGGCTTGCCTATGGGGAGGCGACGGGCTGCTTTTACTGGGTGGCGAAGAAACCCCGTTTAGGTTAAATTCCCTGCATTGTTGATAATGGGGTAGCTGGTGAAGGGGGGGGGCAGCCAGTGGTGGATGCGTTGGTAGCGTTAGGCTTAGCAGTTGAAGCAGGTGGTCATTACAAGGTACTATCAACTTAAATGATCAATAAGCGGGCATTACTGATGATTTTGGTAGGGATTACAGGGCTGGATTTCGACACATCTGTATTTTCCGGGTACGGAACGGCTGGGCTTTGCACGTCAGGTTTTTGGGGGGGCAGGGCATGAAAGGCATCAAGTTTCTATCGAATCTGTCTGATCTGTTCAAAGGTTTTGAGAAATCCGAGAATAATACTCGGACTATACCAGTCCGTGCCATAAAATAGTTTTTTTGATCAGGGAAATATGGTTAGATGACTGGTAACAAAAGCAGCCATGAGTAATGTATGACATTAAAAATCACTTTCACTGAGGATGAGATAGCGGAGCTGTTCTACTGGAAGGAGCGCCATCCTCATCCCAGAGTCCGTAAGAAAATGTCCGTGCTGTACCTGAAATCCCAACAGTTGACGCATAAGGAAATCAAACGATTGGAAAGGATTACAGAAGCCACGCTGCTTGCCTACCTAAACGCCTACCTACAACCTAACGGTTTAGAAGCTCTTAAAGAAATACGATTCAATAAACCACAGAGTGATTTGATGGCATATAAAGACAAGATTGAAGCCTATTTTCGTGAATATCCCCCCGCAACCAGCAAGGCGGCAGCCGCTAAGATTGAGGAGCTGACAGGCATCAAACGCAGTGAGGACAGGGTACGTGTCTTTATGAAGAAAATAGGGATGGACATCCGTAAAGTGGGGATGATACCCGCCAAAGCTGATGTGGAAGCACAAGAAAAGTTCCTGGAAAATGAACTAAAACCGCGCATTCAGGAGGCTAAGGAGGGCAAACGCGCCCTTTTTTTGTCGATGCCGCCCACTTCGTGTTAGCACCGTTTCTGGGGTTTTTGTGGTCATTTTCCCGCGTATTCATCAAAGCCCCCTGTGGTCGACAACGCTACAACGTATTGGGCGCACTCAATGCGATAACGCTACAACTCATCACGATCACTAACGACTCCTATATCAACGCTAACAGCGTGTGTGAATTATTGGAAAAAATTGCAGCGTTAGCACTCAAAATACCGATCACTTTGGTCTTGGATAATGCCAAGTATCAACGCTGTGAAGCCGTGTTTGCCTGTGCGAAAAGGCTCAATATTGAACTATTATTTTTACCGACCTATTCACCCAACCTCAATCTGATTGAACGGTTGTGGAAGTTCGTCAAGAAAAAATGCTTGTACTCGAAATACTATGATAAGTTTCCCGCTTTCAAGGCGGCCATCACCAACTGTCTCGACAAGCTGGATACCGATCACAAGAAAGAACTGACCCAGTTGATGACAACAAATTTTCAAACCTTTAAAAATGTTCAGGTCTTGACGCTGTAAGGTATAGTACGGCAAAACAAACTCAAACTATGGGATGACCAAGCAATTGATGTTGGCACTACATGGGGAGATGAAATAAATGAGCGACTTGCAAAATCCGACAAACTGAGTTGCTCAATTTTCAGCATTGACCGAACGCCGCATATTCAGCCGATTTTTTACTCAATTTGACCAACGAAACCTGAGCTTTTTCAGTTTTACCGTAACTTTTGCTAAATTTCACCCATACCGATGCGACTGCTCCTGTTTTTCAGTCAGTCTTCCCGTGTTTTTTCAAACCCAGTCGCTTTATAACAAGACACGCATCAGTTGATCAGCACTCAACACCAAAATCCCAAACATCAAGTGGCTGTAAACTTTTTGCGCACCTTGCACCCACACATTCCGACCACCAAATTCATCCTTCAGGCGGGCATTGGTTCGTTCTACGGTGCTGCGAATTTTGTAACGCTCGGCATCAGCAGGTTCAAACGCTTCTTTCTGTCCGCCGCGAGGATTGTGATCAATCAGAGGGACATGCCCCAGATGACGGCTGTATTCGTGCAAATCAGCACTGCAATAGGCCGCATCCATCAGGTCGTAGAGACTGGTGACACGTTGGGCACTGATTTGAGAGAGTGGGATGGCTGCCCCGCTGTCGTGAAAGGAGGCGGAAGACAGAATGGCTGCTATCGGGACACCACAATCGGCGGTATCGATATGCAGTTTGTAGCCGTTCCAACTGTGCTTGTAGCCTTGGGCATTCTTCTTCGTCCCCCGGTTACACTGAACCGGTATCTCATCGAGTGCTTGCTGAAGTGACTGTTCCCGTTGGCGCTGAATCCGTGTTTGCCCTTGTTTTTTCTTTGGCTTTTCCTCGGCAACAGGCCGTTCACGTGCCTCAATGGCTGTTGAATCCCGACACAGGTGGCCGATCAGCGCATCGCCCAAATACGTTTTCACCAACGTTTCATGCACACGTTCCGCTAAACGCTGTTCAGCAAATTCAGCGAAGGCACGTGAAAAGGTGGATTCGGAAGGCAGTTTCTTGGTCAGGGGAAACCCGCAGATGCGTCGCAGGGAGCGATCGTTTTGCAGCCGGTCAATGAGTGCTCGCGTATTGACAATATTGAGCACGCTTTTGGCGACAAAAGCATTGGCAAACCAAGATCGCTCCGTCGCTGGCCGTCCAGACCCATCACGAAAAGAGCGCACAAAATCTTCAATGCGCGTCAGCTCCAGTACGTGAATGAGCTTTTCAAGCTTGGGGGTCAATGTGCCAAAGGCATCATTGAAGCAAGGCAGTATTTCAATTTGCAGCAAACTCCAGCGTTGTGCAATCAGGGCGCGTTCGGTAGAATTCATAGCGTGGGCTTAATGGTTGTTTTGATGCTTCTATTATCGCCGAAAACGGCAGCCCACACTTCTTTTTTCCTTCAGATGAAGGAAGGTTCACGCTGAAAATGTAATTTTGCAAGTGGCTCAAATGAAAATCTGACAAATGCAAGAATCGTCTTTTGCCTCGTTAGCCAAGACTTCATTAATTCAGAATTTTGCTACAACAAAGAACTAAAGGATGCACTTGAAGCACACAAACGAAAAGAAAAAGTAATTGTCCCTGTCAGATATAGGTCATGTCTTTGGAATAAATTACCATTCGCAAACATACAAGGTACTCCTAATAATGGCTGGATAAGATCCGAGCAAGATCAGGATGTCGCATGGACTAAAGTTGCAGAATCGACTGAACGTCTGTTGGACAAGATGGCATCAGCAGACGCCCAAAAACAAAGCGTCATCATAGAACAATATGTCAACAAACTAGCCAATGAACGGAATGAGCTTAACAAACTTCAACAGCGGAAATCAGGAATAGAAAAAAATATCAGCGAAATAACTGAAGAAAGCAACGAACTTAGAAAAGCCTATCATTCACCACACAAGCAATTAGCTGATTGGTTGAGAAACGATAAATACAGCATTGTTGACAGAATATTCAAGCAAATGTGTGAGGATAATTTTGATGGGGATTTTCCATCAGGATTCCCAGAGAAAAAAGCTGGGATTAGAACATTTAAACTTCATATAGCTCAACTTATTGACTCATTGGAAATCTGTCTACTGTTGGATAGCACATATTTAATTGAAGAGCCGGTCACTGATTTAGAGATCAAGAATGAATACTATAGAGAAGCACTCTCCCTATTGAAGAAGAGGATTCCTTTTTCTACGTCATATGAATCAAAAGAGAAGCTGCGCTCATATATAGATTACCTGACAGAAAGGATTTGACTCAACAAAGTTGAACCAAACCCTTTTTTCGATTCAATGAGTGGAATACATTAACGTTGATTATTGCGGAGATGCTCTATCTCTTGTTCAATCTGTCGTATCTCTTCCTGTATTCTCTCCTCATCAGTTAGTAGGCGGTTGAGTTCTCTCTGTAACTGATGCAAACGTTTGATCAATGTTTCCAATCTAGACATAGTAATGTCCCCTGTATAAGTTAATATCAAAAATTACACAGCCTCCCGATGCCCATCGGCAGGTGCAAAACCTTTGATATAATTTACTTATGGTTTGTTCATTTTTTTATCGAAGACCGTAGGAAACACACGCCCCCAACCGCTCTACCAAATACAACGGTAACGACACCAGCCGGTAGCTAATCGCCTGCTGCTGGTTGTTTGTGTTCACCACGGCATTGACAGTACTGACCGCAGGCAAACCCGCATCAAACCGCACGGCAAGCGGAGCCTGCTTTTCTGCCATGAACTGATGCAGTGATTTCATGCTGCCACTTGCACCTGCCTTGACCTCAATCGGAATGATTTGCCCCTCCAGTGCCACCACATAATCCAGTTCAGCATTGGCGGAACGACCTTCCCGCAGCCAGTAGGTCAGTTCCCGGTTGGGCGATTCCGCCAGCAATGCCTGTAAGTGCTGACCGACAAACTGTTCAGCAATCGCGCCCTCGTTCACTAGCTTGATGTCGTCAAACTGGGACAATGTGCGCCAATTGAGTCCGCAAATGGCATTCATCAGACCGACATCCAGAAACAGCAGCTTATAAACTTTCTCGTCGAGGCTGGCTTGCAGCGGCAAGCCCGAACAATGGCTGTGGATGACCTTGCTGATCACCCGCGCCATGCAGAGCAGTTCCAGGTCTTTTTTCAGGGCGGCACTCTGGTCTTGTCGGGAAATATTGCTGTATTTGACCTTCACCCCGACATGGCGGGCAGCGAAGTTGAACACATCCAGCATCCGGTTCTGATCCCGGTGTCTGCCGTATTTGGGAAAGTCATCCCGATAGGTTTCAATGATGGAGTTATGGACTTCACTCACCGACTGGTAACGGCGGGTGTCGGCGAATGCAACCACGGCTTCGGGCATCCCACCCACGAAATAATAGCTGCGTAGCAATTCCAGCAGCCGCTGATGTACGACTGTGCCGATCTCATCGCCAAGCTGGTATGCTGTCACGACCTGATACAGCTTGTCTTCACCCAGTGCCAGCAGGAATTCGGAAAACGTCATCGGCTCCATGTGCAGGTATTGCACCCGACCCACTGGCATCGGAAACTGATGCGCCGCCAGCACAAATTCCAACAGGGAACCCGCACACACGACTGGCAATTGCGGGCGGTCTTCATGGAAATAGCGCAAAGCGGGGATGGCTTCCGGCACAGCCTGAATTTCATCCAGAAACAGCAATGCCTGCTCATTAACCGCTGGCATACGTGGCAAGGCTTCAATTTGCTGAAGAATTTTTTCCGGGTCATTGCTGGCAAACGTACTGCTCAACGCAGGGTAGCGTTCCAGATTGGTGGTGAGCAAGGTCATGCCTTGTTGCTCAGCAAACAACTGCACCAAGGTGGATTTACCCACCTGCCGCGCACCCCGGATGATCAGGGGTTTACGGTTTTTGTTGTGTAGCCAGCGGGTCAGAAACTGTAGTTGTTGGCGTTGCATGTGTGCTTACCTTGGCAGGTTAGAATGCAATGACTATAGCACAAGCACGAACAGTTCATGATTTTAGGGGGGTATTTTGATTAGCTTCACATGATTTTAAGGGGGTATTACCCACTACTGCTGAATAAAATGCTCCCGATAATACGCCAGCTCATCAATCGAATCCCGCACATCTGCCAATGCCAAATGCTGTGATTCCTTCTTAAAACCTGCCGCCAGCCCCGGTTTCCAGCGATTCGCCAATTCTTTCAACGTGCTCACATCCAGATTGCGGTAATGAAAGAATTTCTCCAATTCTGGCATTTGCCGCGCCAGAAAACGCCGATCCTGACAAATGCTATTGCCGCACATCGGCGACGCACCCGCTGGCACAAATTGCTTCAGAAAGTCGAGGGTCGCTTGTTCGGCTTGCGCGGTTGTCCATTCACTCGCTAACACGCGCTGAATCAGCCCCGAACCGCCGTGTTGTTTCTGGTTCCACTCATCCATTTTCGCCATGGTTTCCGCCGTCTGGTGGATGGCAATCACCGGGCCTTCTGCCAAGATAGCCAAGTCTTTATCGGTGACGATGGTGGCAATTTCGATAATCACGTCGTTGACGGTATCCAGTCCCGTCATTTCCAGATCAATCCAGATCAAATTTTCCTGATTCATGCTCATTCGGGTACACTGCACTTACTTTAGGGAATCTGGAATATAACAGACATTATGCAAACCTTTACCTACATTTTCCTTGCCTTTTTGCTGGCATCGACTTTGGTACAACTGTACTTGTCATTGCGGCAGAAACAGCATGTCAGCACCCACCGCGCCGCTGTCCCCACCCCGTTTGCGGGTAAAATCTTGTTGGAAGAACACCAAAAAGCCGCCGATTACACCCTCGCCAAAGGCGGTTTGGGGCGCATCGACTTGCTGATTGGCTTGGTGATCTTGCTGGGGTGGACACTCGGCGGCGGGCTGGAATGGCTGGATGCACAATGGCGCAGCTTTGGCTGGAACGAGCTGTACACCGGCACAGCGGTAATTATTAGCCTGATGTTGATCGGTAGTTTGCTGGATATGCCAATGTCGCTTTACCGTACTTTCGTATTGGAAGAACGCTTTGGTTTCAATAAGATGACGCCTGCAACCTTTGCCGCAGATTTGCTGAAAGGTGCGGCTTTGTCCTTGCTGATCGGGATTCCGGTGGTGATGCTGATATTGTGGTTGATGGAATCGGCTGGCAGCTTGTGGTGGTTGTATGCGTGGGCGGCATTGACTGCGTTTTCACTGTTGATGACCTGGGCATACCCCAAATTCATTGCGCCCTTGTTCAATAAATTCAGCCCGTTGGAAGAAGGCGAAGTCGCCGAACGCCTCAACGCATTGTTAGCACGCACCGGCTTTAACAGCAAAGGTGTATTCGTGATGGATGGCTCACGCCGTTCTGCGCATGGCAATGCCTACTTTACCGGTTTCGGCAAAAATAAACGCATTGTGTTTTTCGATACCTTGCTGAAACACTTAACGCCTGCGCAAGTGGAGGCGGTACTGGCGCACGAATTGGGGCATTTCAAACGCAAACACATCGTTAAGGGCATGGCCTTGTCGATGATCATGACATTAAGCGGTTTCATCGTCTTGGCATGGTTAATGAACCAAGAGTGGTTTTATACTGCGCTCGGCGTTAGCCAGCCGTCTACCTACATGGCGTTAGTGTTGTTCGTATTGGTTAGCCCAGCATTCACGTTTTTTATCGGCCCTGTCATGGCATGGTGGTCGCGTAAACATGAATTTGAAGCGGATGAATTCGCGGCACAACAGTCAAGTGGTACGGAACTGATTGCAGCATTAGTGGGTCTTTACAAGGAGAATGCCAGTACCCTGACACCCGATCCGTGGTATTCGGCATTTTATGACTCGCATCCGCCCGCAGCGATACGGATTGCGCATTTACAACAACAAATGTAACAAGAGTAGTGAAATGAAAGCGAAAGCTCTTTTGATTCTCTGTAGTGGCTTGCTACTGATGCAAACAGTAGCCGCCGAACCTGACCCGGCAAATGGGCAAAAACTGTTTGCTGCGTCAAAGTGCCTGAATTGCCATGGCACGGATGCCTTTACCAAAGCCGATCGTAAGGTCACTGATCTCGCTAGGCTGGAAAGCCAGGTGCGCAGTTGTGACGCTAACCTCGACACCAATTGGTTTGACGACGAAATTAAGGATGTTGTCGCTTATCTCAATCAGGCGTATTACAAATTTTAGGAATACGTGGGCAACGTAGGCGTTTTCCGTCACAATAGGATGTTATGACGGAAAACATTTCTCACGCAGCTTCTTCAGGCATCGGGCAAGTGATTACCCGCTTTGGTGCTGACTTTTTGATTGAAACCGAGGCGGGCGAGCGGCTACGTTGCACGGCTCGCCGTAAACTCGACCATCTTGCCTGTGGCGACCATGTGCAATGGGAACGCCAAGCCCAAGGCAATGCTGCTGTTACCGCTATGCTTCCCCGCCGCAATGTGCTGGAACGCCCGGACTTTCGCGGCAAACTGCGCCCTATTGCCGCCAATATTGATCTCTTGATTGTGGTGGCTAGTTGGCAACCTGCTCCGGTGTGGGATACCCTCGACCGTTACCTGATTGCCGCCAATCGTTTACACGCGGATGTTTTGCTGGTGATGAATAAAATGGATTTACGCCAGACTCATGCGACGGCTGAAGCGGAAGCCTGTTTAGCGGAATACGTGAACATTGGTTGTCCCATTCTGCACGTTGCTGCGGATCAGCAGCAAGGAATAGGGGACATTCTCAGTGCTATTCAAGGGCGCACCGCAATTGTGGTAGGGCAATCGGGGGTGGGTAAATCGTCTATCGCCGCACAGTTATTGCCGGATACGGATATTCGTGTGGGTACGATTTCTGATACTGGGGAAGGGCGGCACACCACCACCTCTGCCACACTGTATCGCTTGCCAGCGGGTGGTGCGTTGATCGACTCTCCCGGTGTGCGGGATTTTGGGTTGACCGGGTTGGATTTTGCCACTTTGGAAAGCGGTTTCCCGGAGTTTCGCCCCTTTTTGGGGGAATGCCGTTTCAATAACTGCACACATAACCATGAACCGGGTTGTGTGATAAAGGCGGCTGTCAGTGCTGGGCAACTACCGCCAAAGCGTTTTGCACGCTATTTGAGTTTATTGAGTACGGTCTGAGTACCGTACATACCACCTATCTGCTCGCTTATCTTGATTCATCCCGTATCCGGTTTGTTCGGAACTATAATAACTGCATATAAATCAAAAATAAGGCGATAAACCAAACCGGTTGATTTTCAGAATCCTTTGTCAGGAAAGTGACTACTATCACTTCATAATTCGGAACTTTTCAGTAAAGTCAAGAGACTGAGTAATAAATAACTACTGAAAATCACCTTGAGCTAACATGAGGTAACACCATGAATATCCATCAACTGCATGTGTCTGATAGCAGTTACGCTGACAGTCACGAATGTACGCCCTGTGAGGCATCCCCCCGACCTGCCAGCGCCCGCTACTGGCCTAAAGTGCGGATGCAGCGCCGTCGCTTAAGCGGCAGACTTGATGAACGTCTTAGCATTGAAATTTCCAATCCTTGGCCTGAACTAGTCCTCCGCCATGTTAATATTGCTTTCCTTTCCACTGATCCGCACCATCACCAGAAAAATAGTAGCCAAACCGTTAAATTTGTGCCGACTCACGGTATCGAATTTGGGGATATTACCTATGAAAAGGCGATGACCCGCGACATCATTATGATTGACCATCAGCCGGGTGAAGAGGGACATCAAATCTACGCAGGCGTGTGTTTTACGGCAGTCACCAAAACAGGGGAGGTCAAGCACTACGGTTATTTATTGTTTAAAAGCAATTTATTGTTGGCAGAAGAAGCATTCGATCAAGCGGCATAGGTTTATTCTACAGGGCATTTATGAGACTCTTGGCGCGTTATTGGTAGCAAAACCTTATTCATGAGCCGACTTTTTCTGACATTTGCATGTTGCGTGTTCGCCTATACGCCAGCCGTTTTCGCGGAGCCATCGGCAACACAGCGCGAACTGTTTCAGTCCACTTACAGCGAGTTACAAGCCGGAAAACTGGATAGGTTTGCCACCTTGCCTGAGGCGATGCAGCACTATCCCCTCTATCCATGGTTGGAATATGCTGACCTCAAGCAGCGTTTCGACACGCTTCCCGATGCGCCAATACTGGCTTTTATCCAACGTTATCCAGATTCTCTGATGGCAGATGCGTTACATATACAACTGGCTAAACGCTTCGCCGACAAACAGGAATGGCAAAAGTTGTTGGCAACCATTCCGGCAATGTTGGACGATACCGATACCCAATGCTATCGCACTCAGGCACTGGCTGCCGTGGGGCAAAAAACCGCAGCGCTGGAAACCGGTAAACAAACCTGGATGGGGATCAGCAAATCACTTTCTGATGCTTGCATCCCGGTCACGGATTTACTGCGGCGTCACGTTACGCTCAGCACTAAGGATTACTGGGAACGTATTCGTGTAGCACTCGATAAAAATCAAACGACCTTAGCCACACAACTGGCGGCTGATTTGCCACCGGAAGCGCAACGTGCTGTTGAGCTGTGGATTCAAATCCGCCAAAACCCAGCCGCAGCATTACCCTTGGCTCTTCAGCAAGCGAATACGCCTTATATGCGTGATGCGATTGCCGCTGGCCTCGCACGCCTTGCTAAAAAAGAACCCCAACAAGCCGAAAATTTCTGGCAGCAGGCTCGGCAAACCCGCCAATTTACCCCAGAAGACATCGCCAAGGTGGAAAGTGCTTTGGGGATGCAGCAAGCCTTGCGCCACGACCCTGCTGCACTTCAGCGCCTTGCCGCCATCCCCGCAGCACAACGCACTCAGGAAGCCAATCTGTGGATGGCTCGCCTCGCCGCCCGTCAGGGGGATTGGGAAAAGTTGCTGGATGCGACCCAGCACCTCACGTTTGAGCATGAGCGCGATGCCGCCAGTTGGGAGTATTGGCAAGCCCGCGCCTTAGAACAGACCGGTAAAAAAGCCCAAGCGACATCGCTCTACGCCAAGATTGCCCCGCAAGCCACGTTTTACGGCTTTCTGGCGGCTGATAGATTAGGGCAGGCGTACCCCGGTTTGAAAACCCCAGCGATTGATCGTAGTCAACGGGTAATAGGGTTGCAAAAAGTTGCAGCCATCCAACGCGCCTTCGAGTGGTTCGCACTGGGCAACCGTGAACAAGGGCGTAAGGAATGGTTTCGTGCGCTTAAACAAATGGATAAAGAGGGTATTTTAGCGTTAGCCGATCTCGCCACCCGTGCCAATGACCCGAATCTTGCTATCTGGACGGTAGCGCGTGCCAAAGAATGGGATGAAACACACCTGCGCTTTCCGGTGGTGCATACCGAGATGGTGATGGAACAAGCACGAAATCAAGGCATCCAACCTGCTTGGGTCATGGGGGTCATTCGCCGCGAAAGTGCGTTTGATGCGACAGTGGAATCCAGCGCAAAAGCGCTTGGTTTGATGCAATTGATTCCGCCCACTGCCAACGCCGTCGGTAACAAGTTGGGGCTTAGGCTCAAGGGTAGGGATGACATTTTGCACCCACCGACTAACATTCAGTTAGGCAGTGCCTACCTGCGTGACATGTTGGGTACATTTTCCGGTAACTACGCGCAGGCAACGGCAGCCTATAATGCAGGGCCTGGGCGTCCCCCCCAGTGGGCACCGGATAAGTTGATCAATGCGGATCAGTGGATCGAAAGCATTCCTTTCACCGAAACCCGCGAATACGTGCAGGCGGTGATGGGGTATACCACCATTTACGATGAAAAACTGAATCCCGGCAAAGGCCGCCGTTTGTCTGAACGTTTACAACCGATAGCACCCAATGCACCCAAATCATCACCCAGCCCGTAACAGGCCACGCCAGCAACGCGGTATCGCTATCCTTTCAGTGTTAGTGATCGCGGTATTGGTCGTGACGTTGGCAGCCGCTATTTTTGCCCGCCAGAGTCGGGCGGTGCGCCAAACCGATAATTTCCAATCGTTGGAACGGGCTTGGCACTATGTGCTGATGATGGAGCAATACGCAGGCTTACAACTGCAACTGGATGCTAAAACCAATAAATTCGATGCACTGACGGATCGTTGGGCTTACCGCCTCCCTACCCAAACCTTGACGGAAGAAAGCGGGGCTATCGTCAAATTCACAGGCAATCTTGAAGATTTGCAAGGGCGTTTCAACCTTAACAATCTGCTGAGCCAAGACGCTGAGCAACGCGGCAAGCTGGATGCTGCTGCCCTCAACCAGTTAAAGCCGTTTGTGACGGATGCGGGGTTGCCCGCCGGTTTCGCGGATGCGATTGCCGATTGGTTGGATAGCAATACCCAACCACAAGGGATTGATGGTGCAGAACGCGATTATTATCTGGCGGGGGTGATTCCCTACTTAGCGGCAGATATGCCATTTGCAGATGTGAGTGAGGTGCGTTTGTTACGCCTAGAGATGCAAGACCCAGAGGCAAAAAACAAAGCCCTCAACCATTTCCTCACGACGGTGACGGCGTTGCCATTCGAGAAAACCACCATTAACCCCAATACGGCTAGTAAATGGGTGTTGAAGGCCTTACGCCTCAGTGACAGCCAAATTGCGCTGATTCTCGATAAGCGCAAACTCAAGCAAGCCTATCGCAGCAAGGAAGAATTTCTCCGCGACATGGCGTTTGAACCCGGTAAAGACGATGCATTGATGAACAGTTTTGACGTAACCACGCAATATTTTCGCCTCACAGGTGAGGTGCAAATCAATCGGGCGCGGGTTTTTGTCAACAGTCTGTTATTACGTGACGCAAAGGGGAGTGTTCGTGTCATAATGCGTCAATTCGACCGGGTTAACGAACAACCAATAACGACTAACGATGCTAGTAATACGCCTACAAACACCGAATGATCCTGAACCTGCTTGGGCAGTGCTTAATAACAAGCCTGCTGACTGGCAACACGGTTCTTGGGAAAAACTTATGCCACTGGCACGGGGGCAGGATATTGTATTGCTGATCCCCAGCCGTGATGTATTGTTGACGCAGACGAGTGTCAACACCCGTAATCAGCGCCAGTTGCAGCAGGCCATTCCGTTTGCCTTGGAAGACAGTATTGCCGACGAGTTGGAGCAGCAACATATCGTTTGGCAAACACGCCCCGCATCGACGCAAGTGGATGTGGCGATCATACGCCGTGACCGCCTGCGTGAATGGGTGAAGGCATTACAGGCACACCAGTTACGCCCCCAAACGGTCTTGCCAGACCTGTTTGCGTTGCCTTGGGGGGAAGATACCCTGACTTTATGGCAACAAGGCGCATACATTTGGGTAAGAACAGGGGAGTTGTCAGGCTATGCCAGCACCCCTCCCGCTTTACCCCTGTTACTGGACAGTTTAACGTCAGGGCAAACCGAACCTGTACGGCTACGCTTGTACAGCGATCAAACGGATGTATGGGCGGCGGATCAACGTTTCACCATTATTCCTGAAACCCAAGCCGAACAATTGTTTCCCAGCAGCCTGCAAGCAGCGCTCAAGCTTAACTTATTGAACGGTTTGCAGGATGAAACCCGTGCTCAATTCCGTCAGCACTGGCAGCGGTGGCGCTTAGCCGCAGGGTTAGCGGCAGGGTCAGCCATCGTCGCCATGGTCATGTACGGGGTGGGCAGTTACCGTTTACAGCAACAGCTTGAGGCGATAGATGCGCAAAACCTGCAACTATTCGCCGAACTCTTCCCCGATGTCAGTGACGTTGACCCGCGTGGTCTTAAAAGCCGCCTTGCCTCCGAATTGGTACGAATTAAAGGCAAAGGTAGCGCTACGGCAACCACTACCAGCCCTTTACCCCAGTTAGCAGCGGTCGCCGCAGCCATGCAAGCCGCCGGTGATTTAAGCGTGGAAGATATTCGTGCACAAACCGGTACGCTGACAGTCAATTTGCAAGCCAAAAACCAGCAAGCCATTGAAACCTTGCGGGATACACTGGAAAAATCCTTGGGTAATGCCGTGGAAATGCAATCGTCCCGTACCGCAGATAGTGTCAAAGCAACCCTAACGCTGGGAGGTCAGTCATGAAGGCTTGGTGGCAAAATCTAGCAGCCAGTGAACGCCGTTTGATGTCTATTGGTGCTTTCCTTATTGGTTTGACCATGCTCTGGTTATTTGTGTGGAAACCGCTAAACGCTCATCACCAATTATTGCAGCAAGATTTGGCAGATGCACAGGCAGCGCACGCAGAGATGCAACGCCAGCGTGCTGAAGTTCTCGCACTCAGAGGCGCAGCCCCCAATGCAGCAGTCGCCGCAGGCGGTAGTTTGCACACCAGTGTCATTGCGGCTCTCAAACAATTTCAATTGGATGGCACGGGGACTAGCTCCGAAGAAAAAAATAAAAACACGGTGACACTGAAACTGGAGGCTAAACCCTTCGATACCTTGGCGCAGTTTCTGGCTGCAATGGAAACCCAACACGCCGCCAATATCACCAGTATGACCCTCAAACCGGCAGACAAACCCGGCACGGTTGACGCACAAATTACGCTGGAACGATGAAAATACGCACCCTCATTCTCGCAGGCACAGTCAGTTTCCTGCTAACCTCGCTGACACAATTGCCCGCCAAACTGGTATTAGCTCAACTGCCTGCTGACCTGCCCGTGCAACTGCAAGGTATCAACGGTACACTGTGGCAAGGTGGCGCTGCCAGCTTGAGCGCTCAAGGTTTGCAACTCAATAATGTGCAATGGGATTTGCAAACCAGTGCCTTATTGAAAGGCCAGCTTGCGGCAGACATACGGGCTAGTTTGCCACAGGGTGGGGATATTGATGGTATTTGCAGCATTAACCTCGCAGGTGTACTGTACTGTAGCCCGTTGAATCTCAATAATTTACCGGCGCAAGCGGTATCACCTTACCTGCAAAGTTTGATGATTCCGCCGTTAAGTGGCAATTTTCAAGCCAATCTTAGTGCTGTGGAGTGGGATCAGCAATCTCCCCCCAAACTCAGTGGGCATGGTGAATGGCGTGAAGCAGGGGTGCAAATGCTGCCGCAGCGTTACGGCAATTACACCGCGAATGTCAGCAGTGGTGATGATGGAACGCAGCAAATCAGCCTTGCTTCCGCACCCGATGCAGCATTTAGCTTGGATGGTACGATTACCTTGCAAGCGACAGGTCAGTACCAAACGGCATTGAACCTGAAGCCGGGTAGTAGTATTGATGATGGCACTAAGCAATTCATGAGTAGCTTTATTGTGCCACCGCAACCGGATGGGACATTCCAGATCCGTGAACAGGGGCAGTTGCCCTAAGAGAAGAAACCGTTATTTCAAACCTACCCAAATCTACTTATAGCTAACTAAAAGTAGTCATGGTGTTGAATTCCTGCTTCACGGGGGCTGGTTTCGTCTTCGGCTTGCGCCCAAGACCAGAGCCTTCCCCTCCACAGGCAGACACCGTGTAACTCACGGCGTATTCTTCTAAATTCTTGGCGGCATTTACGTCACGGTCATGGACTGCACCGCAAACGGGGCAAGTCCATTCACGTACCGACAGTGGCAGCTTGTCCACTTTATGCTCACAGCCAGCAGCAGAACACGTCTTGCTCGAAGCAAAAAACCGATCAGCCACCACGACCACCGCACCGCGCATTTCCGCCTTGTATTCCAGTTGCCGCCGGAACTCGAAGAATCCCATATCACTGATGGCACGGGATAAATGACGGTTTTTCACCATACCCGACACGTTCAAATCTTCAATGCCGATGGTGTGAAAACGGCGGGTCAAATCCGTGGTGAGTTGGTGCAAACTGTCTTGGCGGATATTGGCGATACGTGCGTGAAGTTTTGCCAGTTTTTGTTTTGCCTTGTGGCGGTTGGCACTGCCTTTGACCTTGCGGGACAGGCTGCGCGAGAGCCGTTTTAGGCGGGAAAGCAAGGCTTTATGCGGCTTTGCCCCAACCACTTTTTCCCCCGTTGATAGGGTTGCCAGTGCAGATACGCCCAAATCCACCCCTACCGTGCCTTGGTTTTTGGCAGGCGGGAGATGATGTTGGTCGGTATCCACGGTGATGCTGGCGAACCACTGGTCAGCGGTGCGGGAAATCGTGGCAGAGAGAATTTTACCGGAAAAGCGTAACGTTTCCCGCATCCGCACTAACCCAAGGTTGGGAATGCGGATGCGGCAAGCGTCGATGGCAAACTGGTCATTAGTGAGGGTGAAACTGTCGCGGCTTTTGCCTTTCTTTTTGAATTGCGGGTACTTGGCTCGCCCCGCAAAGAAGTTCTTGAAAGCTGCACCGAGTTGGATAATCGCCATTTGCGGGGCGTTTTTGGTGACTTCCAGCATCCAGGGGAATTGTTCGCGTTTGATGGCGTTCAATTGGCGGCGCAAGCCCATTTGGTTGGGTTTTGGCTGGGTGTTATCGTCTTTCCATGCGGCGTATTGGGTTTGCCATTCTGCCAACGCCCAGTTGTAGGCGAACCGTGCTGTACCAGCGGCTTTCGCCAAGTACGTCGCTTGCTTATGGTTGGGGTCAAGGCGGATTTTGTGGCTGATGATCATGGCAAACAGAATGCAGCGCGGTGTGATAGTTGTCTAGTCATCCGTGCTTTTGCTGCTATCTTTTACGGATAAACGGCACTACGCTTTTATAAACCTAACCAAAATGATAAAGTTTGAATAGATTTAGATAGATTTTATGGTAACTGTTTCAAACCCCTCCTAACCTCTCCTTATCAGTGACCAGCCAGGCACTGCTGAATGCTGATGCACAACAAGCCATCGCCACCGAAGTCCGCGAACGCCTGACCCCGCAACAAGGCACACTGTTTACGACGGAAAACGCCGCCGACCTCGCCGCGATTGTTGCCAAAACCACCAATGTCATGGTGCAACAAACCATCGACATCCCGCGCATCCTGGTCAACCCAACCGGCGAAGTCGAACCCGGCTTCCACCCCTTCAAACTGGATGTGAGCGGCTTGCACCTGCAACCGGGCGACCGCGAACTGGTCGGGCAGATGCTACGCACTCACGAACAATTCCACCTCAAAGCCGACAATATTGCGTGAGGTCTTGCTGAATTCCACCCCCAGCAAATGGATAGGTTGCTGCAAACCCCGGTATTTATCGGCATACGCCTTGTCCTTGATCTGTTGCAGCGCATTGCCTTCTGGCGCGATTTCCACCACTTTGAATTCAAAGATATAGACCTGCTGGTTAAACTTCAGAGTCATATCAATTCTCCCCAGATTGGTGATGTCTTCCAGCGTCACGTCCAGCCCCAGTGCTGCAAAGTAGGAATAAAACACCGATGCGTAATAACCCTCGTAGTTCTGGATGTCGTTATTGCTATACCAGTGGTAGGGAATGCTGGCGAAAAAAGCGTGGAAAAGCTGTTTCAACCCAGCAAAATCATTCGCTTCCAGCAGGCGGTAAAGTTGCAGGCTTTGCACCGCCTGTTTGGACTTATCTTTCACCAGCACCGACAACAGCGATTCGTTCAGGCTTTGGTAGACCTCACGGTTGGGGTAGCCCAGCGTGTAAAAATACTGACCACCCACATGCTCCTCCTTGAGGATGGTCAGGTAGCCAGTCTGGAACAACAATGCCTCGGTAGTAATGTCGTCCACGTCAAAGCTGGATAACATGCTGCTGCTGCTGAGCATTTCCCCCAGTTTCAGGCTCGGCACTTGGCGCTGGAACAGCAAATCCAGCAAAAAGGTCGGCGTGCCGGTTTCAAACCAATAGCTTCTAAAGAGGCGGTTTTTGAACAGTTGCAGAATATCAAACGGGTTGTAAACGCCTTCGCCCATCCAGTGATAGCCGTTGTACCACTCGCGAATGGCATTCCTGTCCAGCCCCGGCAATTCGGGGGCGAACACGCTGTCAAGGTCACGGTCGGTGTAACCGCAAATGGTGGCGTAATCGGGGATCAGGGTCAGGTCATACAAGTTATTAAGACCGGAAAACAAGCTAACCTTGGAAAACTTGCTGACTCCGGTCAGGAAGCTGAATTTGATGTGCGCGTCATAATCCTTGAGGTTGCCGTAGAACCCGCGCAGGAAGTCACGGTTAACGCGGGCGACTTCCGGGTGCTGCAAGGCATCCAGAATCGGTTTGTCGTATTCGTCGATCAGAATCACCACCGGTTTTCCCGCTTGCTGGTGCAGATGCCTGATCAAGGCACTAAAACGCCCAGAGGCAGTCTCATTGACATTGTTGAGGGCGTACTGTGTTTCCAGCACACGTAATTGCTCTGACATGATTTTGGGCAACTGATCTGCCCTGGCATAGTTGCCTGCTCCAAAACTGAAACGCAGCACCGGGTATTTTACCGACCAGTCCCATTGCGCGTGCGCTGCCAGCCCCTGAAACAAGGGTTCATTGCCTTCAAACAATTCTTTCAGGGTATCGAGAAACAGGCTTTTGCCGAAGCGACGCGGGCGGGAGAGGAAGTAGTGCTTGCCCTCTTGCGCCAGTTTTACCGCCAGATGAGTTTTGTCTACGTAATAGTGGTTGTCGTAGCGGATTTCGCTGAAAGTCTGGATGCCGATGGGTAAACGTTTACGCTGCATGGTGGTCGTCAGGTTGCTGCTCATGCTGGGAGTTTAGCACGGCTTACACCGTCAAATACCGCTGAATCAAGCCATCATCCAGCGTGTGCATTTCCCCCTCCGCCACGCGCCGCCCGCGATCCAGAATACAAAACCGATCGCCCACTTTCTATTCGTTTTGCCTCGGATGAATTGGCGGCAATGGGGAATTTGATACTCTTGGGTGTGGATGATAAAACGGAAATCATATTTGGTATTACGCCGGATATGCTGGCGCGTTTATTCCAGCAACGCAGTCAGGCGCGGATTGTGCGATTTGAGGGGCAAATAGTTCCCAAAGCCAGTTTAGATGACCTTGACGCATTGTTATTACGCCGTGTTTTCTCAAGCCCGACCAAGGTGATGTAATTACCCAATTGGCACGGCTGCATTTGATTGATAATCGTGAAGGAGAAGCCCTGCCCACCATTGCGGGGGTATTGCTTTGCACGTTAGACCCAACCAAATGGTTACGTAATGCTGAAATTCTGGCTGTCGCGCATAGCGGCTTGCGCAATGACCCGAATGAGCAACTGGATGCACAGGAAATCCGGGGGCCATTGGATAGGCAAATACTGGATGCGTTCCACTTTGTGCGCCGTAACATGATCACCGCTGCCCGTAAACCGTTGGGGCGCGTGGATTACCCGCAATACCATTTAGGTGCAGTGTTTGAGGCGATTGTGAATGCCGTGGCGCATCGGGATTATTCCCTGCACGCGCAACGTATTCGCTTGTTCATGTTCGCCGATCGGCTGGAAATCCATTCACCGGGCGCATTGCCTAACACCTTATCGTTGGAGTCGATGAGCCGTTTGTCTGTACCGCGTAACGAAATCCTCGCCAGCCTGTTTTCGCGTTATTACCCCGTGGATGAAGTCGGTTTGGGTAAAAGCTACCTGATGGATAGGCGTGGTTTCGGTGTGGAAATGCTGCTGCGGGAAAGTGAGAAACTGTCTGGTAAATTGCCGAAATACGAGTCGATCAGTGATCTGGAACTGTGCCTAACCATTTATGCACAAGCGTTGCCCACTGCCGAAACATCATGAAGTGAAGATAGACAAATCCTCAGCTATACTCTACGCCTGACATCTAAAGCCGAGCTATCATGCGACTGACTCCTCACCAATCCCAATACTACGCATGGCAACTCACGCGCCATGCTGCCAGCAATTCCCTAGAATCCCTTGCCCCGACCTTGGTAAACGCCCAAATCGACCTCAACCCACATCAGGTCGAAGCGGCACTGTTTGCCTACGAAAACCCCTTATCCAAAGGCGTGATTCTCGCGGATGAAGTCGGTTTGGGAAAAACCATCGAAGCGGGCTTAGTCATTGCGCAACGTTGGGCAGAACGTAAACGCCGTATATTGATCATCGTCCCCGCCAACCTACGCAAACAATGGCATCAAGAGTTACAGGATAAATTCGGCTTGCCTTGTCTGCTGCTGGAAAGCAAAAACTACAACACCTTACAAAAAGCGGGTACTCGGCATCCGTTTGATAATACTGACCACATCATTATCGGCTCTTACCAATTTGCCAAAAGCAAGGCTAAAGACGTAAAAGCGGTGGATTGGGATTTGGTGGTGATGGACGAAGCGCACCGCCTGCGCAACGTTTACAAAACCGGGAATGTCATTGCCCGCACCCTCAAGGAAACACTGGCGCATGTGCATTCCAAAATCCTGCTGACCGCCACTCCGTTGCAAAATTCCTTGCTGGAACTGTATGGGCTGGTCAGCCTAATTGATGATCGGGTATTTGGTGATTTGGAGAGTTTCCGTACTCAGTTTGGACAAGCCAACCGCGAAACGACGCTGCAAAACTTGCGTCACCGTATCAGCCCGTTTTGCAAGCGAACCCTGCGGCGGCAAGTCCAGCAATACGTCCCCTATACCAAGCGCATTCCGATTCTGGAAGAGTTCACGCCGACACAAGATGAGCGGGATTTTTCCAATTTAGTTGCCGAGTATTTGCGTCGTCCCAAGTTGCAAGCCTTGCCGGATGGTCAACGCCAATTGATTTCACTGGTGTTGTGGAAACTGTTGGCCTCGTCTACCCATGCGATTGCAGGGGCATTGGAAACCATGGCAAACCGTTTGCAAGCCACATTGGATGACCCGAACAAACTCGATCTTGCAATGCTAGATGACGACTATGAGGCGTTGGATGAAACCGCCGAGGAATGGGATGACGAAGACCAGATAAACGACAAGCCACTCAACGTCCGCGAAGCTATCCAACAAGAAATGGGAGAACTACGCCTGTTCAAGGAAAAAGCCGACCAGATTCGGGATAATAGCAAGGGACAAGCCCTGTTGCTGGCACTGGATAAGGCATTCAAGGAACTGGAACGCTTGGGTGCGGCAAAAAAAGCCATCATCTTTACCGAATCCAAACGCACGCAAAGCTATCTGCAAAATCTGTTAAAGAACACGCCTTACGGTGCAGGTTTGGTGTTGTTCAATGGTACGAACAGTGACACCCAAGCTCAGCAAATCCATAAGGCATGGGCGCAACATCACGCCGGTACGGATAAGGTCAGCGGCTCGAAAACGGCAGATACCCGTGCCGCGCTGGTTGATTACTTCCGCGAAGAGGGCAGTGTGATGATTGCCACCGAAGCGGGGGCGGAGGGTATCAACCTTCAGTTCTGTTCACTGGTGATCAATTACGATTTGCCGTGGAATCCGCAACGCATTGAGCAGCGCATTGGGCGTTGCCACCGTTATGGGCAAAAACACGATGTCGTGGTGGTCAACTTTGTCGATTTGAGCAATGAGGCCGATAAGCGTGTGTATGAGTTGTTGGCGCAGAAATTCCAGCTTTTTGAAGGTGTTTTCGGTGCAAGCGATGAAGTATTGGGCGCAATCGGTTCGGGTATCGACTTTGAACGCCGCATTGCCCGTATCTACCAAACGTGCCGCAAACCGGAAGAAATTCGCAGCAGCTTTGCCGCACTCCAACAAGAATTGGCAGGTGAAATCACGGAAGCGATGACGCAAACCCGTCAGTTACAGACGGTTTCCGCGTTGGCACAGGAAGAACAGCATTTGCTGGTGGCGGCGGTTGACCGCAATGGTCATGTGTTGGCACTGGATGACCCTGATAAACTGTTACGCATTCCGGCAATGGTCACGGCGACACCGATAGATTTGCCTGACAGCCCATTGCTGCAATACGATCTTGAACAACGTAAAAATGCCTTGTTGCGTGAAATCAACGACCGCAACCTGAGCTATTTCGATCAGGAAGTGCAAAAGCTGGATGGCTGGGCAGATGATCTCAAGCTGGGGCTGGAACAGGAAATCAAGGACATCGACCGCGAAATCAAGGAAGTGCGCCGTACCGCTGCGATTGCGCCCACACTGGATGAAAAGCTCCACTGGCAGAAACGCCAGCGCGAACTGGAAACCAAACGCAGCAAGTCACGCCGCGAACTGTTCCGGCGGCAGGATGACATCGACGAGCAGCGCAATGAATTGATCACAGAACTGGAAGACCGCTTGCAGCAGCGGGTGGAAGAACAGGTGTTGTTTACGATTGAGTGGGAGTTGGTATGAAGTTTGAGACCTTTCAGGCCGGTATTTTGCAACCCCGCTACCAATACAAAAGTTTTGAGCCAGTTCCTGTCAATCATGAGTGGATATGGGAAGATGCCACCATCAATACCCTGCTGGAATCCGCCAACCGTGCCTTAGGTGAGTTAAACGCCTTTTCCCTGATTGTGCCGGATATTGACCTGTTCATTGAAATGCACGTCGTCAAAGAGGCGCAGACTTCCAGTCGTATCGAAGGCACACAAACGGGCATTGATGAAGCCTTAATGCCGGAAGATCAAATTTTGCCGGAAAAGCGTGACGATTGGCGCGAAGTGCGTAATTACATCAATGCCGTGAATACAGCGATTGGTGAACTCAAAACACTGCCACTTTCTAACCGTTTGCTCAAACAAACCCACGAAATCCTCTTGAGTGGCGTGCGGGGTGAACACAAACAACCGGGCGAATTTCGCATTAGTCAGAATTGGATCGGTGGTTCAAGCTTGCGGGATGCGGTTTTCATCCCACCACACCCTGACAATGTGCCTGAGCTGATGGGGGATTTGGAAAAGTTCTGGCATAACGAAATGATCACCGTGCCGCATCTGGTGCGGCTGGCGATCAGCCATTACCAGTTTGAAACCATCCACCCATTCTTGGATGGTAACGGGCGCATTGGGCGTTTGCTGATTCCGCTGTATCTGGTCAGTCATGGGCTGCTGGCAAAGCCTTCGTTGTACCTATCCGACTTTTTCGAGCGCAATCGTGCCAGTTACTACGATGCGTTGATGCGGGTGCGGGTAGCGAACGACCTGATCCATTGGGTGCGCTTTTTCCTGCAAGGTATTACGGAAACAGCGATTAAAGGGCGGGAAACCTTCCACAAGATTTTGGTCTTGAGGATGGAAGTGGAACAATCCTTACTGCATCTGGGCAAACGCGCTCCCAATGCGAAACAACTACTTAACCTGCTCTACAAGCATCCGATTGTGTCCGCTGCGGAGGTGGAAAAGGAGCTAATGGTCAGTACACCGACCGCTAATACCTTGATCCGTGAACTGGAAAAACTGGGTATCGTGCGCGAGGTGACAGGACAGCAACGTGGACGCTTGTACGCCTTTGATCGTTACCTTAATCTGTTCGTTAGTTAAAGAAAACACACTTCCTTTAACTTAGCTTCATCGTTAGTTAAACTACAACCTCTGGGTATCACTTTGCCGACGCTGGCAAACCGATGGATTTCTATCACACCAGAAAACAGAAAAACAATATTTCTATTGTATTATCAATTGATTGCTATCACATTCGAGAGAATGAGGAAACGAATCAAGCAACCATTTTGCCGCCGTTGGCAAAATGGTTGGACTAGGATTCGGTGGCACACTACCAGAACACATCCCGCCAGCGGAACACATTAAAGACGTTGAAAAGCGGGTCAAGCAATCTACACCGAAAATGGAGCTTGACCAACGGGATGCAGGTGGTTTATTAGGTGGTGGCACAAATAGCGATCACGAATGATTCCAAACTTGAGACTCCCATGACCCAACCCAAACTCGAACTCACCTGGATCGGCAAATCCCACCGCCCCAAACTCGAACCGCGCATCCTGCTGGAAGACCCCGCCAAGTCCTACCACGCCGCCACCCGCGTGACCGACCACGACCAGTTCGACAACCGCCTGATTTTCGGGGATAACCTGCTGGCCTTACGCGCTTTGGAAGCCGAGTTCACCGGCAAGATCAAATGCGTGTATATTGACCCGCCTTTTAATACCCAGCAAGCATTTGAACATTATGATGATGGGTTGGAACATTCACTTTGGCTTGGTTTGCTTCGTGACCGTTCGGAAATTATCCGTAAACTGCTTGCAGAAGATGGAACGTTATTTGTTCATATTGATGATAATGAGCTTGCTTATTTGATTGTGTTGCTTGATGAAATTTTTGGTCGTGCAAACAGGGTATCAGTCGTTACCTTTAAGCAAGGCTCTGCTACAGGGCATAAATCAATTAATCCAGGAGTGGTTAGTACAACGAATTTTATTTTGATTTATGCAAAAAACAAGGCTTTATGGAAGCCTAATCGTGTTTTTACTGCCCGATTAGAACGGGATAAAAGATATGGTCAATATATCGGGAATTACAATGAACCATTTGATAAATGGCGATTTATGACTTTATCAGGTGCTTTTGCTGCAAGTCTCAATCTGCCGGAAAAAAGTCTAAAAAAGGTACTTGGGAGTGAATATGAAGAAAAAATGACTAATTTCGTATTGCAAAATGCCTCAAGGGTTATTCAGCTTGCTAGACCAGATTATAATGCCGTCAGTGGTATGGCTCGTAAAATGATTGATGAATCAAAAATCAGTCCACATACAGTCATGAAACTGGAGCGTGAGAATTATTCTGATATGTACTTTGTTGGTGGGCAACGGATTCTGTTTTATTCTGATAAGTTGAAATTTATAGATGGAAAATATGTGGTTGGTGAGCCGTTAACTAGCCTTTGGGATGATGTTTTATCTAACAATCTCCATAATGAGGGTGGGATTGATTTTCCTAAAGGTAAAAAACCGGAAGCACTCATTAAACGGTGCTTCGATTTAGCGACGAATGCGGGGGATTGGGTGCTGGATTCGTTTGCGGGGAGCGGCACGACGGGCGCGGTAGCGCACAAAATGGGGCGCAAGTGGATCATGGTGGAACTGGGCGACCACTGCCACACCCACATCATCCCGCGCCTGCAAAAAGTCATCGACGGAGCCGACCAAGGCGGCATCAGCAAAGCAGTAGACTGGGCGGGTGGCGGCGGATTCCGCTATTACAAACTCGCCCCCTCCCTGCTGGAGCGTGACCGCTGGGGCAACTTCACCATCAACCCCGACTACAACGCCGCGATGATGAGCGAAGCCCTGTGCAAACAACACGGCTACACCTACGCCCCCTCCGAAACCGTCTTCTGGCAACAAGGCTACGCCACCGAACGCAGTTTCCTCTACGCCACCACCCAAAACCTGTCATTCGAGCAATTGCAAGCACTCGCGGAAGAAGTCGGCGAACACCGTTCCCTGCTAATCATCGCCGCCGCATGGCGCGGCATCAGCGGCTTCGATGCCAGCCGCCGTTGGCCTAACCTCACCCTGAAAAAAATCCCCAATAGCATTTTGCACCTGTGCGAATGGGGCAAAGACGACTACAGCCTCAACGTCGCCAACCTGCCGATGGCACAGCCCGTGGATGAACCCACGCCTGTAGGTCGGGCTTCAGCCCGACAAGTCGGATTAAAATCCGACCCACAACAAGACAATACCAGCGGCACACAAGCCAGCTTATTTGGGGAAGGGGAAACACCATGACACGCCAACAAACCCTGCACGACATCAAAACCAGCCTGTCCTTGCGCCCACCGCAAGCCGAATCGCTGCACAAGCTGGCAACCGCGCTGGAAACCGCCCCCGCCATGAACCAATCCGGCGAACGTGACCTCAACGGCATTCTGGCAAGCCTGCAAGCGCAATTCCCCACGCTGGACGATTTCGAGCGCGAATTCCCCTCGCTGTGTTTCGCGCTGGCAACAGGCGTGGGCAAAACCCGCTTAATGGGCGCGTTCATCACCTATTTGCATCAGGCTTATGGCATCAACAACTTCTTCGTGCTTGCGCCAAACCTCACGATTTACAACAAGCTGATTGCCGATTTCACCCCGAATACGCCCAAATACGTGTTCAAGGGCATCCACCATTTCGTGTTCCAGCCGCCGGAAATCATCACGGGCGAAAACTACGACTACCGCGCCGCGCAAGTGCAAAGCAGTTTGCTCTCGCCCGTCACCATCAATATTTTCAACATTGCCAAGATCAACTCGGAAGTGCGCGGCGGCAAAGAACCCCGTATCAAGCGCATCAAGGAAGTGCTGGGCGACAGCTATTTCAACTATCTGGCAACGCTCCCCGACCTCGTACTGCTGATGGATGAATCACACCGCTACCGTGCCAGTGCCGGGGTGCGTTCCATCAACGAACTCAAACCGTTGTTTGGTCTGGAACTCACCGCCACCCCGTTTGTGGAAACCAGCCGTGGCCCCGTACCGTTCAAAAACGTGGTGATGGATTACCCATTAGCGCGGGCAATGGCAGACGGCTTTGTGAAAGAACCCGCCGTTGTCACCCAGCGCGGATTCAATGCCGCCGACCACAACCCCGAAGACATTGAGCGCATCAAGCTGGAAGACGGTATCCGCCTGCACGAAATCACCAAAGTAGAGCTAATCACTTACGCCCGCGAAAACGGCGTTGCCATCGTCAAACCGTTCATGCTGGTCATCGCCCGCGACACCACCCATGCCGCGCAATTACTCACCACGGTACAAACCCTGTTCGAGGGGCGTTACCAAGGCAAAGCGATTCAAGTGGACAGCAGCAAATCCGGCGCGGAAGAAGAGGAAATGATCACCCGCCTGCTGGCAGTGGAAAGCGTCAACGAACCCACCGAAATCGTCATCCACGTCAATATGCTCAAAGAAGGCTGGGACGTGACCAACCTCTACACCATCGTGCCGCTACGTGCTGCCAACGCCCGCACCCTGATCGAACAATCCATCGGGCGCGGCTTACGCCTGCCCTACGGCAAACGCACCGGCAACGCCGCCGTCGACCGCCTCAATATCGTTGCCCACGACCGCTTTCAGGAAATCATCGACGAAGCCAACAAGGGCGACTCACCGATCCGTCTCCAGCGCATCATTCTGGATGCTCCCACGGCAGACGACAAAAAGATCAGTGTTGAAGTCAAGCCCAATTATGAAACGATGTTGGGGAAAGCAAGCCGAAGAGAAGAAACCCCTCCTAACCTCCCCTTGTCAGGGGAGGAACAAGCAGGCGGCACCTCCAGTTCTCCCCCTGATAAGGGGGAGTTAGAGGGGGTTTCTTCTGCCGAACAAGAAACAATGTGGATAGTCGCCGAAGTCGCTGCCAACTACGCCGCCAACCGCGAATTCGTCCCCACCAGCAATGCCCTGCTCAAAGCCGATGTGCAACAAGCCATTGCCGCCGAAGTCCGCGAACGCCTGACACCCCAGCAAGGCGCACTTTTCACTGCTGACCATGCCGCCGACCTCGCCGCGATTGTTGCCAAAACCACCACCGTCATGGTGCAACAAACCATCGACATCCCGCGCATCCTGGTCAACCCAACCGGCGAAGTCGAACCCGGCTTCCACCCCTTCAAACTGGATGTGAGCGGCTTGCACCTGCAACCGGGCGACCGCGAACTGGTCGGGCAGATGCTACGCACCCACGAACAATTCCACCTCAAAGCCGCCGCTAGCAAACAGGAAGAACGGCTGGAAGACTACGTGGTATTTGCCCTGCTGGATCACGACGACATTGATTACTTCAGCCAGAAAGAAATTCTCTACGATCTCGCCGGGCAAATGGTGCAACACCTGCGCTCTTACCTGTCCGAAGACGAGGCGCATAATGTGCTGAACAAAGACCGCAAACTGATTGCCCGCGAAATCCACGCGCAAATGCTCAAACATTTCTGGGAAAAAGCCAGCGGTTATGAAGTGCAAGTCAGCCGTGGTTTTACCCCACTAAAATCCTGCAACTTCACCGCCACTGCCAACCAGCCGCCGCGCTCTTACCGTGAAACCGTGATGGAAACGGGCAAGATCAAGCAAATGCTGTTCGGTGGCTTTGAGAAATGTTTGTACCCTTTACAGAAGTTTGATTCCGACACAGAACGCCGTTTTGCGGTGCTACTGGAGCGTGATGCGCAAAAGTGGTTCAAGCCCGCCAAAGGGCAATTCCAGATTTACTACAAATTGGGAACAGAACAGCCGGAATACGTGCCGGATTTTGTCGCGGAAACCGATGATACGATTTTCATGGTGGAAACCAAGGCCAAAACCGATATGGAAGCACCTGACGTGCAAGCCAAAGCGGATGCAGCAAGACGCTGGTGTAGCCATGCCTCAGATTATGCGCGAGAGCAAGGCACGAAACCGTGGCGTTATTTGCTGATTCCGCACGATGAAGTACGTGAAGACCGCCAGCTAACCGACTTCCGACGGTTTCAGTAACGGTCATGCAAAAGTCAGGTATTTGGCGGCGTTACACCGTCAAATACCGCTGAATCAACCCATCATCCAACGTGTGCATTTCCCCCTCCGCCACGCGCCGCCCGCGATCCAGAATACAGAACCGATCCCCCACTTTCCGCGCAAACGGCAATTTCTGTTCCACCAGCAACACCGTCAGCCCAATGTCTTTATTGAGCTTGCGGATAATGTCACCGATTTCCGCCACGATATTCGGCTGAATCCCCTCGGTCGGTTCGTCAAGAATCAGCAATTTCGGGTCAAGCACCAACGCCCGCCCAATCGCCAATTGCTGTTGCTGCCCACCGGACAAATCGCCGCCGCGCCGCCCCAACATTTCCTTCAACACCGGAAACAGCTCGAAAATAAACGGCGGAATACTGCGCACCTTGTCACGCCGTGCAGGCAAGCCAATCAGCAAGTTCTCTTCCACGGTGAGCAGCGGAAAAATCTGCCGCCCTTGTGGCACGTAACCAATGCCGAGGTTGGCACGTTTTTCCGCATCCACCCCCAGCAGGTTTTGCCCCTGATACTGAATCACACCATCCCGTGCTTTGATCAATCAGCATCAGCATGGTGTCTTTCAGCGTGGTTTCGCTGATCGCCATTGTGCCGGAGAGGGAATGCAACACGCCGACCTTGATGGTGTCATCAGCAGCCATTGCCAAGCCGGATGTCCCCAGCGTCGCAGCCATACTCACAACCAACACAGTTTGTTTGAAAACGTTTTTAAGAAACATTGGGTTACTCCTGAATGATGAATAACAGGTGAGGAACCTATCCCTCAATAAGCACAAAGCGTGCCAGCATCACGCCTTGTTGCGTTTTTGCATCAGATTGGTGCAAAAACGCAACGATTGCACCATCAGTTAACACCCTAAACATATAGGCAAAAAAAAAGGGATGCACATAGCATCCCCTTTTCAAACCACCGAATGGCATTTATTTAGTCAATGGGATGCTATAGCTCACCAAGAATTGCGGATTGTCATCTACTGGCTTACCTGTAGCTGGAAAGACTTCTCCCGTATCGGCATCAGTCACAAATTGGCTAACTGCAAAGCTCAAATTATCATTGTACTGATAGCCAAGCTGGATATGACCGGGACTAATGCCTTTGTCATACATATGCTGACCGTACATGGCAGAGTATTTATCTTTGGTGTACTTAGCCGTGACATAACGGTATTCGTTGGCATCATCGCCTTCCAGCGCTTCATACAACGTCACGTTGACAGGGCCTGAACCAACAGAAATCACCGCATCCACCAATTCACCTGGATCTTTTTTCGTTGACTTACCGTCTGCATCCACTTTATCACCATCAGGGTAGGCGTATGTCCACAAGCTGGCATCGACATCCAAATTACCGACTTTACCGCCCCAACCGGCATACAAATCGTACTCTGTACCCCAGCTCGCATCACCGGAAGAACCCCAGACACCTGCATACGCACCGGAATCATGACCGATTTTCAGATCACCAGACACAGCCGCATCGCCGTCACCCAGATCAATACCACGCCACAAATACATATTGGCAACACCGACAGAAGCGGAGACTTCTGCACCAGAACCCGCATGTGCAACGGGTGCAGCCAACACAGCCGCAGACAACATCACCAGAAGACCACTAGCAAGCGTTTTTTTAGTATGCATACAACACCTCAAACGTAATTATAAATAGGAACCAACCACGTCGCCTTGATCGCAACAGGGCTTTGGCTGCTAAATCCAAAGCAATATCCATGCCAGCATTAGCAGCCACGAATATTCAGCATCAGATGTGTGCACACCAAGCGTATCTCGCACCATTTCAAGGCAATCGATCTTTATGCCTTTTCTAGCACCCGCAATTCAAGCAATTTCTAGGTGAATGGCAGTCAATCGCTTGCTTTATTGATCAGATTGGATTATTGCTTTGTGCATTCACGACCAATACAGCGAGAAACTTGCTTCATGCCCCCGGAACATGCCCTTGTCGTCCGTAACATCAAAAAACGCTTCGGTGATTTAGCCGTCCTCAATGGCATTTCACTCACCGCCCACAAAGGCGACGTGATTTCTTTATTAGGATCAAGCGGTTCAGGCAAAAGCACCCTGCTACGCTGCATCAATCTGCTCGAAACACCCGATGAAGGCGAGGTCTATGTCACCGGCGAGCGCATTGAAATGACCCGCGACCGGCACGGCAAAACTATTCCCAAAAGCCAGAAACAAGTTGATCACATCCGCACCCGCTTGGGCATGGTATTCCAAGGTTTTAACCTGTGGTCACACCGCACCATTTTGGACAACATTATTGAAGCCCCCGTGCATGTGCTGGGCATTCCCAAAGCTGAAGCCAAAGAATACGCTCTCGAATTGCTGCACAAAGTCGGCATTGCCAATAAAGCGGACAGCTATCCCGATCACCTTTCCGGTGGGCAGCAACAGCGCGTGGCGATTGCGCGAGCCTTGGCGATGAAACCCGCCGTGATGCTGTTCGATGAACCGACTTCCGCGCTTGACCCCGAATTGGTTGGCGAAGTGTTGCGCGTCATGCGCCAACTGGCTGATGAAGGCATGACCATGCTGGTTGTCACCCACGAAATGGGTTTTGCGCGGGAAGTATCCTCCCAAGTCATCTTTTTGCACCAAGGGCAGATTGAAGAACAAGGCAGCCCTGAACAAGTCTTCAACAACCCGCGTTCGGAACGTTGCCAGCAATTCCTTGCCACCCAGCTTAAATAACCCAACAGGAGACAACCATGAAATTACTCACTACCTTACTGTCGAGCGCTGTACTGGCATTGGCTGTTGCCGGGACTGCCCAAGCCGAAGACAAACTGCGCCTCGGTACGGAAGGCGCGTATGCCCCGTTCAACACCGTGGATAAAGACGGTAAGCTGGCAGGTTTTGACATCGACATCGGCAACGCGCTATGCAAAGCAATGGCAACCGAGTGCGAATGGGTCACATCGGACTGGGACGGTTTGATTCCGGCGTTGGATGCGAAAAAGTTTGATGCCATCATCGCCTCCATGTCGATTACCGCCGAGCGTAAGGAAAAAATCGACTTCACTGGCAAGTATTACACCACTCCGATTAAATGCATCCGCGCTGTCGGCACGGACGTTGACCCGACCGATGAAGCCAAACTCAAAGGCAAAATGGTCGGCGTACAAAGCGGTGTGGTAGCCGACAATTTCGTGCGCGGCAAATTCAAAGACATTGTGGAAGTCACCGCGTACAAAACCCAGGACGAAGCCAATCTGGATTTGCTCTCAGGGCGCGTGGATTTGGTGTGTGCCGATTCGGTGGTGCTTGCGCCCGTGGTCAAGGATGAAAAAAACGCGGGTAAAGTCGAATTCGTCGGCGGCGATTTCAGTGATGTGGAATTCGTCGGGGAAGGTGTCGGCATTGGTATCCGCAAAGGCGATACCGCTTTGGCAGAAAAGCTGAATAAGGCGATTGCTAAAATCCGTGCAGATGGCACTTACGCGGAAATCAACAAGAAATACTTCGACTTCGATTTGTACGGGGAATAAGCCTTGCTGGATTTACAAGGTTACGGCTGGTTGCTGCTCAAAGGTCTGCAAATGACCGTATTGGTGGGCTTGTGCGCCATGTTTGTGGCAATCCTGTTCGGGCTGCTGGGCGCGTGGGGCAAGTTTTCACACTCACGCTTGGCGAATTGGGCAGCGGATACCTACACCACCGTGGTACGTGGCGTGCCGGAGCTGATTCTGCTGTTGCTGGTGTATTACGGTGTGCCGAAGCTGATTCAGGATGGCGCAGCGGCGTTGGGGTATGAGTTACGACTCGACCTCAACCCGTTTGTGGCAGGCTTTATGACCATTGGCTTTATCTACGGCGCATTCTGTACCGAAGTGCTGCGCGGGGCGTTTTTATCCGTCCCGCGCGGGCAGATGGAGGCGGCGCGGGCAATTGGCATGAGCAAAACGCTGGCGTTCCGGCGGGTGCAATTACCGTTGGCGATGCGCATGGCGTTGCCGGGATTGGGCAATGTGTGGATGGTATTGATCAAAGCCACCGCGCTGATTTCCTTGATTCAACTGAATGAATTGATGCGTAACGCCAAACTCGCTGCCACCGCCACGCATCAGCCGTTTACCTTTTACTTCCTTGCCTCCCTGCTGTTCCTCGCGATTACCTTGGTGTCGATGTTGGTGTTGAAACGTGCCGAAACCTGGGCAAAACGCGGGGTGCGGGTATGAACTGGGAACTGATTTGGGAGAGCTTGCCAAAATTACTGGCGGGTACTGGGGTCACGGTACAACTGACCTTGCTCAGCCTTGCGATTGGTTTGCTGTTAGCTGTGCCGCTGGCATTGGCGCGGTTGTCACCCAACCCCTTGCTGAAGTATCCGACGGCGGGGTTTGTGTTTTATTTTCGGGGTACGCCGTTGCTGGTGCAATTGTTCCTGATCTATTACGGCAGTGGGCAATTCCGTGACGTGCTGAGTGATATGGGGTTGTGGACGTATTTTCGCAATGCGTGGTTTTGCGCGGTGCTGACCTTAACCTTGAATACGGCAGCGTATACGGCGGAAATTTTCCGAGGTGCGATTCAAGCCGTGCCGCGTGGCGAGATTGAAGCGGGTAAGGCGTTTGGGATGTCGGGTTGGTTGCTGTTTCGGCGCGTGACCTTGCCGAAAGCGTTTCGGATTGCGTTGCCTGCGTATGGCAATGAGGTGGTGTTTTTGCTGCAAGCCACGTCGTTGGTGAGCGCGATTACGGTGATTGATTTGACGGGCGCGGCGGATTTAATCCGTTCCAAAACCTTTGCGGTGTATGAAATGTACCTGACGGCGGCGGTGTTGTACTTGATTATGACGTATGGGCTGGTGTATGCGTTTCGCTTGCTGGAAAAGCGTTTGAATGCCTACCAGCACAGATCGGCTTGAAGCAAGCCCCACGCAATCGTCCACATAATGATGCCAATCAGGATGTCGAGGATTTGCCATGTTCTGGGCTTTTGGAAAAGGGGCGAGAGTAATCTTGCGCCGTAACCTAGCCCGAAAAACCAGATACCCGACACACTGACTGCGCCGAGCAGAAACCAATACTTGTCGTGTGAAGGCAATGTGCCAGCAACACTGCCGAGGATGACGACGGTATCGAGGTATACGTGCGGGTTCAGCAAGGTTAGCGCGAATGTGGTAGCGATGACGGCTGCGAGGCTGGCGGGGTTGGCATGGCTGGCGGCGGCTTCCAGATGGCTGGTGGCTTGATACGCACTGCGAAAGGCGTTGAAGCCGTACCAAAATAGGAAGGCTGATCCCAACAGCGCGAGGCTGCACGTTGCTATGGTGCTGTCCTTGATTAACGTGCCTAAACCCAATACGCCTGCCGACATTAATACCGCATCGCATAAGAAACAGATTAGCGCGACCCAGAAAATGTGGTGGCGGGCTAAGCCTTGTTTTAAGACGAAAGCATTTTGTGCGCCGATGGCGACGATTAGACCGCTGGCGATCATCGCGCCTTTGAGGATGGTTTCGAGCATAGCGCCTCTGGTTGGCAGAAATGGATAGGGTGAGAGAATACAGTGACTGGTTCTTCAGCGGAACACACCATAGCAAGGCAAACCGGACATATAAACGGTCAAGATAGAAAAGCCAAGGTTATAACCAACTGATATGTAAAGCTTAGTGGCACTAACAAACCGGACAAAGAAGCGGACAGATGAAATAGGCAGCTCCCAAGTCAGGCGGGGTGAATACCGGAGCTATTTCCGAAAAGGTAGCTCAAACTACATTATGGATTTTCTTATTGTAGAAAGTGGGTGGGTTTCTCCAATAAGAACTTGGATTTGTGTTTAGTGAATTCAAGTAATAAGTGCATAACCCACCAACTTTTCGGCCTCTATGCCGGATAGTTCTCGGAACACCTCGTAAGGTGTCTTGAATCCCAGACACTTCCTTGGTCTGTTGTTGAGTTTATGTACAGCCTCCAGTACCTGTCGGGTGGTCACGTCCAATAGCCCCATTGCCTTGGGGAAGTATTGGCGTAACAGCCCATTGGCGTTCTCATTTTGCCCACGCTCCCACGAATGGTAGGGCTTGGCGAAATACGTTTCGCACCCAAGGGCTTGGGCAACTTGCTCATGTTTGGCAAACTCTTTGCCGTTGTCGAAGGTGAGCGTGTGCACCCAATCCTTGAAGCTGTCCAGCAAGGTGATAATGCTGCTGGTTACGGCTTCTGCGGTCTTGTTTGCCACTGGAAAAGCTAGGCGTAGCTTGGATTTGCGTTCATCCAGTGTCACCAGTGCGCCTTGGTGTCCCTTGCCGATCATGGTGTCGGCTTCCCAGTCACCGAGCCGTTCACGCTGGTTGGCTACCGCTGGGCGTTCGTCAATGTCCACTCGGTTGGGGATGCCTTTGACGCTGCCCGTTTTACTGCCGTAACGCTGGCGGTATTTCTTCGTATGGCGGCGCAGGTTCAGGTACAGCTTGCCGCCCGCACGCTTGTCCCTGAGTACATGCTGGTAGATGGCTTCATGGCAAATAGTCGTTTTGCCTTCCGCTTTCAGTCGACCGCTGATCTGCTCAGGACTCCATTGCTGTTCCAGCAGCGTATCAATGCTGACCGCCAGTTCCGGGGTCAACTTGACCGCTTTGGGCTTGTCCGCATGGCGTTGTTGCGCTTTGGCGTGCGCTTGCTTGTGCCGATAGCCGCGTTGCCCTCGGTTGCGGGTCAGTTCACGACTGATCGTCGATTGACTGCGCCCCAAGGTTAACGCGATTGTTGCCGTCGATTCCTTCATCTTGTGCCGGGTTTCGATATAATGCCTCTCCTCAGAGGTAAGGTGTGTGTAAGCCATGAAGCTCTCCTGTCAGTGGTTTTTCGGGATGCTTTTTACCACATCTTGCCGCTGACCTGATGAGGAAAATCGCATCCCGCCTCGATTAACGGGCTATGCACTTATGATACGAATTCGCCTTTAGAAAGTATCTTGGATTATTTACGAGGTAGAAATCCGACTTAAGAGCACATAGCCATTTTGTTGCTGCCAACAAAATGGCTTAGCGGGTCAAATCATCAAAAACCCCCGCAAATCCCCATTCCCCAAAGCCCTCCGGCGCGGCGGCAACTTATCCACATCCGCCGCCATCACCTCCCGATACGCCGCCCGCACAAATGCCATGCATAGCGGATCAACCGCTCCCGTTTCCGCTTCGGTTTTCGTCGCCTTATCCCGAATCTGCCGCTGAAACGCCTCCAGCACCGCCACGTCATCCGTCAATGCCTGCAACAAATCCGGGAACACGACGGTAGGCATCGTGTGTTCGTGCATCACCCACAACGCGCTCAGGGTGGCGCGGCTGATGTAAAAAAACCGCTTCAACTTGATGTCCGGCGCATCCAGCGCGGCAATCATGTTATGCGCCATCGCGCTGTAATGGTGGAAAGTCGCCTTGGCGTTGAAGGTACGCGCCACCATCTCGCGCAGCAGCGCAGCCCGTTGCGGGTCTTCGCGGTAAACCAGCGGTGAAATCAGCCATTCCTGAATCACGCTGTTGCCGCTGTTAGCGAGTGTCATTGCCTTGCGCACATCCCAGCCGCCAATATCCAGCACCGCGTTGACAGGCAGTTCGATCACATCGCGTTGCGGGTCAAGCTGGATGTACCACTCCGGCGCATGGGCATACACAAAGCGCACATCGTAATCACTATCCGGCGACGGAAATCCCCACGAACGGCTGCCGCTTTCAATCGCGCTAATAATCGTCACCTGATGCTGGCGAGCCAGTTCCTCCAGCTTGCCCAACACTTCCGTGCGGATGCTGGTATTAATCCGTTCCTGCATTTACACCTTCCCCTGATAACGTTGCAACACCTGCCCAATCTCATCCAACGCCCGTTCAGCCGCGTGCGGACGGCTCACCGCCTCGCTGATCGAGCCGAAATGCTGTTCCAGACAATCCGTCAGCAACTGGCGGATGGCATCCGTATCCGGCGCATCCGGCAAGCGGCTGGCGAGATATACCTTACAGCGTCAAGACCTGAACATTTTTAAAGGTTTGAAAATTTGTTGTCATCAACTGGGTCAGTTCTTTCTTGTGATCGGTATCCAGCTTGTCGAGACAGTTGGTGATGGCCGCCTTGAAAGCGGGAAACTTATCATAGTATTTCGAGTACAAGCATTTTTTCTTGACGAACTTCCACAACCGTTCAATCAGATTGAGGTTGGGTGAATAGGTCGGTAAAAATAATAGTTCAATATTGAGCCTTTTCGCACAGGCAAACACGGCTTCACAGCGTTGATACTTGGCATTATCCAAGACCAAAGTGATCGGTATTTTGAGTGCTAACGCTGCAATTTTTTCCAATAATTCACACACGCTGTTAGCGTTGATATAGGAGTCGTTAGTGATCGTGATGAGTTGTAGCGTTATCGCATTGAGTGCGCCCAATACGTTGTAGCGTTGTCGACCACAGGGGGCTTTGATGAATACGCGGGAAAATGACCACAAAAACCCCAGAAACGGTGCTAACACGAAGTGGGCGGCATCGACAAAAAAAGGGCGCGTTTGCCCTCCTTAGCCTCCTGAATGCGCGGTTTTAGTTCATTTTCCAGGAACTTTTCTTGTGCTTCCACATCAGCTTTGGCGGGTATCATCCCCACTTTATGGATGTCCATCCCTATTTTCTTCATAAAGACACGTACCCTGTCCTCACTGCGTTTGATGCCTGTCAGCTCCTCAATCTTAGCGGCTGCCGCCTTGCTGGTTGCGGGGGGATATTCACGAAAATAGGCTTCAATCTTGTCTTTATATGCCATCAAATCACTCTGTGGTTTATTGAATCGTATTTCTTTAAGAGCTTCTAAACCGTTAGGTTGTAGGTAGGCGTTTAGGTAGGCAAGCAGCGTGGCTTCTGTAATCCTTTCCAATCGTTTGATTTCCTTATGCGTCAACTGTTGGGATTTCAGGTACAGCACGGACATTTTCTTACGGACTCTGGGATGAGGATGGCGCTCCTTCCAGTAGAACAGCTCCGCTATCTCATCCTCAGTGAAAGTGATTTTTAATGTCATACATTACTCATGGCTGCTTTTGTTACCAGTCATCTAACCATATTTCCCTGATCAAAAAAACTATTTTATGGCACGGACTGGTATACACCCGTTCCAGATCGGCTTCCTTGCGGGCAAAGTAATCTTCCAGTTGCGGCAGCGTCCATTCACCCCGGCGGATCGCTTTCATCTGCTCCGCATCGCGCTGCAAATCCATATCCTGGTGCATCAGCAATTGCTCAACCTCACCCAGCAGGCGCACCACGTGATAGGCGAATTTCACGTCATAACCGAATTGCTCTGTCAGTGCCTTGCGCTTGCCCTCCGGTTGTTTGGTACGGATTTTGTGCATCTGCCCGTAGGCATACCCCTTGAACTTCGCCCAGCAGCCCTTGTGCAAAAACAATTGCCGCCGCTCACGCACCAACTTGCCGATGGGCGAGGCATACAGCACGCAATTGTCCGGCACATACAGGCTGTCGATAATGTTGGGGTTATTATCGGTCAGCAGGCGGAAATACTTGGCAATCGCAAACACCGTCACGTCATACACCCGCCCCTTGCCACCCAACGCAGCCGTATCGCGGATATGGTGCTGCTGGTACTGCTCGAATTGCACCGAATAGCTGTCAAAACCCAGAATTTCGCCGCGCAAATGCGGAAACATCATCGTTTTGGGTGGAATCGCAAAGGCGTAGATGTCCATGTCGGAACTGTCGTTGCTGACCCCATACGCCACCGAACCCATGATGACTTCGTACTGCACGGCATCGGTCAGGAAGTCGGGCGGGCTGGGCAAGAGCTTTTTTTGCTGGAGTGACTGGATGTGGCTGCTCATCGGATGACTTCTCTGGTTGTTTTTTGACTTTTATTCTGCATTTATTCTGCAAGCACCCACTCAGGCACTTTACGTGAACCACTATTGCGGATTTTTCTTGACCTCACTCCGAACTTACCCCCCATCCCCAACCCTTCCCCCGCAAGGGGTGAAGGGAGCAAGAATGAAGCGAACCAAGGATCTTGTCCCCTCCACCCCTTGCGGGGGGAGGGTTAGGGAGGGGGGAGGTTCGGAGTGAGAATATTCAAATCTTGGCGAGGTCGAGTATAGCAACTTTATATCCATACCCAGCGACCGTTATTTGAAACGCAGCTTCCAATAAACGCCTCTTGGAGTTTACCAAAGCATGGCGTAAGTTGTTTACTCCACATCAATAATAAGCAAACCACACGCACCGCACAAACTGCGCTAGAATAGCCGCTTTCACCCGTTACTGAAGCCACCCCATGCTGCCCAACGCCAATCCCCACGCCCCTGTCGCCCTGTTCGACCACCCTAAATACTGGGCGGAATGCTACGACACTTCGCCGTATCTCCCCATGAGTCGTGCGGAAATGGACGCGCTGGGCTGGGATTCTTGCGACATTATTATCGTCACAGGCGACGCTTACGTAGACCACCCCTCGTTCGGCATGGCAGTCATTGGGCGGATGCTGGAAGCGCAAGGTTTCCGCGTCGGCATCATTGCGCAACCCGACTGGCATTCCAAAGACCCGTTCATGGCACTGGGCGCACCCAACCTGTTTTTCGGCGTGGCGGCGGGCAATATGGACTCGATGATCAACCGCTACACCGCTGACCGCAAAACGCGCTCCGACGACGTTTACACCCCCGGCGGCATGGCAGGCAAACGCCCCGACCGCGCCACGCTGGTATACACGCACCGCTGCCGCGAAGCCTACCCCGACGTGCCGATCATTATCGGCGGGATCGAAGCCTCGTTGCGGCGCATTGCGCATTACGATTACTGGCAAGAAACCGTGCGCAAGTCGATCTTGCTGGATGCCGCCGCCGACCTATTGCTGTACGGCAATGCCGAACGCGCCGTGGTCGAAGTCGCACACCGCATCGCCTCCGGCGAACCCGTTTCCAGTATCACCGACGTGCGCGGCACCGCCTTCATCCGCCGCGACACCCCGCAAGGCTGGATGGAAATCGACTCCAGCCGCATCGACCAACCGGGCAAAATCGACCGCATTATCAACCCCTACCTCAACACCACCGAGATGAGCGAATGCGAAGTCGAAAAGCGCAACGTGCAATGGTTTGAATACGAAGACCCGCGCAGCAAACGCCCCGACGAACACAAGCTGATCTTCCACCCCCGCGCCCGTTTAGACCGCGACACCACCGTGATCCGCCTGCCATCTTACGAAAAAGTCAGCAAAGACAAAGCCTTGTATGCCCACGCCAACCGCGTGTTGCATCTGGAAACCAACCCCGGCAACGCCCGCGCCTTGGTGCAAAAACACGGCAGTATTGACGTGTGGCTGAACCCGCCACCGATTCCGCTAACCACGCCGGAAATGGATTTCGTGTTCGGGCTGCCCTACGCTCGCTTGCCGCACCCCTCCTATAACGGCGTAAAAATCCCCGCCTATGACATGATTCGTTTCTCGGTGAATATCATGCGCGGCTGCTTTGGTGGCTGCACCTTCTGTTCGATTACCGAACACGAAGGGCGCATTATCCAAAGCCGTTCCAAGGAATCCATCATTCGTGAAGTCGAGGAAATCCGCGACAAAGTGCCGGGATTTACCGGGGTGATTTCCGACCTTGGCGGCCCCACCGCGAATATGTACCGCCTCGCCTGCAAAGACCCGAAGATCGAAGCCGCGTGCCGCAAACCCGCGTGCGTCTACCCCGACGTGTGCCACAACCTCAACACCGACCACGCCGCCTTGAAGGAATTGTACCGCGAAGCGCGTACCTTACCCGGTATCAAGAAAATCCTGATCGGTTCAGGGGTGCGCTATGACCTTGCCATCAAAGACCCCGAATACGTCAAAGAATTGGTGACGCACCACGTCGGCGGCTATTTAAAAATTGCACCCGAACACACCGAGTCCGGCCCCCTGTCCAAAATGATGAAACCGGGCATCGGCGCGTATGACGAATTCAAACGCCTGTTCGAGAAATACACCAAGGAAGCGGGCAAGGAACAATACCTGATCCCGTATTTCATCGCCGCTCACCCCGGCACGTCTGACGAAGACATGCTCAACCTCGCGCTGTGGCTGAAGAAAAACGGCTTCCGCGCCGACCAAGTGCAAGCGTTTTACCCCTCACCGATGGCATCCGCCACCACCATGTACCACACCGACAAAAACCCGCTGCACAAAGTCACCTATAAAAGCGAAAAAGTCGCCACGGCGAAATCACCGGAACAGCGCAAGCTGCACAAAGCCTTTTTGCGCTGGCACGACCCCAAGAACTGGCCGCTGCTGCGCAAAGCGATGGCGGAGATGGGGCGGCAGGAACTGATTGGCGATGGCGAGAACCAGTTGATCCCGCATTACAAAGCGGGTGAGGAACAGTTGGTGTATGAGGCGCATCGGCGGAAGAATAAGGGTGGGGAGCATCAGAAGAGGGTGGGGAAGCCCGCGCAAGTGGCAGCGAACAAACCGAATGCGGGTAAGCCGCAGGGTGGGAAGATGTTGACGCAGCATACGGGGTTGCCGCCGGAGCCTAGAGCAGATGCTGGGGGCAAAGGCAAACCTGCCCCCAAACACAAACCATCAAACAAACAGCGGGGTTAATCCAGCGGGCATTTCCCTCCTGTCACCGACTGGTCAAGCCCACCAGCCATTGCATCATGGCGTGTGCGTTCAACCAAAAACTGGGCAGGACGTTGATAAGCCCCCGTTTTGTTCACCCAAAAACCTTCACAACTGGTTGAACCACAGGTTGGACAAGTGCGCCCAGCACGGGTAACGCTAACGGGGCGTTGCAGTGGACTATCCGCTTTAGCTGATTGTGTCCACTCCATCAGTTTGACGGAATGTGCCTTGTCACTGAACAAAACCCGCGCTACGCCATCCGTACCCCGCTGCATCACCCAAAACAACCGCCAACCATGCGGGGAAATTGGCGGGCAACTTTTGTCCTGAATTGCCAGCCATTCGCGGGTTTCCGGGCGGTTGTCGGTTTCCACTGCCAACCCCGCCAATGGGCAGGATTGCTTTGGCACTACCGCCGCCACGCTTTCCGGCAATGCTTGGATTGCCAGTGGCAAATCTCTATCAGGCGGTAGCTTGCCTCCAAAGACACGCGCATCCCCCCGCTCCAACGACACGCTCACCGTATGGTTTGCCAGCTTGTCAAAATCCGCCTGACCCAGTTTTGTATTTTCCCCAGCAGGCTTGATCGCCTCAGTTTTGCAGCCACCCAATGCGGTAACAGTGAACAGCAAAACCAGCAGGCAGTAGACAATTGGGAACTTTGTGTTACGTCTCATCGTATCCGTATCCTTTACAAATGTTGGCAGCAATTGTATAGCACATAACCAACTGAAATGATTGCCATGTTTTATATTGTTACAATATTTAACAAAAAATATGCAAATGATACTTGAAAAAAAAAAATACAAATGGCGTATAACTACCGACCAACGGCATTCATGCACCAACCCCAAGCATCACAGGAGTGAGCCTCATGGCACAAACCGTTTCTGACAAGCATACCCGTTATGCTTTCCATGCCAGCCAGTTAAACGAAGCAAAAGATACCATCCGCAGGACACGCCGGTATTTCTTCCCTGCTGATCAACTGCCACCGGAAGGTGAAGACGGGGACTGGAACAAATGGTTGGTGACAGTTACCGTTGAACAATGTTCCCTGTATGCTACGGTCAATAAACTCAAATCTGACCCGGCGGCTGACCCTGCCAAACTCACCACGATGGAAACCGCCATGAACAAGTATGTGGTGGACTATAACGCAGCGGTAGCCGCATATCCCCAACAGATGGCAGAGATGCAAACACTGGAAAGCACTAACGACAAGTTCCTTGCGCCCGAAAGTAAGCTCAACGAGTATCTGCACGTATTGGATGAAGAAACGTGCAGCTACCTCTGTGCCGGGACAAGTAACAGCCCAACCCAACAAAGCCCATCTGCCCCTTGCCCATGTCAGTTTTTTGGTGAGAAAACCATTGAACTAACCGGAAGCCAAACCGACGCGGTACGGGTTTGGAACAGCAATTCCCACCTCAAAAGCCTGACGGTCATCGACAACCGCACTTACACGGAAGCACATCGGGATGCCATCCAATTAATTCCACCAAAAATGACCGACAAAACCCGTAAGATAAAAATGTTAAAGGACGGGTTTGAGCAAGAGCAGGACTGGATACTGTGCGACCAGATGTCCGCTGCCATCCTTGAAAATGTCACGGTTGAGGCTTGCACAGTCAAAGCCCCCGGTGGTCCTTTGCAGGGGATATTCAGCAGTGACGGGCTATTTTCCAACCTGAAAATACTCAACAATACTATCCAGACCGCAGGCGAACACGCCATCACCATCAACGGCTTCCTGAGTGGGGAAATATCCGGCAATACCTTGCAAGCAGTCGCCGGAAAAACACCTGCCATCCGCCTCTATCCTACCCGCATTGGTGGCAACCAGGCGGAAGAAGGCGTGGCATGGGTTCTCAGTTTTGCCAACGAAGGTGGCAGCAACCCGGTGTTGCAATACAGTCAGCCTATCCTCGGCAACAACCCTTTGGTTGGGGTAGCAGGCAAAACCCAAGCCGAACTCATTGATGCCCGTTCTGACATGCCCGAAAACTACCGCTGGAACAGTTTCGGGCTGGAGAACTTCCGCTACTACGCTTTCCGTGACGAGTTCAGCACCCTGACCTTCGGGCAATACCGCACCCTTGACGGCGGAAAATATTACATCCAACTGAAGGCATGGCTGGAAGACCGGATTGCCGAATACACCAACGGTATCCGCAAGATGAAGGGCTACCTGCCGGACATCACCAACATCCTGAAAGATGAACGCCACACCCAAGTGCTGCCAACCCTGCAAAAAGCACTGACAAACGCGGTCAACAGCAGCACCTACGATCATGTCAGCATCTCCAACTTCCCCGAAACCCCGATCAAGGTGTTTGTTGCCAAACAGATTGCGCTTCGGCATGGCACACTGAAAAAACTGGTGGCATTGAATGGGATGGTGCGCAACGACCTCCCCAACCTGACCGCACAGGACATGGAAAACCGCAGGCAGGCAACGCTCAAGTACCTGCTGGATGCAACCCAACTGGCGAATACAACCCCTAACCCTCTGTCAGACCCCACACTCCAGTCTGGGACTCAGGGTGAAACAGGAGGAACAGGCAGCACCGCCACACCAACTGCTCCCGAACCCGTCAAAGCCACAGGCGCTTACGGTACTGGTCTGAAAGATGACCTGATGGCAGCCGCCACCAGCGTTGCCCAAGGTGAGGAAATCACTTTCTTCTTCAAGGAAGGTTCACCTTACAACAGCGGTTATACCTTCTTCTGGCGTGTCGCCAATATCGACAGTAGCGTGGTGGCATTTGGCAGCAGTCCGCGTTACAGCATGAACACCAGCAAGCTGGATGTGAAGGCTGACCACCGGATTCAGGTTGTGCTGCGCCAAGGTGATGTCACCCTATCTGGCGGGGCATTGTTCGGGGTAGCGGCAAAAGCAACAACCGTAAGCCCGGAACCGTCAACACCAACACCTGCGGAAACAGCCCCGACGACCCTGACAAAAAACTACGGCGCACTCAAAATTCTCGCCCAACCGCTAACCGTCCAACAGGGCGACAGCATCACCTTCTCGGCTGATGCCAGCACACATTCCAATGCAGGCGATAAACTCGCTTGGTTCTGGTCGGCGAACGGCAAGACTGCCAGCACTGCCACCCTCACCCTCGACACCACCGGGGTTGCTGTCGGTGAATACAATGTCAAAGCAACACTGTATGTGACCCCGGCAGGAACGACGCAACGTACCGCCATTGCAGGCAGTGCCATGTTTACTGTGACTGTAAAGGCGGCAGCACCAGAACCACAAGCATCGCCAGCACCTGTATTACCCAAGCCACTGACAGCCAGTGGCGACCTGAAAGCGTATATCCGTGTCAGCGAAACCAGCGTTCCGCAAGGCAACAGCATCACCTTCTCGATTGACCCGAACTACCTTGCCGAGCAACAGCAAGGGGCAAAACTGACGTATTACTGGACAGCACCTACCAATTCCGGCAACCCTGCAGGGCAAGTAGCTACCTACACCATCAAGACTGATACACTTGTACCCGGCAATAACCATGTGGTGAAAGTAACCCTGTACAAGCAGTTGGATGGCAGCACCACCAGAACATCAATCGGTGGGGTGGCGACGTTTGGGGTGACGGCAGCCGCACCAACAACAGGTACGATCAACGTAGTGGTTATGGATATTGATACCCAACAGCCGATTGCAGGGGAACAATACACCCTGATACTGGATGCTGACCCAGCCAAGAAGAGCTATCCCGGTACAACGGAGGCTGATGGTAGCATTTTGGTGAAAAATATACCGTTAGGCAGCTATACCCTTATCTTTACCAACCCTGCATTCCTCAGCGCAGAAATCGTCCTGTAAATTCGGAGGCTATCATGTCAACAAATTCATCATGCAGCGTTACCCTCAATTGTGGTGCAGCCGACAACAAAACCACAGTGCGCATCAAAGCAACGGGTAACTTATTCAGCTTCCGTGCGCCGTCTGACACAAGGATCAGTGCAACAGGTACAGTTGATGGAAAAACAATTAACCTTACCCCTAACAAATCCGCAAAGCTTTGGAATACGTTGGCAGGCAGCCAACAAGGTTCTGTTAAGGAACTGTCCCGAAATAACTTCCCGAAATCAGGGGGACTGAGGGGTAGCGGTGTAGTTCCATTTTGGCAGGAAATCATCGAACTGGATGGTCATGTTATCCTTAAACGCTTGGGTATACTTGCGCCCGGTTTCAAAAACTTTACTGATGATGCGGACAGCGACCTTCAAGCCAGTGGTGGTTTCCGTTTTTGCCATGTAGTGTTTGGCGGTTTCGACCGTTTCCAACGGCACACCCCGGCAGGCACGGGTCACATGAGGGAACAGTCGGTGTTCAATCGGGTTGTATTTGGAGCAATAGGGCGGGTAGTGGGCGATGCGTATTGTCAGGTTCAGGCTGTCCGCCAATGCCTGCAAGTCTTGCTTGAACAGGTACGCAGAGGAACTGTTGCTGCCACCACCGTCACATAAGACCAACAGCTCGTCAGCTTCGGGGTAGTTGGGTTTCCCTTGCTCACGCCACCATAAGCCAAGGCTTTCGCAGGCAAACTCGGTGGTGTCGTGGCTGGTGTTCAGGTGCAGTGCCGCTTCGTTGCGGGCAAGGTCGTAGATGCCGTGGGGGATCACCTGACCATTGCCATAGCTGGGGAAGTCATGGTCATTGACCTCCGTGGGTTCGACGGCATCCGTTACCCCTTCACGGTAAAAGTTGCCCAGCAGTTCCTTCTTTTTGGTGTCAATGCTGATCACGGGTTTGCCTGCTTGCAGGTAGGTTTGTTTGAGTTGGGCAATCTTTTCAAACTGGGCATTACGGTCAGCGTGTTGCCCCATGGTGCGTTTCTTCTGGGGCTTGCGGCGGCGGTAGCCGTGCTCCCGTAATAGGCGCGACACCACGTTTTTCCCAGCCGATGTCCCCAATGCCTGCATCCGCCGGGCAATCTGCCGACGTGACAGGTTCGTCCATTTCACCGCCTCCCGCATGGGGTCGCCTGCCGTATGATCCTTTAAAACTTGGCGAAAATGCTCATCCAATTGCAGGTGCGTAGCGTTCAGCCGTTTGCGCCCGCCCCTTTTTTTCGCTGCCTTACGGTGGGCAAGCCATCTTCCGATTCCAACTCCGTCAACCCGTGGCGGATGGTTTTGGGGTCACAGTCCAATAACCGGGAAATGTAGTCCTGCCCCCCGTGCCCAAGCCGGACGGCTTCCACGGCGGCGTAGCGGCGGCGGTCACGCTCATTGAGCGATTGGTAGAACCGCTGCATTTGTTTTTCTATGGCTGATGGGTAAACATCCATTGGCTCATCCTCGGTGTTGATTGGCATTACAAGGGGCTATCTTCCCCCTTTCGCTGTTAGCAGAAAAGAGGGAAGTTATTTCGGGACAGTTCCTAAGCTGAACCTGAATGGGCATGAACTTGAACTGATCAAAGAGTTGGCGCAATATGCAGGACAGATTGTAAAGTCAGAAGACTTGAAAGTTATGGTCTATAGTCCCAACAACATTAATTATTCATTACCTACGACAAGATCTTCGCTACTGTATCCTTACCTGTTCGACGAGTGTTTGCGTGAAATAGACAGTTCAGTTCCTAACGGAACGGAAGCGTGGCAGAAAGAGTCACTAGTCAAAGCACAGGTACAAGCTGCCCAAGCTGACAAATACGAGGTTCAAATGATTGAAGCTCCAGCAAAAATACCCGACAGGGAGTTTGACTTCTCCAAACTTGACGATGTGGAGACATTTTATACACTATTGAATGATCCGCTATTGGGACCGCCTACAGGTAATTTTATCGTATTGGCAATCACTGTTCTTTCTATGGGTAATTCAACGGCAGCACGTATGTTTTGGCAGCAAATGTTAACTACCCCAAAGGTGAAAGTAGTCAGCATTGAAGGTAAAAAATTCATGTATTTTCACGGTGGTCAAAATTTTCAGACACTTATGACCGCTACTACAGAAAAAGCACTTGCCATTGCCAGAGAAGAATTGATTCGGATACTAACCAAAACAGATCCTGATTTGTGGAATTTAGGGTTAGACCGCATTGAAGCCAAAGTAGACGAACGGCTAGCCAGAGCCAATGCAACCTATATTGAAGCAGGCAAAGGCTATCGAGTCGGGATAGCGAGTTCCAAAGTTGCTAAAGTAGAACAATTTTTTGCCCCAACAGTAGACAACCTCGCTAAAGGTAACGTACTGGGAGTTTGGATCGTGGTTGGTATTGAGAGCTTTAAGTATGCCGCTACACCAGAAGCAGATCGCTATCTCAGTGATTTCATCATTTCATTGGGAACATCGCTTACCAAGTTTGCAATTGCAACAGCAGGGGGAATTTTACTTGCTGGTGCATTTCTTTCCGGTGGATGGGTTATTGTGGCAGGATTAGGGCTTGGCTTTGTTCTTGGCTGGATACTAGATGTAGTTGACAACGAATTGGGAGTAACAAATGCAATGAAAGAGGCTTTTAAAAATGTATTACCTCAAGATCCCGACTCAATTTACACAGGTGCTATGATCGCACCATGAACAAGAACAGTATATTGTTTTTTTTTGAAAACCCTGATATCTACCATGCCAGTGCAAACTGGCGTGGGGGACTCGCACTGGCAGTACTTGGTTGGATTCTAGGTTTTGGGGTATCAATATTACCAGTTATTTCCTCCGAAAGCTGGTTTCTTGCAAAACTAACCATTATTTTTCCAATACTTGGTTTATCAATTATCGTTATTCAAACAGGATTTGGGATGAGAAAATATTTCATCCCAAGCCTAATCAGTTTAACTGTAGGTTATGTTTTAAGTATCTTATTGATATTTTTATTCACTTGGGCAGGATTATTTTATTTTTTATCGCCAACCTCATGGATGGCTTTTATTCTTATCAACGCAATATTGAACTTTGTTATGTGGCGATATAACAAAATTGAATTAGAGCCAGCCAAAAAATATATTATTGAAATTTACACCAAGGGAAAGTTAGGGTTTGATGACTTGGATACTTATCGTCATGTAAGACCATCACCATTATGGATAAGAAAAATGGCATTTTGGTTCTTTCTGGTTGGACTCATTGCCTTAGGCGTAGGACGTTTTGCCAATTTATCTGCGGGTGGTAATGCTTGGTATACGCCTTATGGTATCGCTTGGGGAGTTGCACTTATTAATTTGATTCTTGTTCAGGAAGCCGCTCGATTATATGGGCAAATTAGCCCTGTAATTGCGGCAGCTAGACAACTCAGTGCGGAGAAGCAATAAATATCCAATGCGCCTGTTGCCCCCCTCGTTCGGCATGGCGGTCATCGGGCGGATGCTGGAGGCGCAAGGTTTCCGCGTCGGCATCATCGCGCAACCGGACTGGCATTCCAAAGACCCGTTCATGGCACTGGGCGCACCTAACCTGTTTTTCGGCGTGGCGGCGGGCAATATGGACTCGATGATCAATCGCTACACCGCTGACCGCAAAACGCGCTCCGACGACGTTTACACCCCCGGCGGCATGGCAGGCAAACGCCCCGACCGCGCCACGCTGGTATACACGCACCGCTGCCGCGAAGCCTACCCCGACGTGCCGATCATTATCGGCGGGATCGAAGCCTCGTTGCGGCGCATTGCGCATTACGATTACTGGCAAGAAACCGTGCGCAAGTCGATCTTGCTGGATGCCGCCGCCGACCTATTGCTGTACGGCAATGCCGAACGCGCCGTGGTCGAAGTCGCACACCGCATCGCCTCCGGCGAACCCGTTTCCAGTATCACCGACGTGCGCGGCACCGCCTTCATCCGCCGCGACACCCCGCAAGGCTGGATGGAAATCGACTCCAGCCGCATCGACCAACCGGGCAAAATCGACCGCATTATCAACCCCTACCTCAACACCACCGAGATGAGCGAATGCGAAGTCGAAAAGCGCAACGTGCAATGGTTTGAATACGAAGACCCGCGCAGCAAACGCCCCGACGAACACAAGCTGATCTTCCACCCCCGCGCCCGTTTAGACCGCGACACCACCGTGATCCGCCTGCCATCTTACGAAAAAGTCAGCAAAGACAAAGCCTTGTATGCCCACGCCAACCGCGTGTTGCATCTGGAAACCAACCCCGGCAACGCCCGCGCCTTGGTGCAAAAACACGGCAGTATTGACGTGTGGCTGAACCCGCCACCGATTCCGCTAACCACGCCGGAAATGGATTTCGTGTTCGGGCTGCCCTACGCTCGCTTGCCGCACCCCTCCTATAACGGCGTAAAAATCCCCGCCTATGACATGATTCGTTTCTCGGTGAATATCATGCGCGGCTGCTTTGGTGGCTGCACCTTCTGTTCGATTACCGAACACGAAGGGCGCATTATCCAAAGCCGTTCCAAGGAATCCATCATTCGTGAAGTCGAGGAAATCCGCGACAAAGTGCCGGGATTTACCGGGGTGATTTCCGACCTTGGCGGCCCCACCGCGAATATGTACCGCCTCGCCTGCAAAGACCCGAAGATCGAAGCCGCGTGCCGCAAACCCGCGTGCGTCTACCCCGACGTGTGCCACAACCTCAACACCGACCACGCCGCCTTGAAGGAATTGTACCGCGAAGCGCGTACCTTACCCGGTATCAAGAAAATCCTGATCGGTTCAGGGGTGCGCTATGACCTTGCCATCAAAGACCCCGAATACGTCAAAGAATTGGTGACGCACCACGTCGGCGGCTATTTAAAAATTGCACCCGAACACACCGAGTCCGGCCCCCTGTCCAAAATGATGAAACCGGGCATCGGCGCGTATGACGAATTCAAACGCCTGTTCGAGAAATACACCAAGGAAGCGGGCAAGGAACAATACCTGATCCCGTATTTCATCGCCGCTCACCCCGGCACGTCTGACGAAGACATGCTCAACCTCGCGCTGTGGCTGAAGAAAAACGGCTTCCGCGCCGACCAAGTGCAAGCGTTTTACCCCTCACCGATGGCATCCGCCACCACCATGTACCACACCGACAAAAACCCTCTGCACAAAGTCACCTACAAAAGCGAAAAGGTCGCCACCGCCAAATCACCGGAACAGCGCAAGTTGCACAAAGCGTTTTTGCGCTGGCACGACCCGAAAAACTGGCCGCTGCTGCGCAAAGCGATGGCGGAGATGGGGCGGCAGGAACTGATCGGCGATGGCGAGAACCAGTTGATCCCGCATTACAAGGCGGGCGAGGAACAGTTGGTGTATGAGGCGCATCGGCGCAAGAATAAGGGGGGGGAGCATCAGAAGCGGGTGGGGAAGCCTGTCGCGGCTGCAACGGCTGGGAAGCCGAATTATGGTAAACCTGTGCAAAGTGCAGCGGCTGGTAAACCCAATACTGGTAAACCCGCGCAAGCGGTAACGAGCAAACCGAATGCGGGTAAGCCGCAGGGTGGGAAGATGTTGACGCAGCATACGGGGTTGCCGCCGAAGCCACGGGCGGATTTTGGCGGTAAACCGAAATCAACGGGGAAACCGAAGCAGCGTAGCGGTCGATAGACCTCTTGCCCCTGCTTGCGTCCGGCGTATACTGTTAAGCATTAACTACTTGCAGATTGATACCATGCAAACTTTTGACCAGATTGTTGACCAGACACGCAACCTGCCGGAAAGCATTCAGCGGGAAATCCTGCATTTTGTGGAGTTTATCGTTACCAAGTACCGTTCTGCCCCAGTGCTTGAGCAACAGGCAGTGCCGAATGCGTTTGCCATCTACCAATCACTGGATTTGGGGCAAGGCGGCTATGCGAAAGCACCGTCGAATCGGGCAAAACAAGGTATCCGTGAACTCCTTCTGAAAAAGCACGCCCGATGATTTTAATGGATACCGGGCCATTGGTAGCCCTGTTTGACCCGCAAGACCCTTACCACAAGCATTGTAGCGGTTTGCTGAAAACCATCCGTGAGCCGCTGATCACAACCATTCCAGTATTGACCGAAGTATTTCATCTGTTATCACCCGATAGCCAAGGTAGCAAAGCATTGCGCCAATTCATCGAGCGCAAAGCCTTAAGCGTCTGGTTTATGGATGAATCTGCCCTCAGCACAGCATTGAACTTAATGGAAAAGTACATTGACCGCCCAATGGATCTAGCCGATGCGTCGCTGGTTGTCGCTGCACAACGGCTGGGAACAAACCGTGTCTTCACCGTTGACCGCAATGACTTTTTTGTTTATCGCGTGGCAGTGGGGCATGAGCTGCGGGCGTTTGATGTGATTATCTAACGACAGATACTGCACCGCACATCGTATTTTCCTTGCAAATACCTAAAATTTTCGCTTGCACGCATAGCGCATAGCATGATAATTATTTGATTTATTTATCAGGAATCAATCCCTATGAAGAGGATCATACTTGCAACAGCTTTTTTGTTGACTACTCCCTCTATATTTGCATTTAATTTCTATACACCCGTCAGTGTTAGCAATACATATGGGATAGACCGTAGAACAAACTGTAATGTGATAAATTTTGGTGGCTCTGGTAGCGTATATGACACAACTACTTGGTCAGGTGATTGTCCTGATGAAGGTCGTGGTAAACGTGCTAGTGGTAAGGGAATCTCGACACTCATACATAATGGGGAAATACATTATTGGTTCGAAGGTAACATGCTGAGTGGAAAACCACACGGGGAGGGAATCCTCACGTACCCCGATGGAACTCAGTTCAAAGGTACATGGGAAAATGGACTTGCTACTGGGTACGCTGAATTTGTTGCGTCTGACGGCAGTCACTACGAAGGCATGTGGTGGAATGATTCTCCAAGTGGCGGAAGAACAAAATACAGTGAAGTAATTCCAGGAAAAGGCATCTTTACTGATAGCAATGGTGGTCAGATTAAGGGGGATTTTGATAGTGCTTGGACATGCCGTGGAACGTATTTGTATGCTGATGGGAAACGTTATGAAGGGTATATTGATCAGGGCAAAAGAAAGGGTATAGGAAAGCTATTTAATGCAGATGGGACGCTTCAATATGAAGGACAATGGGAAGATGACAAACCCAAACTATCGAAACCAGCAGAGAAACCCTCATCAAATGCTTCATCTCGTGACTATGGCGAACAAGACAAGTGCATGTGGCAGTGCAAGGAAGATTATAATGCCGCAGATAAAAGCTGTTCACAATTGAGCAGTAGCAATGGTGCTTTAGGCTCTAATTTATACAGTAGCGCGAGCCAATGTCAGGATGAAGCCAGCAAAATCAAAAGGGAATGTGAGAGTCCATGTTATGGGAAGTGATCTGATTTCCAATTAAAACCAAGCAATGGATATTGGTGTGGTTGATTAAAGTCTTCCACATCAATGTAGAAGCAGCCCCCATGATACACAGAGGCTGACACGGCACCGCCTTCGTGCGCTGCGACACCCCGCAGGGTTGGATGGAAATCGACTCCTCCCGCATCGACCAACCGGGCAAAATCGACCGCATTATCAACCCCTACCTCAACACCACCGAGATGAGCGAATGCGAAGTCGAAAAGCGCAACGTGCAATGGTTTGAATACGAAGACCCGCGCAGCAAACGCCCCGACGAACACAAGCTGATCTTCCACCCCCGCGCCCGTTTAGACCGCGACACCACCGTGATCCGCCTGCCATCTTACGAAAAAGTCAGCAAAGACAAAGCCTTGTATGCCCACGCCAACCGCGTGTTGCATCTGGAAACCAACCCCGGCAACGCCCGCGCCTTGGTGCAAAAACACGGCAGTATTGACGTGTGGCTGAACCCGCCACCGATTCCGCTAACCACGCCGGAAATGGATTTCGTGTTCGGGCTGCCCTACGCTCGCTTGCCGCACCCCTCCTATAACGGCGTAAAAATCCCCGCCTATGACATGATTCGTTTCTCGGTGAATATCATGCGCGGCTGCTTTGGTGGCTGCACCTTCTGTTCGATTACCGAACACGAAGGGCGCATTATCCAAAGCCGTTCCAAGGAATCCATCATTCGTGAAGTCGAGGAAATCCGCGACAAAGTGCCGGGATTTACCGGGGTGATTTCCGACCTTGGCGGCCCCACCGCGAATATGTACCGCCTCGCCTGCAAAGACCCGAAGATCGAAGCCGCGTGCCGCAAACCCGCGTGCGTCTACCCCGACGTGTGCCACAACCTCAACACCGACCACGCCGCCTTGAAGGAATTGTACCGCGAAGCGCGTACCCTGCCCGGCATCAAGAAAATCCTGATCGGTTCAGGCGTGCGCTATGATCTTGCCATCAAAGACCCCGAATACGTCAAAGAATTGGTGACGCATCACGTCGGCGGCTATTTAAAAATCGCCCCGGAACACACCGAGGAAGCCCCGCTTTCCAAAATGATGAAACCGGGCATTGGCGCGTATGACGAATTCAAACGCCTGTTCGAGAAATACACCAAGGAGGCAGGCAAGGAACAATACCTGATCCCGTATTTCATCGCCGCGCACCCCGGCACGTCCGACGAAGACATGCTCAACCTCGCGCTGTGGCTGAAGAAAAACGGCTTCCGCGCCGACCAAGTGCAAGCGTTTTACCCCTCACCGATGGCATCCGCCACCACCATGTACCACACCGACAAAAACCCTCTGCACAAAGTCACCTACAAAAGCGAAAAGGTCGCCACCGCCAAATCACCGGAACAGCGCAAGTTGCACAAAGCGTTTTTGCGCTGGCACGACCCGAAAAACTGGCCGCTGCTGCGCAAAGCGATGGCGGAGATGGGGCGGCAGGAACTGATCGGCGATGGCGAGAACCAGTTGATCCCGCATTACAAAGCGGGCGAGGAACAGTTGGTGTATGAGGCGCATCGGCGCAAGAATAAGGGCGGGGAGCATCAGAAGCGGACTGGGAAATCAGTGGTGAATGCCAAGTCTGCTACTGCCAAACCAGCATCTACCAAACCGAATGCGGGTAAGCCGCAGGGTGGGAAGGTGTTGACGCAGCATACGGGGTTGCCGCCGAAGGCGCGGGCGGATTTTGGCGGCAAGCCGAAGCCGACAGGGAAGCCGAAACAGCGTAGCAGATAGATGGCTAATCACCCAACATGCGTAGTATTATCAAGCACTATGCATGTTGAATAAGATTAACCAAGGGCTGTTATGAACGTAGACGACTATCTCAATTCCCTGAATGAACGTAAGAAAATCAGTGATGTAAAAGCAAAGATCATTCGGTGCTTATGGGGTAACACATCTGACAGCTTCCCAAAGCCGTGGGTTTCCTCTGCTGAATTGCTGGAGCTAACGGGACAGAAATATTTTGATAGACGTACCAGAGAACTCCGCGACCAACTGGGTTGCGACATTGAAACAGCTTACCTTGATACATTTTCTGGTCATGCATGGCGCATCCATTCCGCAGAACTGGCAGATGCACAAGACCGTGAGTATTTGACGCAAAGCCAGAAAAACAAGCTATTCCAAGAGGCTACGTTCACTTGCTCTACTTGCGGTGTGCAACTTCAGCCCGGTGTCAGGGGTTTGCAAGCCGATCATAAAGTGCCACTTTCCCGTGGTGGCGGTAATGAACTGCCTAATTGGCAACCGATGTGCAACAACTGCAATGTCGGCAAAAGAAGAGCGTGTGAAGGATGTTCACTGGATTGCGGAACATGCTCTTGGGCTTTTCCTGAAAAACACGGGGTAAGAGCGATGTTTTCGATCAGCGAACAAACGTTGCGGCGTGTAGATAGATACGCCGCTCAAATAGGTCAAAGCCCTGACAAAATCATGGAGACAGCAGCCAACTATTATCTCGATGAGCAAGAAGGGCGTTAAGCAGCCAAACGTTCGCTGTTAGCCATATCCAGCGCGGCAATAATTTGCTTACCCACGGCTTCTGCTACAGGTGGTGGAAACGCATTGCCTACTTGCCGATAGGCAGGCGTTTTCTTGCCGAAAAACTCCCACCAATCAGGAAACCCCTGAATTCTGGCTGCCATTCTGACCGTCAGCAACGGCATGTTTTCGTAGCCAATCTTGTTCTTGTAACCGACAAATCCCTTTGCTGGCGGATGCTCACCCAGCAGATTGCCATTCACATGCAGTTCTTGCCATGCCCGTCTAGCACGAGTGGGGCCAAGATCCGGCCCACCGTGTTTTTTAGAGCCACCGACTAACGTAGGGGCAATTTTATTGGCTTTTTGCTTCCATTCTGATGCTCCTTCCCAGCCTTGCGAAGCCATTAAGTCATACAGAGCTTCACCAACCGTGGGAGGGACGATTTTATTTTCAGGCCAAGTAAAGTAGCGGGCAAACTCAGATTTCAACGCCACCAACACAACTCGTGGGCGCAATTGAGGCACGCCAAAATCAGAAGCATTGAGCAATTTCCAGAAAACCGTATAACCCATTTTTTCTAAACAGGCTTCAATGTCAGCTCTGTAATCATCAAATTTTGCATCCAGTAAGCCAGAAACATTTTCAAGCATGACGGCTTTGGGTGCAGTGTTTTTTACAATCTCCAACGCTGCCGGAAACAAATCCCGCTCATCCTGCTGACCAAGCTGCTTGCCTGCTTTCGAGAAGGGCGGGCAAGGAACACCACCCGCCACCAGATCAATGCCTTTGTAGCGGTGGGAGGTGAATTGGGCAAACTGCGCCACACACCCTTCAATAATGTCGCCCCATCCTAGATTATGGTGTTCATTGTTATGTTTGAGTGTTTTGCACGCGGGTGGGTCTATTTCGATGAGAACTTGATGCTGAAAACCAGCCAAATGAAGCCCAAGAGCTTGCCCGCCTGCTCCGGCACAAATTTCGATAGACGTATATCCATTTCTCATAACAACGACACCTTATTCCCAATCCTCCAACAACAATCCCCGCACCCGCTCAAACTCGCGGACATTATGCGTCACCAACGTAGCTTGCAACGAACGGGCATGAGCGGCAATCAAGGTATCATAATGCCCAATCGGTTGCCCCAACTGCATTAATTCACAGCGCACCAACGCCGCTTCTTGCGATTGCTCTGCGCCCCAATCCAGCACTTGAATGTATTTGAGGAAATTATTGAGGTTGTCGCGGTTACGTTGCTGGTGTTGTGAACGACAGATGCCATATTCCAGTTCATACAATACCATCTGCGAAATGGCGACTTGTTCAACCGCCACCTGAAACAGCTTTTGCCGTAATGCTGTCGGTTTGTTGTTGATGATACCGATGCTGGCGTTGGTATCCAGCATGTACAGCATCATTCAAACCCTCGGCGTTCAATATCGGCGGGAAGCGCGTCACTGTTGGTGCTGAAATCATCGCTGAACCCTGTGCAACCTTGCATAAAACCAGCCCACGAATCAGGATGCGGCATGATCACAAGGTTATTGCCGCTCCAGCGGATAAACACCTCTTTGACATCCAGCCGGAACTGTTTAGGCAAGCGGATGGCTTGGCTGTTGCCGCTGGTGAAAACTTTGGCGAGTGCGGATTGCATCATGGTGAAGCTCCTTTACGATAATTGTATATACATAAATATACACACAAGTCGTCCTGTAGTAAACTCGTCAACCGCTCAAACTCCAACATCCACTGCCAAACATAGGATAGAGTTGCAGTGTTCAACGACTTTCAGCATTCGACAACACCTGTCATCTTGTTTTAAAGTTCTCGCTATCAGCTTCTTAACCGTAGGATGACCCCATGCCATGACCACATTGCAAGTCAATTCAGCTATTGAACTGGATCAGGTGTTGCGCGGCGTTGAAATGCTCGACACGCCAGAGTTGGAACGTTTCTTTTCGCAAGTCGGTATCTTGTTAGCACGCAGCAAAGCACCCAGTATCCCGCAACGGGAAGCAATATTGCTGCAACAAATCAACACACCGTTGCCCGCGCAAACGCTGGCAGACTATCAGGATCTCAGCCAAAAATTGCGCGATGAGAATATTACGCCAGCCGAACATACTCACTTACTAACCTTGGTGGATGTTGTCGAACTGGCAGATGCCGAACGGATGCAGCATTTATTTGAGCTTGCCCAACTGCGCAACGTACCACTGGATACGCTAATGCAACAGTTAGGGATTCAGACACCAGCACCTTATGTCTAAACGCTATCTTTCCAGCCCGGAACAAAGCGCGATTATTGAGCGTGCGGGTGGACGTTGCGAGTATTGCCAAAGCCAGATGGAATATTCGGGGGCAATCGTTCGAGTTTGATCATATCGCCCCTATCAGCCGTGCGGGCGAAACATCGCTCGAAAATCTAGCCTTAGCCTGCGGTGGCTGTAATCGCCACAAATCCAATAAAGTGCAAGGCATTGATCCTGCGACAGGTGATAGGGTTGAGCTATTTAATCCGCGCCAGCAACAATGGGAAGTCCATTTTGGTTGGACGGATGATTACACTCAAATGATTGGTTTGACAGCAATCGGGCGAGCAACAGTAGCCGCGTTAAAACTCAATCGCATAGGTTTGGTGAACATGCGGCGTGTGCTCTGTATGGCGGGCAAGCATCCAGCGTAGACAACAAGGATAAAGGGGGTAAGGAACAATACCTGATCCCGTATTTCATCGCCGCGCACCCCGGCACGTCCGACGAAGACATGCTCAACCTCGCGCTGTGGCTGAAGAAAAACGGCTTCCGCGCCGACCAAGTGCAAGCGTTTTACCCCTCACCGATGGCCTCCGCCACCACCATGTACCACACCGACAAAAACCCGCTGCACAAAGTCACCTACAAGAGCGAAAAAGTCGCCACCGCCAAATCACCGGAACAGCGCAAGCTGCACAAAGCATTTTTGCGCTGGCACGACCCGAAAAATTGGCCGCTGCTGCGCAAAGCGATAGCGGAGATGGGGCGGCAGGAATTGATTGGCGATGGCGAGAACCAGTTGATCCCGCATTACAAAGCGGGCGAGGAACAGTTGGTGTATGAGGCGCATCGGCGCAAGAACAAGGGTGGGGAGCATCAGAAGCGGGTGGGGAAGCCTGTTGCGGCGGCAACGGCTGGCAAACCGAATACGGGCAAATCACAAGTGGCAACGAGCAAATCTAATACTGGCAAACCTACGCAAGTGGCAGCGAGTAAACCGAATTCGGGTAAGCCGCAGGGTGGGAAGATATTGACGCAGCATACTGGGTTGCCGCCAAAGCCCAGAGACTATCCCAAGCCCCAAAAACGAAAATAATGGCAATTTATTGATCTGTTGTTTATATTGTGGGCATCAAGTTACAGGATGCCCCAATGTTCAACTCTTTATTCAAGGTATGCGAAAGTAGCAGTCCAGAAAGAACACAACGGGAACGTTTCACCACCGAAGCCTTCTGTGGTGTTCTCATATCTGAGCACGCACTGCTAGAAAGTTTTCTACGAGAATTTGCAGGAATCGAAAATGAAACAGATTTTCGCGTAGAGACGGAAGAACCATATGAAAGATCATTCATTGATGTAAGAAAAGATATACAAACTCGAATCAGAAGTCTTGCTGGCTATAAGTCATCATCATGATATTTTGAATCGTAACGTACATCTTTGTGAATAAAAGGTTCTGCTATTTCTTCCCATACTCGCGTCCCTAGTTGCTGTATAGGCGTTGGTTTCATTAAGTTACGTTTAAACTCTCGTAATGCACGAATGACAGTGTTGTACTCAACCGCAGATAAATCGCAAAAATTATACATAGCCATAGGCTCGTCCTCCTTTATTGCGGACAGCAAGTTAGGATAATCTTTACTCAAAGCCTCGTCCAACCAATCGCCAAATGCCATGAAACTCGCCGAATTAACATAACCATCATTCGTTTCCCATTTATTTTGACTGGAATTATCATATCCAAAATAAATATCACCTGCCATATCGTTCTCCCAATCAATCAGTTTTCATTTTACGTAAATAATTCTATTTTTCAATCAAAGGGGGCGGACTCGATTGATTTTAGGCGGAACGGTGATAGATAGCCGCAAATCAACAAGCGTAGTATCATCATCTGACACCCTTGATAGGTAAACGATTGAGCCACTTGCAAAATTACATTTTCAGCGTGAACCTTCCTTCATCTGAAGGAAAAAAGAAGTGTGGGCTGCCGTTTTCGGCGATAATAGAAGCGTCAAAACAACCATTAAGCCCACGCTATGAATTCTACCGAACGCGCCCTGATTGCACAACGCTGGAGTTTGCTGCAAATTGAAATACTACCTTGCTTCAATGATGCCTTTGGCACATTGACCCCCAAGCTTGAAAAACTCATTCACGTACTGGAGCTGACGCGCATTGAAGATTTTGTGCGCTCTTTTCGTGATGGGTCTGGACGGCCAGCGACGGAGCGATCTTGGTTTGCCAATGCTTTTGTCGCCAAAAGCGTGCTCAATATTGTCAATACGCGAGCACTCATTGACCGGCTGCAAAACGATCGCTCCCTGCGACGCATCTGCGGGTTTCCCCTGACCAAGAAACTGCCTTCCGAATCCACCTTTTCACGTGCCTTCGCTGAATTTGCTGAACAGCGTTTAGCGGAACGTGTGCATGAAACGTTGGTGAAAACGTATTTGGGCGATGCGCTGATCGGCCACCTGTGTCGGGATTCAACAGCCATTGAGGCACGTGAACGGCCTGTTGCCGAGGAAAAGCCAAAGAAAAAACAAGGGCAAACACGGATTCAGCGCCAACGGGAACAGTCACTTCAGCAAGCACTCGATGAGATACCGGTTCAGTGTAACCGGGGGACGAAGAAGAATGCCCAAGGCTACAAGCACAGTTGGAACGGCTACAAACTGCATATCGATACCGCCGATTGTGGTGTCCCGATAGCAGCCATTCTGTCTTCCGCCTCGTTTCACGACAGCGGGGCGGCTATTCCACTGTCCCAAATCAGTGCCCAACGTGTCACCAGTCTCTACGACCTGATGGATGCAGCCTATTGCAGTGCTGATTTGCACGAATACAGCCGTCATCTGGGGCATGTCCCTCTGATTGATCACAATCCTCGCGGCGGACAGAAAGAAGCGTTTGAACCTGCTGATGCCGAGCGTTACAAAATTCGCAGCACCGTAGAACGAACCAATGCCCGCCTGAAGGATGAATTTGGTGGTCGGAATGTGTGGGTGCAAGGTGCGCAAAAAGTTTACAGCCACTTGATGTTTGGGATTTTGGTGTTGAGTGCTGATCAACTGATGCGTGTCTTGTTATAAAGCGACTGGGTTTGAAAAAACACGGGAAGACTGACTGAAAAACAGGAGCAGTCGCATCGGTATGGGTGAAATTTAGCAAAAGTTACGGTAAAACTGAAAAAGCTCAGGTTTCGTTGGTCAAATTGAGTAAAAAATCGGCTGAATATGCGGCGTTCGGTCAATGCTGAAAATTGAGCAACTCAGTTTGTCGGATTTTGCAAGTCGCTCGATTATGTACGCAGTAGAGTTTGAATCCTTTATTAAAGGCAATACGCTGGAAATCCCCGCACATCTGCTCCAGCGTATCAGCAAAAATCGGCAGGTGAAAGTCATCATGCTGATGCCTGAAAAAACAGAAACGGCGCAAGCACCTTCTCAAAGCGCACTCAAAGAACGCTTGTTAACCATTGCTAAACGTTGTGCCGCGTTGCCTCTGCTTGATCGACGCACACCCGATGAAATTCTGGGTTACGACGAGTACGGGATGCCAAGCGCATGATGATTGATTCGTCGGTTTTGATTGCCATCCTCGAAAATGAGCCAGAAGCAGCACGCTTGATTGGGGACTCAGTAAACTGTGTCGCTTTCAGCCCGGATGGCGGGCAACTTGCTTCCGGCTCGTCTGACAAGACCGTGAAACTGTGGGATGTTTTGAGCGGCGAGTGCCTGAAAACCTTCGATCAGTATGCGGCTGAGGTCTCGTCAGTGACGTTCAGCCCGGATGGCGGGCAGATGGCTTGTTCGGATGACAATACCGTGAAACTGTGGGACGTTTTGAGCGGCGAGTGCCTGCAAACCTTCGGCCAGTATGGTGTCACTTCAGTGACGTTCAGCCCGGATGGCGGGCAGTTGGCCTCCGGCTCTTGGGAGGACAATACGGTAAAACTGTGGGATGTTTTGAGCGGTGAGTGCCTGAAAACCTTCGACCAGCATACGGGTTGGGTAAATTCAGTGACGTTCAGCCCGGATGGCGGGCAACTGGCTTCCGGCTCGAATGACTATACCGTGAAACTGTGGGATGTGTTGAGCGGCGAGTGCCTGAAAACCTTCGACCAGCATACGGAATCTGTCTCGTCAGTGGCGTTCAGCCCGGATGGCGGGCTGCTGGCTTCCGGCTCTTGGGACAATACCGTGAAACTGTGGGATGTTTTGAGCGGCGAGTGCCTGAAAACCTTCGACCAGCATACGGAATCTGTCTCGTCAGTGGCGTTCAGCCCGGATGGCGGGCTGCTGGCTTCCGGCTCTTGGGACAATACCGTGAAACTGTGGGATGTTTTGAGCGGCGAGTGCCTGAAAACCTTCGACCAGCATACGGAACCTGTCTCGTCAGTGGCGTTCAGCCCGGATGGCGGGCTGCTGGCTTCCGGCTCTTGGGACAATACCGTGAAACTGTGGGATGTTTTGAGCGGCGAGTGCCTGAAAACCAGTTACCATTTGCCAGACGGCAATGCTGCTACGCTGGATGAGAAAACCGGGCGGATTGTGTATGGCTCGGCAGAAGCATGGCGGTGGCTGCGTTACCGCGAAGTATTGGATTCCGGTGAAACCATCCTCCACCCCGCCGAAATCTTCGGCTCCTTACCCGGTTCAGACAATAAGAAGCACGAGAGCCGACTGAGAATCAAACGGGTCAGACTCGATTGATTTTTCTTTGCATAAAATCACAATTCCCAATCCTCCAACAACAATCCCTGCACCCGCTCAAACTCGCGGACATTGTGCGTCACCAACGTCGTTTTCAACGAACGGGCATGAGCGGCAATCAACGTATCATAATGCCCAATCGGTTGCCCCAACTGCGTTAATTCACAGCGCACCAACGCCGCTTCTTGCGATTGCTCCTCACCCCAATCCAGCACTTGAATGTATTTGAGGAAACTATTGAGGTTGTCGCGGTTACGTTGCTGGTGTTGTGAACGGCAGATGCCGTATTCCAGTTCATACAACACTATCTGCGAAATGGCGACCTGTTCAACCGCTACCTGAAACAGTTTTTGCCGTAATACTGTCGGTTTGTTGTTGATGATACCGATGCAGGCGTTGGTATCCAGCATGTACAGAATCATTCAAATCCTCGGCGTTCAATATCGGCGGGAAGCGCGTCACCGTTGATGTTGAAATCATCACTGAACCCTGTGCAACCTTGCATAAAACCAACCCATGAATCAGGGTGCGGCATGATCACAAGGTTATTGCCGCTCCAGCGGATAAACACCTCTTTGACATCCAGCCGGAACTGTTTAGGTAAGCGAATAGCTTGGCTGTTGCCGCTGGTGAAAACTTTGGCGAGTGCGGATTGCATCATGGTGAAGCTCCTTTACGATAATTGTATATACATAAATATACACACAAGTCGTCCTGTAGTAAACTCGTCAACCGCTCAAACTCCAACATCCACTGCCAAACATAGGATAGAGTTGCAGTGTTCAACGACTTTCAGCATTCGACAACACCTGTCATCTTGTTTTAAAGTTCTCGCTATCAGCTTCTTAACCGTAGGATGACCCCATGCCATGACCACATTGCAAGTCAATTCAGCTATTGAACTGGATCAGGTGTTGCGCGGTGTTGAAATGCTCGACACGCCAGAGTTGGAACGTTTCTTTTCGCAAGTCGGTATCTTGTTAGCACGCCGCAAAGCACCCAGTATCCCGCAACGGGAAGCAATATTGCTGCAACAAATCAACACACCGTTGCCCGCGCAAACGCTGGCAGACTATCAGGATCTCAGCCAAAAATTGCGCGATGAGAATATTACGCCAGCCGAACATACTCACTTACTAACCTTGGTGGATGTTGTCGAACTGGCAGATGCCGAACGGATGCAGCATTTATTTGAGCTTGCCCAACTGCGCAACGTACCACTGGATACGCTAATGCAACAGTTAGGGATTCAGACACCAGCACCTTATGTCTAAACGCTATCTTTCCAGCGCGGAACAAAGCGCGATTATTGAGCGTGCGGGCGGACGTTGCGAATTTGCGCTGGCAAGCCCAAGCAGCGCAGTCGATAGAGTGCGCTGAATAACAATAGTCAAATGTGCTACAGTCATCGCTATCGAGTAGAGGTTAAGATAGGTAGCACATGGACATTACGCTGAAAAACTTGGGACTAATCCAAGAGGCAAATTTCACCGTAGGTGATTTAACAGTCATCTGCGGGCGTAATAATACAGGAAAGACTTACATTACTTACGCTACTTATGGATTTCTAGATTACTGGCATAGTGGATGGCCAGAGGTATCGCCCATCCCTGGCTTTGACATGCATCCATTAGAAACATACGCTCGCCGCTTATTACATGTTGCCTGTATGGAATATAGCAGCAATTGGATTTCAAAGATATTTGTGGGCGGAAAAAATAAATTTAAAAACAGCACTTTCTATTTGGATGATGATATTTATGAAACACCTACTGTTAAATCAAAAAATGTTAAGACACTACCCAAAGTCTTTATTGCGAGTGCAGAACGCACCGGTGCAGCACTGTTCCAACGTGAAGTAGATTTTACGAGAAGTCGTTTGATCGACATCCTCAAGGAAACGAATGTTAATCCTCAGCAGTTATTAGGACACTTTACGGCTGAATACCCCCTCCCCGTAAAACACAACATTGATTTTATTCGTGACTTGCCAAATATTGTCAACAAACAGAGTATATTTACGCAAGAACATCCTGAAGTATTGCAAGCTTTTGACGATATTGCAGGTGGAGAGTATGCAATCAATACAGCAGGAGGGATAAGCTATAGCCCTAGCAATCAACCCGAATTAAATCTTTCATTAGCAGAAAGTTCTAGTACTGTACGTTCTTTAGTCGAAATCGGTTTTTATTTACGTCACCTTGCCCAGAAAGGTGATTTGTTGATGGTAGATGAACCAGAACTAAATCTCCATCCAGAAAACCAACGTAAAATAGCCCGTTTATTTGCTATGTTAGTCAATCACGGTATTCGTGTATTTATTACAACGCACAGTGATTATATTATTAAAGAGTTTAACACCCTGCTATTACTCAATAAATCTGATGAACGTTTACAGGCATTAGCCCAGCGAGAAGGTTATCAGCCGACTGAGTTGCTAAAGCCAGAACAATTAAACGTTTACATGACGACTGTTGATGAGCGGGTGACAGACAAAATAAGTTACACACTCATCCCTGCCAAAATCACCAGTGACAGTGGTATTGAGCTAACCTCTTTCAATGACACCATTGAAGACATGAACCGTCTGCAAGATGAAATTGTTTGGGGATAAGTTATGTCTGATACATCTGTGTTACAACGTATGCTACAACCTAGCATTTTGATTTCTTTAGAGAATCACTATGAAAGCAAAAAAGTCATATTGATTGAAAACCAGTCCCCTGACTCCTTTATTGAAATTCACAAAATTCCCGCTGATGCACTGGTTATTGATTTAGACAGAGCATTCAATAATCAGGGGTTATTTCAAGGTAAATCAGGCGAATGCAAACGCGCTGATTACGTGATCATCTCTGAACAAGAGAAAAAAGTACTCTTCATTGAAATGAAACGTAGCAACGCTCCTGCTGTAGACATTGTAAATCAATTAAAAGGTGCATTATGCGCATTTGAATATTGCCAAATTATCGGACGTGAGTTTTTTCAGGAGCGTGATTTCCTTGCACAATATCAGAAGCGTTTTATCTCTGTCAGACACACTGGGGGAACAAAACAAAAAACAGAAATCGAGCAAACCGCGCCACAGGGGGAACGACATAGCAATCCCGATTATCCATTAAAAATCAGTTGGGCAAAGTGTATACAGTTCAAGAAAATTGCCTGTTGACTGTTATTTTCTCATTTTTATGGCATTCAACCGCGCTTGAACCCCCACACATACAAGGCATATGCTAACCTCACGTTTCCAAACAAGAGGGTATCGCCATGACTGCCATAGCCGCCAGACTCTTCAAAAACGGACAAGGCCAAGCCGTCCGCATCCCGCGCATTTTCCAATTTGAAGGCATTGATGAAGTGCTGATTCGGCGCGAAGGCGATGCGCTCATCATCACGCCCAAGCGCAAAAGCTGGGCGTCATTTGCCGACATTCCCAGTGCCGACGATGATTTCATGGCAGAACGCCCTGATGTGTTTGACCTTGGACGGGTGGTATACCAGTCCGTGCCATAAAATAGTTTTTTTGATCAAGGAAATATGGTTAGATGACTGGTAACAAAAGCAGCCATGAGTAATGTATGACATTAAAAATCACTTTCACTGAGGATGAGATAGCGGAGCTGTTCTACTGGAAGGAGCGCCATCCTCATCCCAGAGTCCGTAAGAAAATGTCCGTGCTGTACCTGAAATCCCAACAGTTGACGCATAAGGAAATCAAACGATTGGAAAGGATTACAGAAGCCACGCTGCTTGCCTACCTAAACGCCTACCTACAACCTAACGGTTTAGAAGCTCTTAAAGAAATACGATTCAATAAACCACAGAGTGATTTGATGGCATATAAAGACAAGATTGAAGCCTATTTTCGTGAATATCCCCCCGCAACCAGCAAGGCGGCAGCCGCTAAGATTGAGGAGCTGACAGGCATCAAACGCAGTGAGGACAGGGTACGTGTCTTTATGAAGAAAATAGGGATGGACATCCATAAAGTGGGGATGATACCCGCCAAAGCTGATGTGGAAGCACAAGAAAAGTTCCTGGAAAATGAACTAAAACCGCGCATTCAGGAGGCTAAGGAGGGCAAACGCGCCCTTTTTTTGTCGATGCCGCCCACTTCGTGTTAGCACCGTTTCTGGGGTTTTTGTGGTCATTTTCCCGCGTATTCATCAAAGCCCCCTGTGGTCGACAACGCTACAACGTATTGGGCGCACTCAATGCGATAACGCTACAACTCATCACGATCACTAACGACTCCTATATCAACGCTAACAGCGTGTGTGAATTATTGGAAAAAATTGCAGCGTTAGCACTCAAAATACCGATCACTTTGGTCTTGGATAATGCCAAGTATCAACGCTGTGAAGCCGTGTTTGCCTGTGCGAAAAGGCTCAATATTGAACTATTATTTTTACCGACCTATTCACCCAACCTCAATCTGATTGAACGGTTGTGGAAGTTCGTCAAGAAAAAATGCTTGTACTCGAAATACTATGATAAGTTTCCCGCTTTCAAGGCGGCCATCACCAACTGTCTCGACAAGCTGGATACCGATCACAAGAAAGAACTGACCCAGTTGATGACAACAAATTTTCAAACCTTTAAAAATGTTCAGGTCTTGACGCTGTAAGGTATATTCTGATGCTTTACCTGCTCGATACGGACATCAGCAGCTACATCATGCGCAAAAAGCCACCCAATGTGTTGGCAATGTTGGAAACACAAGTACAGGCAGGCAATGAGATTTGCATTTCCGCCATCACCTACGCCGAATTGCTATTAGAGGCAAAACGCTCTGGCAATCCTGACAAGCACCTGCACCTGATAGAGGCATTGCAAGAACGTCTGCATCACATCCAACCGTGGGATGCAGCGGCAGCGGAACAGTTTTCAGACCTGCAAACCTTGTTGTTTAACGCGGGTACGCCACTTGGCACGAATGACACTTTGATTGCCGCCCACGCTTTGAGCCTGCAAGCCATTATGGTGACGAACAACACGCGGCATTTCGATAAAGTACCGGATTTGCGGCTGGAGAATTGGGTTTAAGATAACTAACCCAACTGCGCAACGTACCACTAGATGCGCTGATGCAACTGCTGAATTGCTGGAGCTGACGGGACAGAAATAGAGCGCTTACCTGTATGTTCAAAAAACTAAATCATAAGCCCAAACTTTTCCACATCCCATCCACGCGGGATTTCACCGCCGCATCCATCACAATCGGCGTACCCCATTCCCGCGTGGTTTCCCCCGGCCATTTATTGGTCGCATCCATCCCCATCTTCGACCCCAGCCCCGATACGGGCGAGGCGAAATCCAGATAATCAATCGGCGTATGCTCAATCAACGTGGTATCCCGCGCCGGATCCATCCGCGTCGTCATCGCCCAGATCACATCCTCCCACTTGCGCGTATTCACATCATCATCCACCACGATAATGAACTTGGTGTACATGAACTGGCGCAGGAACGACCAAACCCCCATCATCACCCGCTTGGCGTGACCGGGGTATTGCTTCTTAATGCTCACCACCGCCATGCGATACGAACAGCCTTCCGGCGGCAGGTAAAAATCCACAATTTCAGGAAACTGCTTCTGCAAAATCGGCACGAACACTTCATTCAACGCCAAGCCCAAAATCGCCGGTTCATCCGGCGGTCGCCCGGTGTATGTGCTGTGGTAAATCGGGTCTTTGCGGTGGGTAATGCGCTCGATGGTAAACACCGGAAAGCTATCAATCTCGTTGTAATAGCCGGTATGGTCGCCATAAGGCCCTTCGGGAGCCATGTCGTCAGGGTAAATATGCCCCTCCAACACAAATTCCGCCGACGCAGGCACTTGCAAATCCACCCCAATGGCCTGCACCAACTCCGTCCGGGAACCGCGCAACAACCCCGCAAACGCATATTCCGACAAGGTATCTGGCACGGGTGTGACCGCGCCTAAAATTGTCGCCGGGTCAGTGCCAATCGCCACCGCTACGGGAAACGGCTTACCCGGATTGGCCTGCTGAAACTCGCGAAAATCCAACGCGCCGCCGCGATGCGATAGCCAGCGCATAATCACGCGGTTTTTGCTCAACACTTGCTGGCGGTAAATCCCCAGATTCTGGCGTTTCTGATTCGGACCTTTGGTAATCACCAAGCCCCACGTAATCAGCGGTGCAGCATCCCCCGGCCAGCAATGCTGAATCGGCAGTTTGCTCAAATCCACCTTATCGCCTTCCACCACGACTTGCTGACACGCGGCTTTGCTGACCACTTTCGGTGCCATATCCAACACTTTACGGAAAATCGGCAGCGCATTCAGTGCATCCTTAAAGCCTTTCGGCGGATCAGGCTGCTTGAGCAATGCCAGCAATTTACCCACTTCACGCAAGGCATCGGTGGACTCCTCACCCATCCCCAATGCCACGCGGCGCGGTGTGCCGAACAAGTTGGCGAGTACTGGGGTGTTATGCCCTTTGGGGTTTTCAAACAGCAAGGCAGAGCCGCCAGCACGCAATACGCGGTCGGCGATTTCGGTCATTTCCAGATACGGGTCAACTTCCACGCTAATGCGTTTGAGTTCACCCATTTTTTCCAGTTGTTGGATAAAGTCGCGTAGGTCATGGTATTTCATGGCAAGGATAATAACGGAAATCCGCGCCGAGCGGCTATGGGCGTGCGTATAATCCGGTTTTTTGCAGCGCGTTTTTATGTGTGAAAACAGTATCAGCCAAACTTGAGGGTTTGTTGTACGGGCATCCCCGCAGGCTGCACGCCATGCTCGCCACATAGCCGATTCAGGAAATCCACGAGTGACAAACCCAGTTCATACGCCATATTGCTGGGCACAGCATTGCCAATCTGCTTGTATTGCGAAGTCAATGCCCCCTTGAATTGCCAATCATCCGGGAAGGTTTGGATGCGGGCATATTCGCGCACCGTAAACGGGCGGGTTTCTTCGGGGTGGCAACGTTCCGTCTGTTTTTGGGCAGGGGCGCAGGTGAGGGTTAGGCAAGGTTCATCCCAGTGCATCCGTCGCGCCATCCCGGTTTTGCCGCCACCGAGGTAATAACTTTGCATCATATAAGCTTTTTGCACGTCTTCCGGCAAATCACGCCAATAACCACCGGGGGGAACTTGTGCCATCACTGCGGCTTTTTTGGCAGGGTAGCCTTGCCCTGCGGAGGTGGGAACATTGCAAGGAAACAGTTCACCCGCCTTCAAAGCATCTTTTAGCGTGTAGATTTTTTGGTAAGGGCGGGGCCAGTGGAATTTTACCAATCCGGCAAGATCATTGCGGATACCAACCAGCAACAAGCGTTCACGTTTTTGCGGGACACGGTAGAAAATGGCTTTCATTACGTGCGGTTCAAGCAGCGTGTAGCCCAGTTCACTGATAACGGAACGGATATTTTCCAGCGTTTTACCATCATCATGGTTGAGTAAGCCCCGCACATTTTCCGCCATGAATAGCTTGGGGTTGGTTTCTTTGATGGCGCGGGCAAACTCGAAAAATAGTGTGCCACGGGCATCTTCAAAGCCCATTTTCTTGCCAATGTAACTGAATGCCTGACAGGGGAAACCACCCGTCACTACGTCAACCTGATCACGGTAAGGGCTGAAATCCAACATGCTGATGTCACCGCATTGTACATTCCAGAGAGGACGATTAGCTTTGAGGGTGGCGCAAGCATCCTTATTGATCTCATTCAGCAGCACGGTTTCCAAACCCGCTTTTTCCAGCCCTATTGCTAAACCACCAGCCCCAGCAAACAGTTCAATGGATGGGTAACGGTGATCGGGAGTAATACTGGGGCGATTGCTGTCATCAAAAATAAAGCTCAACTCCTCAAATTGCCGCAGTTGTTCCTTGCTATAAAAGCGGTAGTTGTTCACAGGGTGGCGGATGGAGGGTAGTTTTCCGCTGTTATCCCAACGGCGCAGGGTTTCTTTGGAAACCCCCAGCATGTCAGCAACTTGAGCGACAGAGTACAGGTTATTCATCAAGCTGCCACCTTGCAGGAAGCAACATCCCCCAAACAACCTGTATCCATGATTGCCTGCCCCAACATCTGAATGACCGGCACGGAAACACTATTACCCACCAGTTTCATCCAACGGCTACGGGATTCGGGCAACGGGAAATCGGGTGGGAAGCCTTGAATTAAACAGGCTTCTGAACGTGAGATTTTCCTGAAACGTTGGGGATGAAAAATTTCCTGCAAAAAGGCTTGTTTGTAACCTGCTTCGGTATCCGCCTCAATGTCTTGTAATGCCACAAAATCATTGGTATCACTCGCTACCAGCGTGGGGAATGCCTCTGAGCGCGGCAAGAAAATGCGGTTGATACCTTCAATACCGGTGCTGATTTTGGTGTAACGAAATTCGTAACGTACTTCGCTGCACGCTAGCACCGCTTTAGCAACCAAGGCAGGGATGGTTTTATCCAGTGCAACCTTGGACTTTTTCAATTCACGGCATTCTTTTAGGGAATCCAGCGTGATCTCCCCGGCTTCCACATGCCGCAACACCAGCCGCTCCTCGTGGCTTAATACCAGATGATTGCCCGGTTTCACGGTATAGGCATAATCGACTGTTTTCAGGATGCCCATTGTCACCAAGGCTTCCAACTCTTCCTGCTGAATGGAACTGTCTAAACCCTGCAAATGGGCAAGGGACAAGGGGTTGCCGTCCAGTTTGCCGTAAGTGCGTTTGCGGCGGTTACGCAACATCAACAAGCAAATCTGTTTTTGCCTATCCGTTGTCGGAAACAAATCCCACGAGTGGATAGTGGTCGGACCATTACGAATGTCATTGAACAGGAAAAAGTCATTCATGCCGTTGAGTTTGCGGTAACGGCGTTTGTCCGCTACTGGATTGCCGAATAGGTCGGTAAGCGTGTCGATGTCCGGTGTTGAAGACTTGCCCACATCACTTTGCAGCACATCAGCGAGTTTCATGGTAATTTTTTGTGGGGCAGGCAAGCGAAATTGCTGCAAATGAGCCTCATGCAGGAAACCAATGATATAAACCCTGACCCGATCCTGTGGCACACCGTAATCGGAGGAATTCAAGACAAAATGCTTGGCGAAATACCCGGCTTGACGGATGCGGGCGAGGATATAAGACAACGCGCCTTGGTTACGGGGATCTGCCAGTCCTTTGACATTCTCGAAAATGAAAGCGTTGGGGCGCGACTGGTTGAGCAGGTAAAGCGTGTCATTCCACAACTGCCCCCGGTCATCATCAAATCCTAAGTTCTTACCTGCAATTGACCAACTCTGGCAAGGCACTCCTGCTGTGAGGATGTCGTGGGGCGGCAAGCTTTTAACCTTGGTAATATCACCAAGATTCAAGCTGGATTCTTCCTTGAAATGGGTGCAATAGGTGTTGATAGCATCGTTGTGGATTTCGCTGAAATGGAGACATTCCCCACCCAAGCGGTTCAATGCCAAACGAAAGCCCCCGATTCCGGCAAACAGGTCAATGAATGTGAAAGTGGACGTATTCATTTCAACTGATACTCCTCACTGTCTGCTGGTGGTTCAATGCAAAGGAATTCCCGATAAATCCGTTCGCGGTAGGCTTTCCCCAACTGGTTCACTTCATGGATAAAGTTTGCATAAGCCCCCTCACCGCCGATGAAATCCCAGAATTCATTACCAATCAGCACACAAGGGTCATTGCACATGTCGAACCAACGCTTTGGAAATGACCACTGGTAGTCTTCCTTGCGCGAACCGTAAGGGTTATAGGGTAGTGCGTAGTAAGCCCCATCAATGGGTGAGCCAGCCATTGCCAGCAGTTTGAACATCTTTTCCTTGCTGACCTTGGTCTGGTCGCTGTTAGGCAATGGGCCTTTCAATTCAAACGCATAGCGTTTGCCTGTTGCTGGATTATGCACGTAGACATCACAGACGACGGATACTGGGATGAGGTTGCCCTTTCCCGCTTTGATATAAGTCAGCTCCTCCTGCCAGTTGGGTAATACCCTGTTTTTCCCTTTAGGTGCATGTTCTAGTCGGTTCAGTGTTTCCTGAATACGCCGCAGACTTTCTTCACTCACATTGCCGGTGATGGAATGTCCCAGCAAACACTCCCCATGTGCTTCCTTGGCAACCACTTGGGCAAGTTTCTCCCATACACCGCCAAAGGGGGTAACGAATCGGCGTTCAAAATGTGAGCCTTTAAAAATCTCATCTGGCACAAGTGCAGCATACAAAGGCTTAAGAGAATGGTGCGTTTCTTTAATGAATGGGTCTTCAACCAGCACTTTGTGCATGACGCGATCCATCATTGTGCTGACAGCCCCTTGGATGGCGGTGGCAACCTTGGCTTTATTATCCATTTGTTTCTAAAATACCTTAACTAACCTTATACATGGTTATCATTATAGGCTATTTTTTCGATGTAGTAGATGTAGTGTTAGTATGCGCACGTTCCTTAAGCCATATAAGTAATATCATGCGGAAATCCGCGCCGGGCGGCTATGGGCGTGCGTATAATCCGGTTTTTTGCAGCGCGATAGGCGACACGATGGCACAAGAACCCGATCTGAGTTTGCGGCAGCAGCCGTTGTTACGTTATTGGCTGGCAACCCGCCCCGCTTTTCTGGCGGCAAGTGTTGTACCGGCGGTGGTGGGCGCGGCAGCAGCCTGGGCGCAAGGCTATGCCTTGCACGGCTGGTTACTGGCGTGGACAGTGCTGGCGGTGATGTTGGTACACGCGGGCATGAATGTGCTGAACGATTACTATACCAGTCCGTGCCATAAAATAGTTTTTTTGATCAAGGAAATATGGTTAGATGACTGGTAACAAAAGCAGCCATGAGTAATGTATGACATTAAAAATCACTTTCACTGAGGATGAGATAGCGGAGCTGTTCTACTGGAAGGAGCGCCATCCTCATCCCAGAGTCCGTAAGAAAATGTCCGTGCTGTACCTGAAATCCCAACAGTTGACGCATAAGGAAATCAAACGATTGGAAAGGATTACAGAAGCCACGCTGCTTGCCTACCTAAACGCCTACCTACAACCTAACGGTTTAGAAGCTCTTAAAGAAATACGATTCAATAAACCACAGAGTGATTTGATGGCATATAAAGACAAGATTGAAGCCTATTTTCGTGAATATCCCCCCGCAACCAGCAAGGCGGCAGCCGCTAAGATTGAGGAGCTGACAGGCATCAAACGCAGTGAGGACAGGGTACGTGTCTTTATGAAGAAAATAGGGATGGACATCCATAAAGTGGGGATGATACCCGCCAAAGCTGATGTGGAAGCACAAGAAAAGTTCCTGGAAAATGAACTAAAACCGCGCATTCAGGAGGCTAAGGAGGGCAAACGCGCCCTTTTTTTGTCGATGCCGCCCACTTCGTGTTAGCACCGTTTCTGGGGTTTTTGTGGTCATTTTCCCGCGTATTCATCAAAGCCCCCTGTGGTCGACAACGCTACAACGTATTGGGCGCACTCAATGCGATAACGCTACAACTCATCACGATCACTAACGACTCCTATATCAACGCTAACAGCGTGTGTGAATTATTGGAAAAAATTGCAGCGTTAGCACTCAAAATACCGATCACTTTGGTCTTGGATAATGCCAAGTATCAACGCTGTGAAGCCGTGTTTGCCTGTGCGAAAAGGCTCAATATTGAACTATTATTTTTACCGACCTATTCACCCAACCTCAATCTGATTGAACGGTTGTGGAAGTTCGTCAAGAAAAAATGCTTGTACTCGAAATACTATGATAAGTTTCCCGCTTTCAAGGCGGCCATCACCAACTGTCTCGACAAGCTGGATACCGATCACAAGAAAGAACTGACCCAGTTGATGACAACAAATTTTCAAACCTTTAAAAATGTTCAGGTCTTGACGCTGTAAGGTATACGACGAGCAAAACGGTACAGATCGGCGCAATACCCAACGCTTGTTTCCGTTTACCGGCGGTAGCCGCTTTATCCAGAACGGCGTATTGAGCGCGGGCGAAACCTTGGTGTTCGGCGCGTGGTTGCTGGCGGTGGCAATGCTGATCGGGGTGGGATTGGCATGGCAAAGCGGGATGGATTTACTGTGGATTGGTGTGGCAGGTTTAGTAATTGGTTGGGGTTATTCCGCACCGCCGTTGAATTTGAATGGTCGCGGTTGGGGCGAACCCACCATTGCGGTGAGTTTTGGCGTGTTAACCCCGTTAGGCGCGTGGTTTGTGCAAACGGGCGCGTTGGCGTGGTATCCGATTGTGATCAGTTTGCCCTTGTCGTTGTTAATCATGAATATTTTGCTGATTAACCAGTTCCCTGACCGCGAAGCGGATGCTGCCAGCGGTAAGCATCATTGGGTGGTACGTTTTGGGGCAGATGCGGCGGCGAAGGTTTATGTGGCGGCGGTATTGCTGGCAACATTGTTGCTGGTGTTGTGGGTAATGCTGGATGTATTGCCACCGATGGCCTTACTGAGTGCTTTGCCGTTGGGGATTGCGTTGCGTGCCGGTTTGCAATTGGTGGAACACGCGCACGCCCCGCACAAACTCGAACCGGCGATTAAAATGACGATTGGCAGCGCGGTATTGCACGGCGTGCTGTTGTCCTTGGCGTTATGGCTGGTATAGTTCGCGGATGAACCCAACTACCTTTGATACCAGCGGCTTTCCCGCCGCCTACGCCGCGCCGTTAAGCGGGCATTTTCGTGTCTTACCCGAAGACTTTATCGTGGATGAGCTGATGGATTTTGAGCTGTCCGGCACAGGCGAACACCTGTGGCTGCAAGTGCGCAAAACCCTCGCGAATACCGATTGGGTCGGCAACCAACTGGCGCGTTGCGCGGGCATTTCCGGCAAAGACGTGAGTTACGCAGGGCTAAAAGACCGCCACGCGGTGACGACGCAATGGTTTAGCCTGCAATTGCCGGGGAAGGATGACCCCGATTTTGCCGCGTTACCGCCGGAAATCGAAATCCTCGCGCAACAACGCCATGACAAAAAACTGCGGCGGGGCGCGTTGAGCGGCAACCGTTTCAGCCTGACCTTGCGGAATTGCACGGGGGATTTTGCCGTCGCGCAAAGCCTGTGCCAGCAAATTACTCAGCAGGGTATTCCCAATTACTACGGCGAACAGCGTTTCGGGCATAACTTCGGCAATTTGCGCAAAGCCGAACGCTGGTTTGCGGACGGTGTTGCGCCCAAGCAGCGTACCCAGCGTAGCTTGTATCTGTCGGCGGCGCGTTCGTGGATGTTCAACCACATTCTGGCGGAACGGGTGAAAGCGGGGACGTGGCATCAGCGCGTGGCGGGCGATGTGTTCATGTTTGAAGGCGGCAATGCGTGGTTTGCGGATGATGTGACGGATGCGACGCTTGAGCCACGTTTAGCGGCGCTGGCAATCCACCCGACGGGCGCATTGTGGGGCAGGGGCGAGTTGGATACCCGCGACGCGGCGCGTGCGCTAGAAGCAGAACAAACGGCGCGTTTTCCGATTTTCTGCGCAGGGCTGGAAAAGCAGGGGTTGAAGCAAGAACGCCGCGCCTTACGCATTCAAGTCGGTGAGGTCGGGTTTGAGGTGCTGGGTGAAACCACCTTGCGCTTGGCGTTTACCTTGCCGCCGGGGTCTTATGCCACGGTGTTTTTGGAGCAGTTGGGTACGTTTACGTCCAAATCTGTGCCAGTGCAGTAAGCAGTTGCTCGACATCGGTGGCGGTATGCGCTGCCGATAAAGTCACCCGCAAGCGTGCCGTGTCGTCGGGTACGGTAGGCGGGCGGATGGCTGTAACCAATAGCCCGCGCTCTTCCAACTGACGGCTGATTGCCAACGCTTGCTCGCTGCTGCCGACCAGAATCGGTTGGATGGCAGTATCCGATGCCATCAGCGGCAAACCCAGTTGCGCGGCACCCTGGCGAAATTGTTGAATCAATGCCTGCAAGTGTTCGCGCCGCCAGCTTTCGGTTTGCACCAATTGCAGGCTGACCAGTGTCGCGGCAGCGATAGCAGGCGGCTGCGCGGTGGTGTAAATAAACGTGCGGGCGGTTTGAATCAGGTATTCGATCAGGCCATTGCTACCTGCGACGAAAGCACCCGCTGTGCCTAGTGCTTTGCCCAATGTTCCCATGAGAATGGGTACGTCGTCTTGGGTTAACCCTGCCGCTTCCACCAAGCCTGAACCAGTATTGCCTAATACGCCAAAACCGTGGGCATCATCCACCATCAGCCAAGCATCATGATGCCGAGCCATGACTGCCAGTTTTGCAAGGGGGGCAACATCACCATCCATGCTGAATACGCCATCGGTGAGGATCAGTTGGGTGTTGGCGTTATCGGCTTGTGCGAGTAAACGTTTGCCGAGGCTGGTGGTGTCGTTGTGCGGGTAACGGATCAGTTTCGCACCGGATAGCAAGCCCGCATCGACCAACGAAGCATGGTTCAAACGGTCGGCATACACCACGTCATTGCGCCCGCTCAGCAGTGCATTGACTACACCTAGATTTGCCATATACCCGGTGGAAAACAATAATGCCCGTTCCCGTCCTGTAAAGGCTGCTAATGCTTCTTCAAGTTGTTGATGGGGGCGTGAATGCCCATTAACTAAGTGAGCCGCACCACTGCCAACACCGTAAATATTGGCGGCTTGCTGAAACGCCTGAATGACAGCGGGGTGATTGGCAAGACCAAGGTAATCATTGCTGCAAAACGCCAATAACGGTTTGCCGTCGATGTGCATGTGAGGGTGTTGAGGGGAATCGCTGATGCGTGTACTGCGGTAAAGATGCCGGGAGCGGCGTAGATCAAGTTCTGAACGGATTTTGGTAAATTTGGGATCAGCAGACATTAGAATGGGTTACTAACGTAGTAGGGGCGAAACCGCTTTCGCCCCCACAGGCCATTACGCTTTCTTAATCATGAATGTGTAGTCGCCGCCAGATTCGCTGCTGCTGATCATTTCATTGCCAGTTTGCTTGCAGAAAGCTTCCATATCTTTCACGGAACCTGGGTCAGTAGCGATGACCTTCAGGATTTCGCCAGAAGCCAAGCCGTTAATGGCTTTTTTAGTGCGCAGAATGGGCAGTGGGCAATTTAAGCCGCGAGCGTCCAGTTCTTGTTTAAAATCAGACATAGTTCCTCTCCTGATCTTGCGATTAATGTGATGCGATCCAAAACTTGAGGCACGTAACATATCATCAAAATTGCTGTATCGCTATATGTTTGTATACTAAGACCTTTGGGTAACGGGATATTTGGCATGGCTGGTGGCGAGCTTCATTTCACTAAAATGCAGGGTTTGGGCAATGATTTTGTGGTGCTGGATGGCATTAACCAAAAGGTGAGCTTGAGCACTGCGCACATTCGGCAAATCGCTGACCGCCATTTCGGGGTGGGGTGTGATCAATTATTATTGGTGGAGGCGTATGCCGGTGATGAGGCCGAGTTCCGCTACCGTATTTTCAATGCCGATGGTGGTGAGGTGGAGCAATGTGGCAATGGGGCGCGATGTTTTGCGCGTTTCGTGTATGATCAAGGTTTGACACGTAATACCACGATACCCGTCATGACCGCCAGCGGGCGCATTGTGTTGCAAATTCAAACCAATGGGTTGGTAACGGTGAATATGGGTGTGCCGGTGTTAGAGCCTGCACAAATACCATTTATTTCTGCCCAGCGCCAAACGCTTTATACGCTAGAAGTGGATGGCACAAATGTCGCGTTGGCAGCGGTGTCGATGGGAAACCCTCATGCGGTGTTGCAAGTTGCTGACATTGACACAGCCCCTGTGGCGTCGCTGGGGATGTTGTTGGAACGCCACGCTGCTTTTCCTAAGCGGGTAAATGTCGGTTTTATGCAAGTGGTGGCACGCGATCAGATTCGCTTGCGAGTTTTCGAGCGCGGTTGCGGTGAAACGCTGGCCTGTGGCACGGGCGCTTGTGCGGCTATGGTGGCAGGGCGCTTGCAAGGGCTGTTGGATGAGCAGGTTAATGTTCACTTACCCGGCGGTGAGTTGCAGATTCAGTGGCAAGGCGATGGACAGCCGGTATGGATGACCGGCCCGGCAGTAACGGTATTTAGGGGAACACTTACGTTATGAACACAGCAGACGGACAGCATGAACAGGGCATCAGCGCAGCGCAGGTGGCAGCGTGGTTACGCCAGCATCCCGACTTTTTTCGTGAACACGAAGAGGTGTTGGATGGTTTGAGTATCCCTCATCCGCATACGGGTGGTGCGGTTTCCTTGCTGGAGCGTTTGGTGCAACGCCAGCGTGATCAGTATCGCGAGTTGCAGGAGCGTCAAAGCGAGATGCTGAAAGCGGCGCGAGACAGTGAGCATGTGATTGCCCGCTTACATCACCTAGCGCTGGAGTTGATGACGTGTGACAGTCTCGACGATGTGGTGGGAACGTGCAACAACATGCTGCGTGGCGATTTTAAAGCGGACAATGTGGTGTTACGCCTGATCGGGCACGGACGCGCACGGGATGGCTTACATTTCATTGACCCGGATGATAAGTCTCTCAAACAACTGTCGACGTTATTCCGCAAGCGTCAGCCGGTGTGTGGACGCTTGCGCCCGCGTCAGCAAATGTTTTTGTTTGGGGAGGAGGGTGCATCCATCAAATCTGCCGTGTTGATTCCGTTATACGAGGCGCGTGAAATCGGTGTATTGGCACTGGGCAGTGAAAACGAAGCACGTTTTTATCCCGGCATGGGTACGTTATTCATTGGACAACTCGGTGGTCTGGTGGCACGGGCGTTAGCACGTTATTTAGAACCGCCTTTGCACACTGTCGAGATGGGGTCTTAAGGTGGCGTTAAATGAGGTTGTGGATGCGATTCTTGCCCGTTATCACCACCATTTGTTTAGTGAAAAACGTTATTCACCGCGCACGGTCAGCAGTTACGAACACGATTTACACGATTTCATCGCATGGCTAGAGCAGCAGGCAGGTGCTGCTGAACCACCTTCACCGCTCACTACCCAAACATGGCAAGTACGCCAGTGGATTAGCCACCTACACCGTAAAGGTTTGTCGGGCAAAAGTTTGCAGCGCAAGTTGTCTTCCATTCGCCGTTTTTACCGTTTCTTAGTGCGGGAAAACCTGATCGAGCATAATCCGGTGGTGGATGTGCAATCACCCAAACATGCCCGCAAACTGCCTGATACCCTGGATGTGGATACCTTGGAGCGTCTGTTAGCCATTGAGTCGGATGATATTCTGGCGGTACGTGATCGTGCGGTGATGGAGTTGCTGTATTCCTCTGGTTTGCGGCTGGCGGAATTGGTGGGATTAAATGTTCATGATGTCGATCAACGTCAGCAACAAGTGTGCGTAATCGGTAAAGGCAATAAAGAACGTTATGTACCCGTCGGGCGCATGGCATTAGCCGCGCTGCGTGCGTGGCTGCAACAGCGTGGTGCGTTGGCAGCACCGGGTGAGCCTGCGTTGTTTGTTAGCAAGCGCGGTACACGCTTGCATCCGCGCAGTGTGCAATTTCGTTTGAATCATTGGCGTTTACAGCAAGGTTTGGAGCAACATGTACACCCGCACAAATTGCGCCATTCCTTTGCGAGTCATGTGTTGGAGTCATCGGGGGATTTACGCGCTGTACAAGAAATGTTGGGTCATGCTGACATTAGCACGACGCAGATTTATACCCATCTGGATTTTCAGCATCTCGCCACGGTGTATGACAAAGCACACCCGCGTGCCAAGAAAAAATAGGGAACGGTTAATCTTCCATTAGCCAGATGGAGTGGATGGTGGCGGAAGAGGCGGCGATGGTGGTGATGGTTTCGCCGTTAGGGTAGACACCTGCGGTACCGTTATTGCCAATCACTTGAAACACCATGGTGGCAGGCGCATGGGTAAACGTGGCAAATTCGCGTGACTCGATTTCAGTCCATTGAATTTCTTTCAAACCTCCGAGTTTCTCCCCTACGCTTTGCAGATTTTCACCAACCTTAACGCCTTGCGCAGTGACAAAGCGCGGGCTGAGTATACGAATTAAATTTGCCGTGTGGGTGCTTCTGTCCAGCATGATATTCATGAGGTTTTCGCCATTCATGTTGAGCGTCATCCACTCAATGCCTTCGCCATCTTGCTCAAGTGTGACCGTTACACCCGGCATAGCAGCCTGAATGTCAGTGGAGAGCATTCCGAGCTGAATCGTGCCAGCGCCGGTGTCAGTGATGGGATAGGTGTCAAGCACCTGTCCTGAGGGAGGTGCAGTTGTTTGTTGCTGTTGGGGCGGTTGTTGCGGGGTGGAATTATCCTGCCCACACCCGGTTAGCAACAATGACAACAGCAACAGACTTGTGCTTAACTGTTTACGTCGCATGTTTTGCCCTCCTTGAATAGCCGTCAGCCTGTGCTTTAGGCCGGGTTCTCAAAGAACACATAAGAGGTCGAGTAGTCACTGAATTCAAAGTAGACTTTCTTCTCACCTGGATCAGCGACGCCATTCAGGTTTGCATCGAGAATGCCGTAGCCAAAACGGTAAGGGCGGTCGGCATTACTGCCAGTGCCAGCAGCAGTAGTTAGTTTGTCAATTTTCATGAAGCGCCTTACTAATTTGTCACCGGCATACACTTCCAAAATGCCACTGACACCTGTCCAGTTGTTGATTTCACGTCCAATTTTATTTTGAGTTTCTTGGGTGCAAGCGCCGAGGCCGAGCAGCATGGTAAGCGTTAGGAATAGGGTTGTCCATTTCATGGGATGTCCTCAATTGTGTTTAATCAGTAACCTAATATACGTGCAGTACGTAGATCGCCTTGATCCAGTGCCATTTGTACCGGAGTTTTGGCGGGAGTACCAGTAGTCAGGGCTTTGGAGTCAGCACCTTGTTTAAGGAGGTAATTGGCAATATCGGCACGCCCAAAGCGTGCAGCATGGTGCAATGGCGTCCAACCGCTGGCAGTGGTGGCGTTAATCGCAGCACCTTTGCTGACCAAGTGCATGACTGCGGGTAAGGAGCCAGCCGCGACGGCTGCATGTAAAGCGGTTTCACCGGATGCAGTCGCTGTGCTGGGGTCAGCGCCTTGTTGCAATAAGCTGCTAACGCTAGTGGCATTACCGGCTTGTGCCGCATCCCAAAGTTGTTTGTTCAACTCACCTGCCTCAATCACCACAGGTTCAGCAGTACTAGCAGAGGCTGTATCATTTGTTGCGATTGTCTCAGATGTTGCTACGGGTGTCGCTTCTGTAGACGGTGTTGCCGCTGCAATAATACCCGTGCTGGGGGGGCTTTCAGTTTCTGAGGTGGTCGCGCAACCGTTAAGGCCAAGCAGTAAAGCAATAGCGATGAGTCGGATAGATACGCTTGTCTGGAAGTGGTGTTTCATCTAATTCAAACCCGTTTGGCAATGGTTGAAGAAGTGCCGAGCCGTGCGCCCACTTTGACCGCCGCGTTCAATGGCAAAGGTCAGCGCTTCTTGGTGCAGCAATTCTGCATCTTGTACACGGCCTTTAAACAGTTTGTCCACTATCTCCAGATAAGTGTCCTTGTTCATTGGGTGGAAAGGTAGCGAGAGACCAAAGCGATCCGCCAGAGAGAGCTTGTCCTCAATCGCCTCGCTGGGATGAATTTCGCCGTTTAACATACTGCTTGCTAAGTTATCAGCCATTTGCTCCGGAATCATGTGACGACGGTTAGACGTGGCGTAAATCAGTACGTTTTCCGGTGGCTTTTCCAGCGTACCTTCCATCGTGCTTTTTAACATGCGGTACTCTCCTTGGCTTTCATCGAAGGTTAGGTCATCGCAGTAAATGATGAAACGGTGGTGGGAATCGACAATTTCATCGGTAATATCCACCAATACGCTTAGATCATCTTTGGATATCTGAATCATGCGCAGGCCATAGGTATGGTAGCGCGTCAGCACGGCTTTGATCAGGGATGATTTGCCAACACCTCGCGCACCCCATAGCAAAGCATGGCTGGAAGGTTTACCCCGTAAAAAATGTTCGGTATTGCGGAATAGGGCATCTTTTTGAGCGTCAATACCCTGTAAGGTGTCGGGGTTTACCAAGTCAACATTCCTGATGGGTTTAAGGAAATGCCGGTTAGAACGCCATACCGCCGCTAGTGTGCTGCGCCAGTCAATCGTCAGTTTGCCAAAAGCCATTATAACTCCCTTCGATAATGTGCCTGCATGGATTGCCCCACAAGTTTAGTCGTTTCTGCAAGAATTTTCTGCTGCTTTGTGGGTGGGTGCTACGCCTTTATCTTTTATACAAGAGGTATCTATTTACCGCAGAGTGTGGTAAACAAGCAACCTTTAACATTAGAAAACACTAATATTACGAGCGCACCGCAAGACGCGAGGAAGGTTTGCTGTATGAAACAATACACTCAACATCCGCCGGAACACAGCTTTAAGCTCAAAGCTCTCAGCTTTGTGATTGGTCTGGTCATTGTCTTTTTGACCGCAGCTAACGGGATTTTTACCTACTCTGGGGCATATTTGTATCTCGAAGAGCATTTATACGCCATTTTGTTTGCCGCCGCTGTACAGTTTGCGATTGCTATCGCACTGTTAGCCCTGCCTTATGTGCACGGTATCGGCAAGTTATCGCTGATCGTGGTGTATGCTGCCGCGTTGCTGTTATCCAGCCTGAGCGCGTATACCTACATTTATAACAGCAGTTTGCCGGGGTATAACACAGCCCAAACGGTGGATACCGGTTTGAAAGCCACCCTGACCACCAGCCTGAGTGATGTACTCGCCGTTGAGCAACAATTTTTACGCGATGCCGATGCCAAAGTAGCGGAAACCCAGCGCTTGGTGGATGAAGAGGCCAAGAGCGGCGGACGTTCCGGTTTAGGGCCGGGCAAAGGCGCTAACTATTACGCCAAAGTGGATGCAAACGAACAAGCAATCACGGCACAAGTCGCCGCGCAGCAAAACTTTCAAGCCATGCGCGAACAGCTTACCCGCGTGAACCAGCAATTAGCTACTGTCAGTGATCTCAACAGTCGTGACATTCCCCCAAAACCAAGCATGATGTTAGGCAGCAGCCTTACTGAACTGCTGTTTTAACACCTTGATTATGGGTATTTTCCCGCTGTTAGCGGTTCATGTTTGCCTATCATCGTCCTCATCGCCGTTGACGGCCGCGTTAATTCGCCACCAGAAGGCTTTGGGGGGAGAGCGCAGTAATTGCCGTGCCAGTAGTGGTGCTAAAATCTGTCGCACGGTGTTCTCGGAAGGCAATTCACGGGAACGGGTGCGCAAATACAAGACCTGCTGCTTCCAAAGCCCCTCATGGTACTTGAGGGAAAACAGTTGTAGCAAACCGGTGGCGATGCAGGCACACAACACAAAGGTTTCCATTGCCTGCCAGCAGGCCACCACCGTGGGGAGGTGCTGTGCTTGGGGGGCTTTGAGATGCCGATTGGCGGTAGGTCGCCGGGAATGGCGCGGCAGGTAACGGCTCCAGAAGTGGAAGCGGAATGCGCCCATGGTATTTTTCAGGGCATCAAACAAGGTTTCAATCCGGGTGCGTCGGCAGTACAGGGTGAGGATGGTTTCCGCGTCCAGCACCAAATCCGAACACATCAGCAGGATGGGGCCACGGGAAGTGACTGCCCAGACAAATTGCAGCGGCTGCCCTAACGGTTTCCACCACAGGGTATGGGACATCAGGCGTACCGACTCCTCCTTGCCATAAATGCACAGGGTCACTTCACGGAAAAAATCAGCATGGTCAAAGGCTTCCCACAACACCAGCTTCATCCCGTACTGGCGTTGCCGCCCACGCCTTCCCGGCGGTTTGGGTGGCGCAGGGAAGTAGGCCACGTAGTTCTTTTTAGCGCGGGTGATGACCTGCACCAGTGGTTGTTGTAACGCCACCGACCAAACCGAGCGTGCCAGCCGGAACACCGAAGCCGTGGCAAAGAACGCATCCAGCACCAGCCACACCGGGCGGTCATTCACCTGCGCAAACGACAACGCCATCTGCACCACCCGTGTCCCCAGTTTGAGTGTCGGGTCGTTAGCATCCTCTTCCCCCAAATGCCGAAACCCCTGATGGATTTGCAAACTCAGCGGCAGGCAGAAACAGGCGGACAGGCTCCCCACCAACAACCCCACGGCTCCCCAACACTGCCCCCGGAAATAGTCCGGTTTGCTTTGGGTTTCCGAGGTTTCCCGCAAGGAAACGACCCCCGGCATCCGCCCACCATCCTTAACCACATGGGTATGGTCGCCCAGCACCACCAAACGCCCCGCCACCTCAACCAGCGGCGCATGGGACAACACCCACCGCTGCCAGCTCGCCCGTAACCGCTCAGGATGGTAAGACCCGGCACGAAAAAAATGGAGCAACCGATGGTAGCCCCGTTCATCCGATAACCAGTAACGGCACATCGACGTGACCCCGCTCATCTCGGTCGCCGCTAAAAAGCTCAGGATGATGGCGCAAAACAATAGCCATGCTCGCTGGCGCGAAAATTCACTTTTAAAGTGGTGAAGGCTCTGGTATAGATCAACTAGCATGATGTCCCTTGGATAATAGGTCGCTGGTAACGCCTACTCTAAGGGATTTCGTGCTGCTTGGGGGAATGGGGAGAACTTATGACTGTTGAGCAGTGATGAAGCGCTGCGTGATAGTTTGTTGGTGGAAGTTTCCAAACTACGCGCCCTGACCAATGCCGAAGACAGCCGTACCGCACTGACGCAGTTGCTCAAACAGGATTTGGGTGACGTACAAAACCCGGTGGAAAAAGCCATGGCAACCCTGATGACACCCGACAATTATTCCATCACCGTGATCGTGGGGATTATCTGGGCTGCGGTATTTGACTTGGTGGCACTGTTTTTAGGGATTGTGCGTTATTACTTACTAAGCCCAGGGAAGCCTATTTTCCAAAGTATTTACGATGGGTTATTGGGTATTGCGGTGTTTTTCATGAAGTTATTCCACCTGCGTAAAGAAGCGGCTTTCCAGTTCAATCAAGCGCCGGGTTATCAGCAACACAAGCATGAAATTCCGCTGAATTCGCCGGAAATGCAAACCTTTGCGACCCGTTTATTGGTGGGTATACCAGTCCGTGCCATAAAATAGTTTTTTTGATCAAGGAAATATGGTTAGATGACTGGTAACAAAAGCAGCCATGAGTAATGTATGACATTAAAAATCACTTTCACTGAGGATGAGATAGCGGAGCTGTTCTACTGGAAGGAGCGCCATCCTCATCCCAGAGTCCGTAAGAAAATGTCCGTGCTGTACCTGAAATCCCAACAGTTGACGCATAAGGAAATCAAACGATTGGAAAGGATTACAGAAGCCACGCTGCTTGCCTACCTAAACGCCTACCTACAACCTAACGGTTTAGAAGCTCTTAAAGAAATACGATTCAATAAACCACAGAGTGATTTGATGGCATATAAAGACAAGATTGAAGCCTATTTTCGTGAATATCCCCCCGCAACCAGCAAGGCGGCAGCCGCTAAGATTGAGGAGCTGACAGGCATCAAACGCAGTGAGGACAGGGTACGTGTCTTTATGAAGAAAATAGGGATGGACATCCATAAAGTGGGGATGATACCCGCCAAAGCTGATGTGGAAGCACAAGAAAAGTTCCTGGAAAATGAACTAAAACCGCGCATTCAGGAGGCTAAGGAGGGCAAACGCGCCCTTTTTTTGTCGATGCCGCCCACTTCGTGTTAGCACCGTTTCTGGGGTTTTTGTGGTCATTTTCCCGCGTATTCATCAAAGCCCCCTGTGGTCGACAACGCTACAACGTATTGGGCGCACTCAATGCGATAACGCTACAACTCATCACGATCACTAACGACTCCTATATCAACGCTAACAGCGTGTGTGAATTATTGGAAAAAATTGCAGCGTTAGCACTCAAAATACCGATCACTTTGGTCTTGGATAATGCCAAGTATCAACGCTGTGAAGCCGTGTTTGCCTGTGCGAAAAGGCTCAATATTGAACTATTATTTTTACCGACCTATTCACCCAACCTCAATCTGATTGAACGGTTGTGGAAGTTCGTCAAGAAAAAATGCTTGTACTCGAAATACTATGATAAGTTTCCCGCTTTCAAGGCGGCCATCACCAACTGTCTCGACAAGCTGGATACCGATCACAAGAAAGAACTGACCCAGTTGATGACAACAAATTTTCAAACCTTTAAAAATGTTCAGGTCTTGACGCTGTAAGGTATAGCCAGATGGCATCCCCCGATGACGCTGACCCTGCCGAGCCGTTACGCACCTTAATCAGTCACATTCAGCCGCTGCATTTGGAAGGTGAAGCGCAGCAAGTCGGCATTCCCTTTACCGTGGTGGAACAAGAATCACGCCTGAAAACCTTACTGGCAATGCTGATCCAAAGCGGGGTGCTGTTACACCGGCGTGAGGCCGAATGTTATGTGCTGAATCCGGCGGAAAACATGGCGCAAAAAGTCATGGTATTCATCCGCATGGGGATGCGTAACAGCCCGGACAGTTTGCTCTCACCCGCCGCGTTTTTGCTCAGCCCGGAACAGCGTCAAGCTTTGGCTTAATGCCTGACCCCATAAGCCAGCAGCCCCAGCCATTCGTGCAGGGCTGTTTGGCTGCGAGCCAACGCATTGGCTTGCGGAACCCACCACAACCATTCGTGCCGCCAGAAGTTACTCGACCCATAACTGAGCGAAGCGGGAAGATACTGCACTTGCCGACCCGCAAACACTTGCATGGCACGCGGCATGTGCCAAGCGTGCGTCACGACCCATGCGGAACGAATCCCCGCATCTGCCAGTAGTTGATCGGTGAACGCGGCATTTTCCCAAGTGGTGTGGCTTTGGTTTTCCTGCCAGCGTAACGGTACTTGAAAGGTATTTTCCAGCACCTCCCGCATAAAGCTGACATCCCGGTCACTGCCGGATAGCAAGATAGGCAAGCCGGTTTTACGGTGCAAATGTGCAGCGTAATTGAGGCGTTCTAACTCGGTGCTGGCACTCATGCGACCCGCGTATTCGATGGCTTCGAGATTGCGTTCTGCCCCTAAAATTACAATCGCTTCAGGCACAGGCGCTTGCAACCACAGTTCGGGAACCGGCGGGTATTGCTGTTCTAACCCGACCATGAGTTTTTCGGCAACCACCGGCAAACTTAACACCACGGTTTGCACGATGCCTGTGAATAACACGGTTAGCATTACGCCACGCCAGCGGTAGAGCAGCAGTGCCAGTAATACAAACAACACCAAGTTACCGGGTGGCAATAGCAGGAATTCCAGCGTGCGGCTGGTGACAACATTCATGCGCCTGCAAACGTTCCGGCGGCTTGTTGGTCGGCATGATACGACGAGCGCACCATCGGGCCACTTGCCACTTTGCTGAAACCCATTGCCGTAGCAATCTCGGCAAGTTCCGCAAATTCATCAGGATGCACGAAGCGATCCACCGGCAGATGGTGGCGGCTGGGCTGTAAATATTGCCCTAGTGTCAACATATCGCAGTCGTGGTCACGTAAGTCTTGCAGGGTGGCAATCACTTCTTCCTTGGTTTCGCCCAAGCCCAACATCAAGCCGGATTTGCTGGGGATGTCGGGGAATAGCTGCTTGAATTCCTTGATTAAATTCAGCGAATACTGGTAATCCGCACCGGGGCGCGATTGCTTGTAGAGGCGCGGCACGGTTTCCATATTGTGGTTAAACACGTCCGGCGGCGCAGTTCCGAGGATTTGCAGGGCGATTTCCATGCGTCCGCGAAAATCGGGGGTGAGGATTTCGATTTGCAGATTCGGATTCAGTTCGCGGGATTTTTGGATGCACTTCACGAAATGCGCCGCGCCGCCATCGCGCAAGTCATCGCGGTCAACCGAGGTGATCACCACGTAACGCAGGTTCATGGCGCGAATGGTTTCTGCCATATTGTCCGGCTCGGCTTCATCCAAGGGCAGCGGTTTGCCGTGGGATACGTCGCAGAATGGGCAGCGGCGCGTGCAAATGTCGCCCATGATCATGAAGGTGGCGGTGCCGTGAGTGAAACATTCGCCAAGGTTGGGGCAGGCGGCTTCTTCGCAGACAGTGTGGAGCTTTTGTTCGCGCAAGATGGCTTTGAGGCGTTTCACTTCTGGTGTGGTCGGAGCTTTGGCTTTGATCCACGCCGGTTTGCGGCGGAATTCGGTGGTTGGCTCGATCTTGATCGGGATGCGGGATACTTTGTCTGCGCCGCGTTCTTTGTGTCCGGGTTCTTTGCGTTCCATGAGGTTTAGGTGTCTCGTTTGGTGGATTGTCGACATTATAAACCTAAGACGGCTGATTAGGGTTAATCGTTATTATCTCAACAGGACATAATGGAATTGAACTCCAGATATTCATGAATTATTCCATAATAATATGATTATACGAGGTATTTCGATGATTTTTCGGAATAGCCCATTGCGTCTGAAGTTTTGGTTTCTGCAAACTAAGAAACCCCGCTTCGATGGTTTTACCTAAACCGATTTCATCAGCGAGGATCACGCCTTTCGATAACGGATTTTCGTAGGCAAACAAGGCAGCTTCAACCTGATGCGGGGTATTGGGATTGGTGAGGAGTCAAAAGCCTATTAAAACAAGCTATTTCCTAAATGTTGGAAGTATAGCGTAATGTGAAGCGTGCCACCGCTGTGCTATAACACATGCCCCGTGACTGTTGAACAAGGCGAATGGATGCAAAACACCACACTCTCCCCAAGCTGGCAAACCGCCATCGGTGCAGAATTCACCAAACCCTATCTGCTTACCCTAAGCCACTTTCTGCAAACCGAAGCTACTGCGGGCAAACACATCCTGCCCCCGCCAGAACAGCGTTTCAACGCCCTGCAAAGCACGTCGCTGGATCAGGTCAACGTCGTCATTCTCGGTCAAGACCCATACCCTACACCCGGACACGCGCACGGACTGGCGTTTTCAGTGCAACCGGATGTTGCCCCGTTGCCGCGTTCGCTGCTCAATATCAACCGTGAATTGCAAGACGACCTCGGTATTAACAACAGCCACACCGGTTGCCTGCAAGCGTGGGCAGCGCAAGGCGTGTTGCTGCTCAACACCGTGCTGACGGTAGAGGCAGGCAATGCAGGTAGCCATCAAAAACGCGGCTGGGAAACCTTCACCGATACGGTCATCCAAGCCGTTAGCGTCCAAGCCCAACCTGTGGTGTTTATTCTGTGGGGCAATCACGCGCAGAAAAAAACGGAGCTGATCGACACTACCCGCCACTGCATTATCGCCAGCGCACATCCGTCACCTTTATCAGCGCGGCGTGGCTTTTTTGGTAGCAAACCGTTTTCCCGCGCCAATGCGTTTTTGCAGGCCAATGGCAGAACGCCGGTCAACTGGTCGCTTCCTCACCCATAATCCACACCTTACTCACCACCCGATCATCCCCCAACAGCATCAGCACAAACAGCAATTCCGCAATATCCTGACAATGCCGCAAGCGCCGTTCCAGCAACGGTGTCGCTTTGGGGTTCAGCAACACAAAATCCGCCTCTTTACCGGGGGCGAAATTACCAATCTTGTCATCCAGATGCAGCGCCTTTGCCCCACCCAGTGTTGCCAGATACAACATTTGGAACGCTGACAGCTTATTGCCACGCAATTGGGTCACTTTGTAAGCTTCGTTAGCAGTTTGCAGCAAACTAAAACTGCCGCCGCCGCCCACATCCGTGCCCATGCCGACCCGGATTCCATGCGCCGTGGTATCCATCACATCAAACAGACCGCTACCGATAAACAGGTTGGAAGTCGGGCAAAACGCCACCGCCGCGCCCGTTTCCGCCATGCACTGCTTATCCGCCTCATCCAGATAAATGCAATGCGCCATGACGGAACGCGGTTTCAACAAACCATGCTGATGATACACATCCAGATAACTACGGCTATCAGGAAACAGTTCCTGCACCCATGCCACTTCCGCTTTGTTTTCAGCAACGTGGGTATGCAGGTAAACATCAGGAAATTCCTGCAACAATTGCCCCGCCTTGCTGAGTTGCTCCGGTGTCGAGGTAGGGGCAAAACGCGGTGTCACCGCGTAAGACAAACGCCCGCGCCCGTGCCATTTTTCAATCAATGCCTTGCTGTCCTGATACGCACTTTCCGGGGTATCTTGCAGATAATCCGGGCAATTGCGATCCATCATCACCTTGCCAGCAATCATGCGCAGGTTACGCGTTTCAGCGGCAGCAAAAAAAGCATCCACCGATTCGGGGTGTACCGTACCGAATACACACGCCGTCGTCGTACCGTTACGCAGCAATTCCCCCAGAAAAAAATCAGCCACTTCACGAGCATGGTGCGAGTCAGAAAATTGACGTTCGGTGGGAAAGGTATAAGTTTCCAGCCATTCCAACAGTTGCTCGCCATAAGACGCAATCATGTCGGTTTGCGGGTAGTGAATGTGGGTGTCGATCATGCCGGGAATGATCAAATGATCGGGAAATTCCAGCAATTCGCAGCCTTCCGGCAAGTGTGGCAGTAACGCGCTGGCAGCCGTTATTTCAAACCTACCCAAATCTACCTATAGCTAACTAAAAGTAGTCATGGTGTTGAATTCCTGCTTCACGGGGGCTGGTTTCGTCTTCGGCTTGCGCCCAAGACCAGAGCCTTCCCCTCCACAGGCAGACACCGTGTAACTCACGGCGTATTCTTCTAAATTCTTGGCGGCATTTACGTCACGGTCATGGACTGCACCGCAAACGGGGCATGTTTATTCCGGGCAAGTACGATGATAACGGCAAGTGGATGGATGGCTGGGAAACCCGTCGCAAACGCGGTGATGGTTACGATTACGCGATTATCAAAATCTGCTCCGGCGTGATTTACGGGATCGATTTGGATACCGCTCATTTCACCGGCAATTTCGCGCCGTCTGCCAGCATTGAAGCGTGTTACAGCAAAACGCCGCCGGATGAGAATACCCGCTGGTTTCCATTGCTGCATTCGCGGGCGTTGCAGGGCAATTCACACAATACGTTTGAAATCGGCTCGCGTGAGGTGTGGAATTATTTGCGCCTGAATATTTACCCCGATGGTGGCATTGCGCGGTTACGGGTTTACGGGCAAGTGCGCCGCGAACTCAGTGCCGATGAGCTGGATGGCGAACTTGATCTGGCGGCGATGCTCAATGGCGGGCGGGCGTTGTGTGCCAGCGACATGCATTTCGGGCATATCAGCAACCTGATTGCACCCGGTAAAGGCGTGAATATGGGCGATGGCTGGGAAACCCGTCGCCGCCGTGAACCGGGGTTTGATTGGATCATTTTGCGCTTGGCGTATGTGGGGCAAATTACCCGGCTGGTGATTGATACCGCGCATTTCAAAGGCAATTACCCGTATGAATGTTCGGTGTGCGGCACGCTGTATCAGGGCGGCAACGAGGATAGCATTGCCACGCAAAGTTTGTATTGGCAGGAAATCTTGCCGTCGCAACGTTTGGCGGCGGATACCGAATTCACCTTTGTCGAGCAACTGCGCGATATTGGGGAAGTCTCGCATTTGCGTTTGAATATTTATCCCGATGGTGGGGTGAGTCGCTTGCGGGCGTTTGGCAAGGTACGGAGGGAGGAATGATCCTGATACCAGAACCGTTGACAGCGGCAGCGTTTGCGCCGTTTGGTGATGTGATTGAAGTGGGTGACGGGCGCACGCATTACGCCATTAATTACGGACGTACTGAACGTTACCACGATCTGGCGCAACTGGATGTGTTGGAAAATGACGGCAAACCCACCGTGAGTATTTTTCGCTCGCAACCGGCACAGTTTCCGCTGAAAGTGGAGGTGATGGAACGTCATCCGCATAGCAGTCAGGCGTTTCTTTCCATGCAGCGTAAACCGTTTCTGGTGTTGGTTGCGCCGCCCGGTGAGCAACCGTTGCTGGAACAGTTGCGGCTGTTTGTGGTTGGTGCGGGTCAGGGGGTCAATTACCATCGCGGGGTTTGGCATCACTACCAGTTTAGTCTGGATGAAGTGCGGGATTTCCTGTGTATCGACCGCAGTGGTGGGTATGGGGGGAATTGTGATGAGTATCGGTTTGTGGAGGAGGTTTATATTCAGGGTTGACGAAAAAAACCGGCTAATCGAGTCCGACCGCTTTTGATTAAAGGCGGTCATACTCTTCCGGTGGCACATCTGCCACCTTGTCGAGCAAACGCAATGCATGTTGGCGTGAACCACGGCTTGCCCGTTCCTGCAAATAGGCTTCTGTCCGCAACGCCGAAATCTTCTCAGCCAGCGCATTGATAATGAATTGATTAATCGAGACATCGCCTTTTAGGTACATGATCTCGTCTTTGTAATAGTCCGGTATTCTCAGTGCAAAATTCATCTTACTTCTCCTGCTGTAGCCGCCAAAAATCGCCGGGGGTAATCGGCTGGATGGAAAAGGACTCCGCTACACCCCTGAAATCACGGATATTATGGGTAATGATGTAATCCGCCTGCCCGTTAAAAGCGGTTTCCAGCACCATATCGTCTTTGGCATCAGGCAAATAAGGTCGCCACAAATAGTAAATTTTCTGATGCCACGACACCGCGCAAATGTCATCAATAAACCAACCGATGTCCTGTTGACTCAGGGTTGGATACCGTTGCAAATGCTCAGGGCGGGTCAAAACATCTTCAAACTCAATGACCAAGGGTGTTGACACAATATTCATCTTTTGTGGTTGCTCGAACAGCCAGCGCAGCAACAGATGTGAAGCGCCTTTTTTCGAGTAGGGCGCCGACAGGATCACATTGGTATCAATCACAAATTTCATGAACAATATTGTATGTAATATTACAAAAAACACAAGCAGGAATCAAAGAGGTCAGGCTCGATGACCGTGTTCGACAAAAGAAACCCTTCCAACCTCCCCTTATCAGGGGAGGCTTTAAAGGGTCGGGGGAGGGGTTTCTTTAATGCGCTTCTGACTCAGCACTCGCCCGCACTGCCGCACTGGTATCGCTACTCGTTCCATTGAAGAACAGGTTGAGCAATACCGCACTAAACGATGCCAGCAAAATGCCCGATTCGATCAGCGAATGAATCCCGTGCGGCATCCACTGTTTGAAGTTGGGCGCAATCAACGCAAAGAATCAAAGGGGTCAGACTCGATTGATTGATCTCTAACGCTGAGCTATCATTATCGCTTTTACTATAATCAATCGAGTCTGACCCCTTTGATTTCTTTGATTTGGAGACACCATGCCTCGCCAACCGCGTTTCGTGCTGATCGGTCAGCCGCAACATGTGATCATCCGTGGCAATAACCGCGAACCCGTGTTTTATGCCGATGATGACTACCGTTTTTATCTGGAAAAGCTCAAGTTGGCTTGCGACAAGCACGCCTGCGACGTACACGCCTATGTGCTGATGACCAACCACATCCACCTCTTGATTACACCCCACAAAGAAGACGGCCTCGCGAAAGCCATGCAGATGATCGGGCGCTATTATGTGCAGTATTTCAACAAAACCTACCAGCGCACCGGCACGTTATGGGAAGGTCGCTACAAAGCCACCCTGATCGACAGTGAAGCCTATGCCCTGACCTGTTACCGCTACATCGAAATGAACCCAGTACGTGCGCAAGGCATGGCGGATCATCCCGCCGCATACCCGTGGTCAAGCTACCGTGCCAACGCTTTGGGCGAAGCTAACCCTTTGCTCGTCCCGCACTGGACGTATGAACACTTGGGTAACACACCACCACAACGGCAACACGCCTACCGCGAATTGTTCACCACCCTGCTGGACACCAAAGCATTGAACGAAATCCGCGAAGCCACCAACAAATCGTGGGTACTAGGCAGCGACTATTTCAAAGAAAAAATAGCCGCCGAGCTGGATCGCCCCGTTGCGCCAGCGGCAAAAGGCGGAGACCGTAAATCCAAACAATACCAAGCAATGAAAACCAATCGAGTCTGACCCCTTTGATTTCGCGCCACCTGTCGCCTGCGATTGCCGAAGACGTGGCATTTGCCGAAAGCCGCATCCGCCGCGAAACCATTGCTGCCGAAGACATTTTGCACGACTTGGGCGCATTTTCGATGATCTCGTCGGATTCGCAAGCGATGGGGCGCGTCGGCGAAGTCATCATCCGCACTTGGCAAACCGCGCACAAAATGAAAGTGCAACGCGGCAGCCTCGGCACTGATCCCGCCACGCACGACAACTTCCGCGCCAAACGTTACATCGCTAAATACACCATCAATCCCGCGATTACGCACGGCATTTCCCACGAAGTCGGTTCAATCGAAGTCGGCAAACTCGCGGATTTGGTGTTGTGGAAACCGGCATTTTTCGGTGCAAAACCGAGCCTGATTATACCAGTCCGTGCCATAAAATAGTTTTTTTGATCAGGGAAATATGGTTAGATGACTGGTAACAAAAGCAGCCATGAGTAATGTATGACATTAAAAATCACTTTCACTGAGGATGAGATAGCGGAGCTGTTCTACTGGAAGGAGCGCCATCCTCATCCCAGAGTCCGTAAGAAAATGTCCGTGCTGTACCTGAAATCCCAACAGTTGACGCATAAGGAAATCAAACGATTGGAAAGGATTACAGAAGCCACGCTGCTTGCCTACCTAAACGCCTACCTACAACCTAACGGTTTAGAAGCTCTTAAAGAAATACGATTCAATAAACCACAGAGTGATTTGATGGCATATAAAGACAAGATTGAAGCCTATTTTCGTGAATATCCCCCCGCAACCAGCAAGGCGGCAGCCGCTAAGATTGAGGAGCTGACAGGCATCAAACGCAGTGAGGACAGGGTACGTGTCTTTATGAAGAAAATAGGGATGGACATCCATAAAGTGGGGATGATACCCGCCAAAGCTGATGTGGAAGCACAAGAAAAGTTCCTGGAAAATGAACTAAAACCGCGCATTCAGGAGGCTAAGGAGGGCAAACGCGCCCTTTTTTTGTCGATGCCGCCCACTTCGTGTTAGCACCGTTTCTGGGGTTTTTGTGGTCATTTTCCCGCGTATTCATCAAAGCCCCCTGTGGTCGACAACGCTACAACGTATTGGGCGCACTCAATGCGATAACGCTACAACTCATCACGATCACTAACGACTCCTATATCAACGCTAACAGCGTGTGTGAATTATTGGAAAAAATTGCAGCGTTAGCACTCAAAATACCGATCACTTTGGTCTTGGATAATGCCAAGTATCAACGCTGTGAAGCCGTGTTTGCCTGTGCGAAAAGGCTCAATATTGAACTATTATTTTTACCGACCTATTCACCCAACCTCAATCTGATTGAACGGTTGTGGAAGTTCGTCAAGAAAAAATGCTTGTACTCGAAATACTATGATAAGTTTCCCGCTTTCAAGGCGGCCATCACCAACTGTCTCGACAAGCTGGATACCGATCACAAGAAAGAACTGACCCAGTTGATGACAACAAATTTTCAAACCTTTAAAAATGTTCAGGTCTTGACGCTGTAAGGTATATCAAAGGCGGGATGATTATCGCTGCACCGATGGGTGATCCGAATGCCTCGATTCCAACGCCGCAACCGGTGCATTACCGTCCCATGTTCGGCGCATTCGGCAAAGCCAAACACGCCACCACCATGACCTTCCTCTCGCAAGCGGGGTACAACGCCGGTGTGCATCAGCAATTGGGGTTGCAAAGCCTGATTGGGGTGGTGAAAAACTGCCGCACTATCAGCAAAGCCAGCATGATTCACAACGACTACCAGCCGGTGATTGAAGTCGATTCGCAAACCTATCAGGTGCGGGCGGATGGTGAATTGCTGATTTGCGAACCGGCGAGCGAATTGCCGTTGGCGCAGCGTTACTTCCTGTTCTGATCCCTTCCTTTGTGGGTGGTAGACAATTGCTTGTCTACCACCTCGTCTTGGCATTTTAGTTACTGTAGGTGTCTGGGCTTGCTATGCTTGAGTGCTTTCATAAGCATTTAAGCGGTGCAAAAAGGAATAGGCATGAACGACACCATCAGCCAAGACAGCATCAACAAAGCCCTGTGGGCAGCCTGCGACACCTTTCGCGGTACGATCAGTGCCGATACTTACAAGGATTTCATCCTCACCATGCTGTTCCTCAAGTACATCTCGGATGTGTGGCAGGATCATTACGAACGCTATCAGGTGGAGTATGGCGATGAGCCGGAACTGATTACTGAAATGATGAAAAGCGAACGCTTTGTGTTGCCGCCCATCGCCAGTTTCTACGCCTTGTATGAGCGTCGTCATGAACCGGGTAACGGTGAGCGCATTGACCAAGCCCTGCACGCGATTGAGGAAGCCAACGGCACGAAACTCAAGGATGCGGGCAAAAGCGTGTTCCAAGACATTTCGTTTAACACTGACAAGCTGGGCGAGGAAAAGCAGAAAAACACCATCTTGCGCCACTTGCTGGAAGATTTCGCCAAGCCGGAACTCAACCTGAAACCCAGCCGCGTGGGGACGCTGGATGTGATTGGCAATGCCTACGAGTACATGATCAAGAACTTTGCTGCCAGCGGTGGGCAAAAGGCGGGCGAATTTTATACCCCGCCGGAAGTGTCCGATTTGATGGCGGAGCTATTAGAGCCGCAACCGGGCGACAGCATTTGTGACCCGGCGTGTGGTTCGGGGTCGTTGCTGATGAAGTGTGGGCGCAAGATCGTCGCCAACTTCGGCAGCAGGCAATACGCGCTGTATGGGCAGGAGGCGATTGGCTCTACTTGGTCGCTGGCGAAGATGAATATGTTCCTGCACGGCGAAGATAACCACAAGATTGAATGGGGCGACACCATCCGCAATCCCAAATTGCTGGATAAAAACGGCAACCTGATGCTGTTTGACATCGTGACCGCCAACCCGCCGTTTTCACTGGATAAATGGGGGCATGACGACGCGGAAAACGACAAGTTCAGCCGTTTCCGGCGCGGCATTCCGCCCAAAACCAAGGGCGACTATGCTTTCATCCTGCACATGATCGAAACGCTGAAACCGGATACCGGGCGCATGGGCGTGGTGGTTCCGCATGGGGTGTTGTTCCGGGGTTCATCCGAGGGGCAAATCCGCCAGAAGCTGATTGAGGAAAACTTGCTGGATGCGGTGATTGGTTTGCCGGAAAAGCTGTTTTACGGCACGGGCATTCCGGCGGCGATTCTGCTGTTCCGCAAGGATAAGCACGATACCAACGTGTTGTTCATTGATGCCAGCCGCGAGTGCAAGGCGGGCAAGAACCAGAATTTGCTGACGGCGGAGAATATCCGCAAGGTGCTGGAAACGTACCAGACTGGCAAAAGCGTGGAGAAATATGCCTACCTCGCCAGCCTCGCCGAAATCCGCGAGAACGATTACAACCTGAATATTCCGCGCTATGTCGATACCTTTGAGGAAGAGGAAACCATTGATTTGATGGCGGTACGGCGCGAGCGGCTGCAACTGCAACAGCAGTTGGTGGCGTTGGAAACGGAGATGGCGGGGTATTTGCAGGAGTTGGGGTATGAGTGACAAACAACAACGTAAACAGCGGGGCGAGTCCAGCAATCCTGCTGTTATGATGCCAACGCCAACCACTTTGTCCGATCTTCCGGCTAATTATCCAGCTTTGCTCGACAGTTTGCGTAAACTGGTTGGTAATGAACGTTTGCGTATAGTTCAGCGTGCCAATCAGCAAATGATTTTGTTGTATTGGCAAATAGGGCAAGAAATTCTGCAACAGCAACAGCAGGAAGGCTGGGGAGCAAAAGTTATCGACCGCCTTGCTTACGATCTTAAACAAGCCTTTCCCGAAATGAGCGGTTTTAGTCCTCGTAATCTCAAATATATGCGCAAGTTTGCTGAAAATTGGGACGATCGTGAATTAGTGCAACGCACCGTTGCACTAATTTCTTGGCGTGCAAATATTGTTCTACTGGATAAATTGCATTGTTCTAATGAACGCCTATGGTATGCCAGTCGCACGCTAGAGTACGGTTGGAGCAGGGATATACTGTATTTGCAAATTGAAAACAGGCTGCATTTACGCCAAGGGCAAAGTCAAAACAACTTTCCGGCAACACTTCCACCTGAACAATCAGATATGGCGGTACAGCTTTTCAAAGACCCTTACCTGTTCGATTTCTTGGGTACGGATGTGCCACGCAGGGAAGCAGAACTTGAACAGCAACTCATCCACCATCTGGAAAAGTTTTTGGTGGAACTGGGGCAAGGTTTTGCCTTTGTGGGACGACAAGTGCATTTGGAGGTAGGCGACGAAGATTTCTATGCTGACTTGCTGTTTTATCACCTCAAGTTGCGTTGCTATGTGGTGGTGGAACTCAAAATGGGTAAATTTACCCCCGGTTTTGTCAGTCAACTTCAGATGTACCAAACCATCATAGACGAGCAACTCCGCCATCCCGATGACCAACCTACTATCGGTCTCTTGCTGGTAAAGGAAAAAAACAACCTGATCGTTGAATATGCACTTGCCAGTTATAATAAACCCATTGGTGTTGCCGAATGGCAGCAACAACTCACCAGAACATTACCCGAAGAACTCAAAACCAGCTTGCCTAGCATTGAAGAAATTGAGCGGGAACTGCAAGAAGAGCAGCAGCGGGTAGAAGAAAGGCTCGGCGCATACTCAACAGGATATAAGGCATGAGTTTTACTTGCTTAACCCAAATTATGCGACACTGCCGCACAATTTATTTGGCTTATCCCATTTGGAACGCAGTGCGTACCAAATTGAGTTGGACGCACTACTTGCGGGAAGATGACCCCACCCCAACCCGTCCAGCCGCTATTCGCGGCGCTTGCGCCCCCTTGCCAGGGGAGGGAGTAAGAGGGCAGCATTTTCTAGGTTGTGCTGGAAGAGACCCCACCCCAACCCTCCCCTTGCCAGGGGAGGGAGTAAGAGAGTCGTGCGTTCTTGTTCCTCCCCCTAGTAAGGGGGAGGTTAGGTGGGGGTCAATTCTGCGAAGCAGAATCTCGACTATGCTTGAAACAAGCAAAAGTGCTTACGGGCAAGCGTTGGGGGTGAAAGCATGATTCCACACGGATGGAAGCACACAACACTTGGAGAAGTTTGCGCTGGCAAACTTCAAACGGGACCATTTGGTAGCCAACTTCATTCCCATGAATATGTAGATGATGGTGTTGCTGTTTTGATGCCTAAAGATTTAAATAACTGTAGGGCTGATTTGAAATCAGCAGCTAAAGTTACGAAAGAGAAAGCATCGGAACTCAAAAAGCATAAACTGAAATATGGGGACTTGCTTTTCAGTAGAAGGGGCGATGTTGCAAGATTTGCACTCATTGACGAATTGAGTGAAGGTGTTCTGTGCGGAACGGGTTGCTTAAAAGCCACTCCCAGTAAAAATTATTCATCTCAGTTTATTGCCTATTTTTTACAAAGGGACTCTACAAGAAAGTGGCTTGAGCAGAGTGCGGTGGGGCAGACTATGCCTAACATGAATACTTCCATTTTGAGTGAGCTTCCCTTAATTTCGGCATCATCAAAAGCAGAGGAAGAGAAAATCGCCCAAATCCTCTCCACTTGGGACAAAGCCATCACCACCACCGAACAACTGCTTGCCAACAGTCAGCAGCAGAAAAAAGCCCTGATGCAGCAATTGCTGACAGGGAAGAAGCGGTTTGGTTTCAAGGATAATTCTTTTGAATTTAAAGAAGTACGTTATGGAAGAATTCCTAGTGATTGGGGATTTCCTGCAATAAGAGAAATTTGTGAGCAAGTTTCTGGAAAGAATGTTGATCAAAGCAACTACCCAGTTCTCTCCTGCTCAAAACATGAAGGATTCGTGGATTCACTAAAGTATTTTAAGAAAAAAGTATACAGTGATGATACCAGCGGATACCGCATTATTCCCAGAGGTTGCTTTGGTTTTCCTTCCAATCATATTGAAGAGGGATCAATCGGTCTTCAAAACCTTTATGACGTTGGCATCGTCAGCCCTATTTACATAATTTTTAAAGCCAATCAGACGAAGATCAATAACAAGTATCTGTTTGCCCTTCTTAAAGCTGATCATTATCGCCAGATATTTTCTGCATCAACTAATGCATCTGTTGATAGAAGGGGAAGTCTGCGATGGGATGATTTTAGCTCTATTCATGTGCCACTCCCATCACTTGAAGAGCAAAATAAAATTGTTTCGGTGCTTTCGGCGGCTGATCGTGACATTGAGGTTTTGCAGCAAAAGCTTGAGGGTTTGAAGCAGGAGAAGAAAGCCCTGATGCAGCAGTTGTTGACGGGGAAACGGCGGGTGAAAGTGACGGAGGTTAACTAATGGACTTTGAAGTTTATTGTGATGAGAACCATCCTGAATTATTTGCTTCACAGAAACCAACTGCCCAGTTCTTGATGATTGGTAGCCTTTGGTTGCCCGCCAGCCTTCGGGAGGAAATCAAAGAGCGAATCTGGCAACTGCGGGAGAAACATAATGCGTGGGGGGAAATTAAGTGGCGCAAGATCAGTTACGCCAAGTTGGAATTTTACAAAGAAATCATTGATCTTTATGAGAGTTATGGTGAGCAACTACGTTTTCGCTGCATTGCCATAGATCACAAAGATTTTAATGACCGCTTGCACAAACAGGATAATGAACTGGGATTTTATAAATTCTACTATCAGGTGCTACACCACTGGATACTGGATTTTAACAGTTACCGCGTTTTTTGTGATGTGAAAACCAATCGTGACCTCAAGCGTTTGGAAACATTGAAAGCCTGCCTGCGCAATGCCAATTTGAACTCCCAGATTCAGGATGTACAAGCCTTGCCATCAAAACAGGTCGTATTGATCCAGTTAGCAGATTTGCTGTTAGGCATGGCTTCTGCCCGTATGAACCACACCTTACGGCAAGGCAGTGCAAAAGAGGCGCTGGTCTTGTATCTGGAACAAAAATTAAACCGTCCCTTGGCGGCAACTTACCGTTCTGAACACAAATTCAACACTTTCAAGATCAACTTACAAGGAGGTTGGTAACGGTGTCTACCCCGTCCTTGTTGTTACTGGACTCACCCCGTGCCTATCGGGAACATTACGAACGTTGCTATTGCCGTGGCAATATCGTGACATTCGACGGTATCCGTGTTTTCTTCAAACCACAAAAATTTGGACACGCCTTCTACCGTAATTCGCAGGGAAGGTCAGGTGCGAAAGATGAATTCTGCCCCGTTAGGGCGCAGCGCATGGACTGGATCAAAGCAACGTTAGAAAATCCTGATGCGGAACTGTTCATGGGATGGAACAAAGCTGAACGCTGTCATGATGAAGATCGGCGCGTCAGCGTCGTTTACGATGATTTCGTCGTTGTGATTGAGCTTGGCTTAAATCAAAAAGGTGAGATGAAAGGCAACTTTGTTACTTGCTATGAAGCCGACAGAAGTATCGACGAGATCAGAAAGTCACCTAAATGGAATTTGATTAAGTGCTTGGAAAAACTAAAGAAATAAGTTTGCCGCTGATTCGCTACGCTGGCTCAGCAGACAGAAGCCTCGGTACGTTCATCTGCCGATGGGCAGTGAATCCGAAATAGAGGATAGTGACTCGTAAGGTTTTTTACAAGATTCCTGTATTACTAACGGTAATATTTTTCTGATGACAAGGGGATGATAGATGATGAAAGCACAGGAACGACTACCATGCTAATTTTTAACTGCACCAAAGCAGCCACCGAGTTTTTCACCGTCACCCGCAAAGGCGTGAAACAATCGTTTGTACACACGCCACCCAACAAAGACATCGCCGCAGATGGTCAATACCTGCAAAATGACGAAGGCAAGCCGACGCTAGCTTTCCAGTGGGTACTACACGCCATCACAGTCAAGCGCAAACACTGCCTGATAGCGATGGAGGTCAATACCCGTTTCAGCGTCATCCTCACCGCCATGCCCAAAGGCAATCCTGATGCGTTCATTGACCGCTTCAAACCCCGCCTACTGGATCAACTATTCGGGTTTGCGTTGCAATCTGGCGTATTGGAGGAAGAGCAGTTTGCCATGTTCATTAACGAATTCATGGCACAAACTGCCGATATTTTCTTGTGCCAACGTTCCGACCGCAGCGTACAAGCTCATATCAACGATGTGGTTTCGCAGTTCACCGAAACCGTGAATGCCAGCGGGTACGTGCCGGATAACGACCGTGAAATGCTGCATTTCAGCAGTTACATCAACCGTCTATTGCGTAAAACCAAGCAAAGCAGGGACTATACCCAGCCAGATGAGCAAATGCTGTTGTTCTGGTTACAGCAATTTTGCGGTTTCACACCAGAACAGGCGGCGGGTATCAAGCAACATTTTGCTGACCTACACCGTCGCAGTTTCGAGGTTATATAATCGTGGAAGAATTCACCCCCGAACAGTTACTGGAACAGCTACGCGAACTAGATGAACACCCGCGCATTGAAGCCAAACGCGCTAGCGAAATCGGTGCTTCTGTCATGCAGACCGTGTGCGCCTTTGCAAACGAGCTAGGTTTAGGCGGTGGTTATCTACTCTTGGGCGTGGCTGAACCTGATGAAACTCACGCCACATTTCAGGTGGTAGGCGTTGCTGACAGCGATAAGTTATTAAACCAGTTGCAAAACAATTGCCGTGAACAATTTGAACAACCGATCCCCATCAAGGGGACGCCAGCCACATTGGAAGGTCAGCGCGTTTTGATTGTCTTTGTTCCAGAATTAGAACCCGCTGCCAAACCGTGTGTTTTCAAAGGTAAATTTGATAGCAAAAACAAACGGAAAACAGGCGTGTGGCGGCGTGGCCTGAACGGTGATTACGAATGCAGCCAACAAGAACTAGAGCCGTTATTACTGGCTAAGAGTGGCATGAGTTTTGAGCAGATTATTCCATCGGATGCGGAATGGGATGATCTTGACCCTGCGGCTATCGCGTTGTATCGCACTTTACGCAGAAAAGTTCGCCCTCATGCGGAAGAGTTGCAAGTTGATGATCCAGAAATGCTACGTGCGTTGAATCTGGTTAAACGCCAAAACGGTGTTTATGTCCCCAATGTTGCAGGGCTGTTGTTGCTGGCTAAACCATTAGCATTGCGCCGTTTGTTACCCGCTGTGCGTGTGGATTACGTGCGCATACAAGGAACGCAGTGGGTAGAAGACCCTGAACAACGTTTCATGACCACTTTTGATCTTCGAGAACCCTTATTGCGCTTGATTCCAAAATTGGAAGCGACCATTTTGGACGATATGCCCCGCCACTTCCGTTTGAAAGAAGGCGACACGCAACGTTCGGATCAGCCATTGCTACCACAAAAAGTGGTACGTGAAGCCATCATCAATGCAGTGATGCATCGCGATTACCAAGTCAATCAACCCACTTTGGTGGTGCGCTACAGTAATCGGCTGGAAATTCGTAATGCAGGTTATTCGCTCAAGCCAGAGGTCGTGTTGGGGGAAATGGGGTCTAAACTGCGTAACCCGATCCTAGCCGCCGTCTTGTACGATCTGGATTTTGCCGAAACCAAAGGCTCAGGCATCCGCACCATGCGGCGCTTGCTGGAGCAAGCAGGCTTAAGCGCACCTGTGTTTACGAGTGACACCTTGACTAACCAGTTTTCAGCCATTTATCTGTTACATCAATTGCTTGGCGAAGAGCAACTGGTTTGGTTACAACAATTCAAATACTTGGCATTGTCTGACAATGAAGCCAAAGCCCTGATTTTAGCGAAGGAAACAGGTGTTGTAGACAACGCAAGCTTACGCGCCGTGACCGGGCTAGATACCTTGTCAGCCAGCCAAGTACTGAGAAAGTTGAATCACCAACGCCAGTTACTCACACAAGGTGGTGCAGGTTCATCCACTTACTACGAGTTATCCACTGTAGATACGAGTGACCTCGACTCAAATGCGAGTGACCTCAGTACAAATACGAGTGACCCCCGCACAAATGCAAATGAGTTACCACAGGAACTCCTGCTCGCTATTCATGAGCTTACCCCTAAGCCACGCAAAGAAAAACTACGCCCATTGATTCTTTGGTTATGTGCCATTCGCTCCTATAAAGCCGAAAAATTAGCGGAACTACTAGACCGGCGAGTCACTGCGTTGAAATCCCAGCATTTGAACCCGCTGCGCGAAGAGGAAGGTCTGTTGCAATACACCTATCCAGACGTAGTGAATCATCCTGAACAAGCGTATGTCACCACAGATGCAGGTCGTGTCTGGTTGCGCAAACAAGGGATTTTATTATGAATCCCATGCCCAAATTCCAGGAAGAATACAGTGCCAAACTCCCAGCCTTGGCACTGTTAAGCCAACTGGGTTGGTCATTCCTCTCCCCGCAACAGGCAGTCATTGCCCGCCACGGTCATTACGATCAGGTAGTGTTGCGCGACATCTTGCGTAGCGAATTGCAAAAACGCCGTTTCACCTTCGCAGGGCGTGAATACGCCCTGTCGAGCCACGCGCTGGATAACCTGATTGCCGAAGTGTGCAGCCCTGCCCTCAACGAAGGTTTGCTGTCTGCTAATGAAAAGCTCTACAACCACCTGCTGTACGGCATTTCCATCACCGAATTTGTCGACGGCAAAAAAGCCAACCCGACCATTGCCCTGATCGACTGGCACAACCCCGCCAACAACCATTTCAGCTTTACCGAAGAATTCAGCATTACCCGCGCGGGTGGTGTCGATACGCGCCGCCCGGACATCGTGTGTTTCGTCAACGGCATCCCGTTGGTAGTCATCGAAGCCAAACGCCCCAATGGTCACACGAAAAAAGCCCCGACCATCGACGAAGGCATTTCGCAAAGCCTGCGCAACCAACGCCCCGACGAAATCCCGCACCTGTTCGCCTACAGCCAATTATTGCTCTCCATCAATGGTGCAGAAGGTCGTTACGCAACCTGTGCCACCCCAACCAAATTCTGGTCAGCATGGCGCGAGGAAGACATCAGCCCTGCGGAAATGCACGCCATCAAAAACCGCCCACTGACCGCGCTGCAAACCGAAATCCTGTTTGCCCACCGCACTGCCCAAGATTGGGCATGGTATCAGGCTTGGAGTGCCGCTGAATTGGCAGTGACAGGTCAAGATCATCTGCTGATTAGCCTGTTACAACCGCAACGCTTATTGGAAATGGTGCGGTTTTACACCCTATTCGACAAAAAGGTTGGCAAGATTGTTGCGCGTTATCAGCAAGTGTTTGCGATTAAACGGCTGATTGAGCGATTGACGGGGATAGACCCCCTCCCGGCCTCCCCCTTGCCAGGGGGAGGAGATAAGAACATGGTGCGGGATTCTTGCTCCCTCCCCTGGCAAGGGGAGGGTTGGGGTGGGGTCTCTTCACGCGGCGGCGTTATCTGGCACACCACCGGCTCAGGCAAATCCTTCACAATGGTATTCTTAAGCAAAGCCCTGATCCTGCACGATTCCCTCAAGCACTGCCGCATTCTGGTTGTCACCGACCGGGTGGATTTGGAAAGCCAACTCAGTAAAACCTTCACTTCCGGCGGCGAGTTAGCCAGCAAAAAAGACAAAGAAGCGGCAATGGCAACCTCTGGCAAACGCCTTGCCGAACAGATTGGCAAAGGCACGGAACGCATTATGTTTTCCCTCATCCAGAAGTTTAACAGTGCCACCAAACTCCCCGAATGCCGCAACCCCAGCCCCAATATTATTGTGCTGATCGACGAAGGCCACCGCAGCCAAGGCGGCGAAAACCACATCCGCATGAAACAGGCATTACCCAAAGCCGCGTTTGTGGCGTTTACTGGCACACCCTTGCTGAAAGACGACAAGACCGAAGGCAAATTCGGCAAGATCATTCACGCCTACACCATGCAACGCGCCGTGGATGACCAGACCGTTACGCCCTTGTTGTACGAAGAGCGCATTCCCGATCTGGATGTCAACGAACGCGCCATTGATAGCTGGTTCGAGCGTATTACCGAAGGCTTGACCGCTGAACAAAAAACCGACCTGAAACGCAAGTTTGCCCGCAAAGGCGAAATCTACAGCGTGGATGACCGCATCCGCCTGATTGCGCTCGACATTGCCAACCACTTTGTGAAAAACATCGACGACGGCTTGAAAGGGCAACTCGCTTGCGACAGCAAAGCCTCCGCCATCAAGTACAAACAATACCTCGACGAAGCCGGATTGTTTGAATCCGCCGTGGTCATGAGTCCGCCCGATACCCGCGAAGGCAATACCGATGTGGATGAAGCCGCCTTGCCCGCCGTGACTAAATGGTGGAAAGACAATATCGGTTCAGCCGACGAACAAGCCTATACCAAAGCCATTATCGAGCGTTTCGACAAAGACGATGCCCTGAAGCTGCTGATTGTGGTGGACAAGCTGCTGACAGGTTTCGACGAGCCGAAAAATACCGTGCTGTATATCGACAAGCCTTTAAAGCAACACAACCTGATTCAAGCGATTGCGCGAGTGAACCGCTTGCACCCGCTGAAAAAGTTCGGCTTGCTGATCGACTATCGCGGCATTCTGGCGGAACTGGATACCACCCTCCAAAAATATCAGGATTTGGCAGCGCGTACCCAAGGTGGTTACGACATCAATGATATTGCGGGTTTGTACAGTCAGATGAGTACCGAATACAAACGCTTGCCACAACTTTACAAAACCTTGTGGGCGATTTTTGCTGGGGTTAAAAATAAGCACGACATTGAGCAATTAAGGCAGGTGTTAGTGCCAAAAATGGTTTATGTTGGGGGAGACCCCCTCCCGGCCTCCCCTTTGCCAGGGGGAGGAGATAAGAACATGGCGCGGGATTCTTGCTCCCTCCCCTGGCAAGGGGAGGGTTGGGGTGGGGTCAACTCTTCGCAGGAATTAGTCGATGCCAACCTGAAAGTGCGCGAAGACTTCTACGAAGCCCTGACCGCCTTTGCCAGTTGCCTGAAAGTCGCGCTGCAATCTGCCACCTTCTTTGCCGATACCAGTTTTAGCGATACTGACCGCCGCCATTACAAAGAAACCCTCAAGCAATTTTCCAGCCTGCGCCAATTGGCAAAACAGGACGCAGGCGAAACCGTCAATTACGACCAGTACGCCGCACAGGTGAAAAAGCTGCTGGACAAGCACGTAGTCGGCGTTGACATCAAAGATGCCGATGGCGTTTACGAAGTGAACAAACTGGGGCAAAAGCAAGCACCCGAAGACTGGAGCGCAGACAAGACCCGCAACGAAACCGACATTATCAAAACCCGCGTGACGCGCATGATCGAGCAGGATTTGCGCGATGACCCTTACGCACAAGAAGCCTTTTCCAAACTGCTACGCCAAGCCATTGCCGACGCAGAAAAACTGTTCGACCATCCGCTCAAACAATATCTGCTGTTCCACGATTTCGCCGAGCAAGTGCAACAGCGGCGCGTGCCGGATATGCCGAATGTGTTTGCAGGCAATCACCACGCGCAGGCGTATTTCGGCGTGTTCAAACAAACTTTGCCGGAAGTATTCACGGATGTTGATCAAGCCACGCAAGAGCAATGGGTGCAACTGGCCTTCGCACTGGATGCGCATGTGGAACAATCCGTCGCCGAACATTCCATCAATCCGCGAAATATCGAAGCCGACATCCGCAAAAAACTGCTGCCGCTGCTGTTCAAGGAATGCAAAGCGATTGGTGGTGGCATGGATCAGGCTAAGGCAATGGTCGAGCGGGTAGTGCAGATTGTGCGCGTGGGTTTGAGTGGGGTGTAAGGAGATGCTTCAGTTTAGCTATGGCGATGAACAGATTACGTTTGAGCGCTTGCCGCGTAGCGAGGGCATCCAGCGTGTGTTGATCAAGGTTCACCCTGATTGCCGGATCGAAGTTGCCGCCCCAGCCCAAGCGGACGATAGCGAAGTGCTGGCAGCGGTGAAAAAGCGCGGTCGCTGGATTTACCAACAACTGTGCGATTTTCGCCAACAATCCGCCTACGTTACCCCACGGCAATACATCAGCGGCGAAAGCCATTATTACTTGGGCAAACAATACTTGCTGAAAGTGCTGGAAGACCCCAATGCCACGTCGCAGGTAAAACTGTTACGCGGCAAACTGGAAGTGACGCTACGTCAGAAGAGTATAGCGAAAGTGGAGCAGCTTCTGGGCGATTGGTACAAAGTACGCGCAAAAGAAGTGTTTGCCAAACGACTGGATGCCATGCTGGAACAGGCTCTTTGGGTGGCTGAACGTCCACCGTTACGCATCCTCACCATGCACACCCAATGGGGCAGTTGTTCACCCCAGGGCAGGCTGACGCTGAACCCGCATCTGGTTAAAGCCCCACGCGAGTGCATTGACTACGTGATTCTGCATGAGTTGTGTCATCTTGCTGAACATAATCACAGCGAACGCTTTTACCGTTTGCTGTCTCAGGTGATGCCCAGTTGGGAAGAGGTGAAAGCTCGACTGGATGCAAGGGCGGGGTATTATGTGTTGGCATGAAAACTGCTCTGTGAATGTGCAAACGTTATATTTCCTCTATCTAGGTTAAGTAATGCTAAAAATTGAACGTATTCTTGATAAAAGCAGCGTACCGCCCCGTCAGCCGCACCTGTCGCTGACCCTGCCGCACGAACGCCGCATTATCAGCCGCCAGCGCGTCACCCTCGACGATGGCAGTGATGCAGGCTTATTCCTGCCACGCGGTTCCAGCCTGCAACACGGCGATGTCCTGCAAGGTGCCAGCGGTGCACTCATCCGCATCCAAGCCGCGCCCGAAACCGTGTCCACCCTGACTTGCGCCGACCCGTGGTTGCTGGCACGTGCCTGTTACCACCTCGGCAACCGTCATGTGCCCGTGCAAATCATGCCGGGCATGATCCGTTACCAACACGACCATGTGCTGGACGATATGCTGCACGGTTTAGGCTTGCATGTGGTGGTGGAACAAGCGCCATTCGAGCCGGAAGCGGGCGCGTATGGCGGCGGGCATTCGCACGGACATCATCATGACCATGATCACGCGCATTCCCATGATCACTGACCTCGCGCTGCTGCGCCTGCTGCATCTGGTCAGCCCGACCTTGCCGATTGGTTCGTTTACCTATTCGCAGGGGATCGAATGGGCGGTGGAATGCGGCTGGATTGCTACCCCCACCGATTTGCAAAACTGGTTGGCAAGCCAGTTGCACAGCGGCATGACACATCTGGATATTCCGGTATTGCAACGCCTGTATCACGCGGTGGAACGCGCTGATGTGGAAACGTTGGAATACTGGATTCACACCCTCAATGCCAGTCGCGAAACCAGCGAATTATTGCTGGAAGAAAAGAATCGCGGGCGGGCGCTGACTGATTTGCTGATTGCGCTGGAAATCCCCAATGCTGCCCGCTGGAAACCGCTGCTGGCACAAAGCCAATCTGCTGCTTTCGCACTCGCTGCGGTGCATTGGCAAATCCCGCTGCAACAAACAGCTTACGGCTACGTGTGGAGCTGGCTGGAAAATCTGGTGCTGTCAGCGGTGAAAATCATCCCGCTGGGGCAAACTCAGGGGCAAAAAATCCTGCATGAAATGATGGCGTTGCTGCCGGAAGTGGTGGCGCAAGGTTTGCAAATAGCGGATGACGACATTGGCGCGTCGTCACCCGCGTTAGCCATTGCCAGCAGTCGCCATGAAACCCAATACACCCGTTTGTTTAGATCGTGAAGAAACCCCTCCTAACCTCCCCTTATCAGGGGAGGAACAAGAAGGCGGCGCATCTTTCTTACTCCCTTCCCTGATAAGGGGAGGGTTGGGGAGGGGTTTCTTCAACAAAGGAGAAAGTAACTATGTCCAATCCATTGAGAGTCGGTGTCGGCGGTCCGGTCGGTTCCGGCAAAACCGCGCTGCTGGATGCGCTGTGCAAAGCCATGCGCGACACTTACGACATCGCCGTTGTGACCAATGACATTTACACGCAGGAAGATGCGCAATTTCTGATGCGTAGCGAAGCCCTGCCCGTGGAACGCATTGTCGGCGTGGAAACCGGCGGGTGTCCGCATACTGCCATCCGCGAAGATGCGTCCATGAATCTGGCTGCGGTGGAAGATCTGCAAATCCGCTTCCCCGATCTTGACCTGATTTTCATCGAAAGTGGTGGTGATAATCTGTCAGCAACCTTTAGCCCTGAACTCGCGGATTTAACCATTTACGTGATTGACGTGGCGGAAGGCGAAAAGATTCCGCGCAAAGGTGGCCCCGGGATTACCCGTTCCGACTTGCTGGTGATCAACAAGATCGACCTTGCACCTTACGTAGGGGCGTCGCTGGAAGTGATGGAGAGCGACAGCAAACGGATGCGCGGTGAACGTCCGTTTGTGTTTACCAACTTGAAGGAAAAGTTGGGCTTGCAGACGATCATTGATTTCATCGTCCACAAGGGGATGCTGCGGGCGTAAGGCTTACGCGCTCGCTTGTACTTGGCTTTGCTGGGCTTCGAGTTCAGCAAGCCGCTTTTCCAACGCTTCCAGCTTTTCACGGGTACGCAGCAGTACCGCGCTCTGAATATCGAATTCTTCCCGCGTGACCAGGTTCATCTTTTGCAGGCCGCCTTCGAGCAGGCCGCGCATGTTTTTTTCCACGTCTTCCTGCATGTGACGTACCGGTTCGGGCAGCAGGGCTGAGAGTTTCTTTGCCAGATCGTCGAGGTTGCCAAAGCTTTGCATGATGTGTTCCTTAAACTAAGTGGATGCCCGGATTGTAGCAAATTCGGTGACAGTGCGGTTATGTGGTGGGCTTAGTGCATTAATACCGACCAATGCACTATTATGGTGCTGATGCACGCTCCGAAAAGGGGATAAGTCGACTAAATGGTGTTTTTTTAAACAATTACTAGCTGTGCCTTGTGGTCATGCGGCTTCTGAGTGATTGGCACGTCAATTGCACCATGCTTGGCGTTAAGCAATTAAATTTGGCATCCCTAACTAGCAAGGAGTTAGTTCTATGAAAATGGTTACAGCCATTATTAAGCCCTTCAAACTCGACGACGTGCGCGATGCGTTGGGGGATATTGGCGTTAAAGGTATCACAGTCACTGAAGTAAAAGGTTTTGGGCGTCAGAAAGGTCACACCGAATTGTACCGTGGCGCAGAATACGTGGTGGATTTCCTACCAAAAATCAAGCTTGAAGCCGCCGTCGCCGAGTCGCAAGTGGATCAGGTGATTGAAGCGATCACTAAGTCTGCGAATACGGGCAAAATCGGTGATGGCAAGATTTTTGTCACCTCAGTAGAACAAGTTATCCGCATTCGCACCGGCGAAAGCGGTACAGATGCACTGTAAGGAAGGGGGAATTCCATGAATATTCGTCTTGGTTTAATGATGCTGGCAGCCGTACTGGGTATTTCCGGTGTGGCAATGGCTGACGAAGTGGCTGCGGCTCCTGTGCCGGATAAAGGGGATACCGCGTGGATGATGCTGTCCACTTTGCTGGTTATTCTGATGATTGTACCGGGTATGGCACTGTTCTACGGCGGTTTGGTTCGCGCTAAAAACATGTTGTCTGTGTTGACGCAGGTGATGGCTATTTTCTGCATGATTTCGCTATTGTGGGCGATTTACGGTTATTCACTGGCATTCGGCGATGGCGGCAGCTTGAACTGGATGATTGGGGATTTCTCTAAACTGTTCTTGGCGGGCATTACCGCTGATAGCACTGCGGCTACCTTCACGGATGGCGTGGTCATTCCTGAATTGATATTCGTGTCCTTCCAGTTGACGTTTGCGGCAATTACCGTGGCACTGATTGTGGGCGGTTTGGCTGAACGGGTGAAATTTTCTGCCCTGATGATCTTCGGCGCATTGTGGTTCACCTTCTCTTACCTGCCAATCACGCACATGGTGTGGGCAACGGGCGGTTACTTGTTTGAAGCCGGTGATTTAGACTTCGCGGGTGGTACAGTCGTACACATCAATGCGGGTATCGCAGCACTGGTGGGGGCCATTGTACTGGGTAAGCGGGTTGGTTTTGGGCGTGACCCGATGCAACCACACAATCTGCCAATGACCATGATCGGTGCATCGTTGCTGTGGGTCGGTTGGTTCGGTTTCAACGCTGGTTCTAATCTGGAAGCGAATGGCGGCGCTGGTTTGGCTTTCATTAACACCATTTTGGCGACAGCGGCTGGCGGTATGGCGTGGATGTTGACTGAGTGGTTATTGCGCGGCAAGCCATCCATGTTAGGTGTGGCTTCTGGTGTTGTCGCAGGCTTGGTTGCGGTAACACCGGCTGCGGGTTTGGTGGGGCCGATGGGCGCTATCGTACTGGGTGCTATCGCCGGTGCATTGTGCTTGTGGGGCGTGACTGGCCTGAAGAAAATGCTGGGCTACGATGATAGCTTGGACGTTTTCGGTATCCACGGTCTGGGCGGTATCATTGGTGCGATTGGTACGGGTATCTTTGTTTCCCCAGCTTTAGGCGGTGTCGGTGTAGACGACTACTCAATGGGTGGGCAAGTCATTACCCAAGCATCAGGTGTTTTATTAACCGTCGTTTGGTCTGGTATCGTGAGCTTTGTGTTGTTCAAATTGATCGACATGACCATGGGGCTGCGGGTATCGGAAGAAGAAGAACGCCAAGGTTTGGATACTGCTTCCCACGGGGAACGCGCTTATTCCATGTAATGATTTAATGTTCAACTGACTATTCTTCGAGTCGATTTGCGGCGGGATTAATACTCCCGCCTTTTTTTGTGCGGAAGAAACCCCCTCTAACTCCACTGCCAACGCCCACGATGCGTTTTTCAAATGCCGCCACCGTAGCCTCCCTTTTGCTCAGGTGTTAACCATGATTTTACGGAAAAGCGTCAAACCGCTGCAAATGTTGTACGATGTCCTCAACCGAGTAGCCGTCGATGCTACCATAAGCGCAAAAAGAAGCTACCAACGTACCGAAGACAAACATGCCTGTGAGGCTAAACACCAGTAGTCGATGGCATTCGATAAACCGCTCGTCGTTCCGCCAATGCGCTCTCAAGCAAACTGCGATCACGCTCCAGCTCCAGCCGCAATTCCTCTTCGGTCGGCAGGTACAGGCTGTATTTGCTGGCAAACAAGTGCGGGTTATCGGCGAGTTGTGAATATTTGGCAACGGCTTGATTACGCTCGGAACACAGCAGCAAACCCAGCGTCGGGTTATCGCCTTCGCCCCGGTATTGCTCCTCGAACGCACGCACGTACATATCCATTTGCCCGACATCCTGATGCGTCAGCTTGCCGATCTTGAGGTCAATTAGCACAAAGCATTTCAGCAGGTAGTTGTAGAACACTAAGTCGACGAAGAACTCTTCGCCTTCGACCCGCAGGTGTTTTTGCCGTGCGACGAAGGCGAAGCCTTTGCCGAGTTCCATCAGGAATTGTTGGAGCTGGTTGATCAAACCTTGTTCCAAATCTTTCTCGTACAAACCCGCATCCACCTTGGCTTGCAGAAATTCCAGCACGTAAGGGTCACGGATGAAATCACGCGGATCGGGTGGTGCTTGTTCGGCAATCAATTGTCGGGCTTCAGCGGCAACCCCTGCCTTGTGAGCATCGCCGCTGGACAGTAAGCGCTCGTAAAATAAAGTGCTGATTTGGCGGTCAAGGGTTTGAAACAGTTACAATAAAATCTATCTAAATCTATTAAAACTTTATCATTTTGGTTAGGTTTATAAAAGCGTAGTGCCGTTTATCCGTAAAAGATAGCAGCAAAAGCACGGATGACTAGACAACTATCACACCGCGCTGCATTCTGTTTGCCATGATCATCAGCCACAAAATCCGCCTTGACCCCAACCATAAGCAAGCGACGTACTTGGCGAAAGCCGCAGGCACAGCACGGTTCGCCTACAACTGGGCGTTGGCAGAATGGCAAACCCAATACGCCGCATGGAAAGACGATAACACCCAGCCAAAACCCAACCAAATGGGCTTGCGCCGCCAATTGAACGCCATCAAACGCGAACAATTCCCCTGGATGCTGGAAGTCACCAAAAACGCCCCGCAAATGGCAATTATCCAACTCGGCGTAGCCTTCAAAAACTTCTTTGCGGGACGAGCCAAGTACCCGCAATTCAAAAAGAAAGGTAAAAGCCGCGACAGTTTCACCCTCACTAACGACCAGTTCAGCCTTGACGGTTGCCGCATCCGCATTCCCAACCTTGGGTTAGTACGGATGCGGGAAACGTTACGCTTTTCCGGTAAAATTCTCTCTGCCACGATTTCCCGCACCGCTGATCAGTGGTTCGCCAGCATCACCGTGGACACCACCTCAAACCACCTCCCGCCTGCCAAAAACCAAGGCACGGTAGGGGTGGATTTGGGCGTATCTGCACTGGCAACCCTATCAACGGGGGAAAAAGTGGTTGGGGCGAAGCCGCATAAAGCCTTGCTTTCCCGCCTAAAACGGCTCTCGCGCAGCCTGTCCCGCAAGGTCAAAAGCAGTGCCAACCGCCACAAGGCAAAACAAAAACTGGCAACACTTCACGCACGTATTGCCAACATTCGCCAAGACAGTTTGCACCAACTCACTACGGATTTAACCCGCCGTTTTCACACCATCGGCATTGAAGATTTGAACGTGTCGGGCATGGTGAAAAACCGTCATTTATCCCGTGCCATCAGTGATATGGGGTTTTTCGAGTTCCGGCGGCAACTGGAATACAAGGCGGGAATGCGCGGTGCGGTGGTCGTGGTGGCTGATCGGTTTTTTGCCTCCAGCAAAACCTGTTCTGTTGCTGGCTGTGAGCATAAAGTGGAGAAGCTGCCACTGTCGGTACGTGAATGGACTTGCCCCGTTTGCGGTGCAGTCCATGACCGTGACATAAATGCCGCCAAGAATTTAGAAGAATACGCCGTGAGTTACACGGTGTCTGCCTGTGGAGGGGAAGGCTCTGGTCTTGGGCGCAAGCCGAAGACGAAACCAGCCCCCGTGAAGCAGGAATTCAACACCATGACTACTTTTAGTTAGCTATAGGTAGATTTGGGTAGGTTTGAAATAACGGCGCGAGTACTCCAGCCTTGGGTAATGGCTTCGTTGGCGTACCAGTCACGGGCAGCGGGATTTTCAACCCGTAACAGGTGGCGGTAATGTGTCCACGTCAATTGTGCACTCACTGAGTGCGAAATTGGGTAAGCCAGATAAAATGCCCGCATGTATTGGAGATGGTGATGTGACGGTCTATCTGTTTCATACTGTTAACACCTTACGATAACGCCTTCAAGATCGCACAATCAGTAAGGTGTTTATCACCCGTTCCCTGCGTTGCCCTCGGTGTTAGTGGGCGTAAGTTGGCGCGGTGTGGCAAGTCTTTGGGCAGCACAATGTTCCACACTAAACCCATGTTATGTAAAGCATTTAACACGCGCCAGCCGGGGTCAGCCTGATTGGCATAAAGTCCCAATAGTGCCGAACCAGGGTAAGCGTGGTGATTATTGTGCCATGATTCACCCATTGTTATGCACGCAGCCCACTTGACGTTATGCCCTTGTACCGCTGCATTCAGCACCTCGTTATCCATTTCGCCGCTGTTGTGAGCGAAATAACCGACTAGCCAATGCCCCGTTACGGACACTATCACGCGCACAGAAATTCCCCAAATGACCCAAGGCAGACCACCCACGAAAAACAGTAGTAGGGCGAGTGGTAATTGTTGCAACATCCACGTTTGTTCCATGAAATGCAGGATGGGATCGTGGGCAATGCGTTGCTCAGGGCGGAAACTGGGTGGGTGTTCCAGGTGCAAATCACAATGCAATTGCCACCACGCATCCTTCCAGAATGTTGAGCCGTGGCGTAAGTAAGGGTGGCAGGCTGCTTGGCGTTGCGCCCAATCGCGTAAGTCATGGGTGTGTACCATGCCGAATGGCCCCGCCAAACCTACCAATACACCAAGGTGAACAAAGCTGTACTCCAGCCATCGCGGGCATTCGTAGCTGTTGTGAATTAAGCGGCGATGCATCCCCAACGAATGCCCCAAGCATAATGTAGTCGCGGTGATGATGACAAAGATGGCTACGGCATCCAGCGATAAAGTCATTGCGCCACCGATAACCGCCAATAGTGCATGAGTGAATACCCATAAGGATTTGATAGGCGACCAGCGCACGTCGCCTGCGACAGGGTTAGTGCGAGCGTCATGTAGGAAAATGCGAGATAATTCTGTCGATGCGTTCATGCCGATACCTCAGTAGTTTGTTGTGGTGATAAATTTTCCGGTATACCGAAATACCTCCCCAAACCATGGGTGCGTCAGCCGAAAATCCATCGCAAACCCGCCCGCATCCAACGCCGTTTCCACAATCGTGGTATGCCCCAACACCAGCCATTCGGGAATCGGGATCAGCACACGCCCCAGCTTCAGCACCAAATGCCGCCCGCTGTAATGCAGCTTGCCCTCCACCACCGACACTGCCATCCGCAAGCCCATGAACGGGCTGACATACTCAATCACCTCATTGCCACCCGCATACACCCAATGACTTTTGAAGAAAATCACCTTGCCATCGGGGAAGCTAAGCGTGCGTTTCCAACGTTGTGTACTGAAAATCACCGTTGGCGTGGTAAAACTCCAATCCGCGAGCACCACATGGCGATTCACCACCGCGATGTGCGCCAGATTGCCACTGCGATCCGCCATCCACTTATAAAACGCACTGCCCAAGCCCGTGCCAAACAACAGCACCATGCTCAAAATGTGCAAGTATTTCAGGCTCAGATACAACATAAACCCTCCTCCACACTCAACGGCATCCGCCCCAGAAACGCCGCTAACGGTTGTACATCGGCGGTATTGCCTTGCTGCAACATCCGCAAATTATCGGGGTGTAACAGGGGAATCACGAACTGCCCCGCCTGTGCGACTGCCATCATCAAGCCAAAAGGTATCGGCAGCGTCAACGCGGCTTTGCGCCCTTGTTCCAACCGCAGCGTTTGCAGCCAATCCACAAATGCCAGTGGGTAAGCGCCGACCACATCCAGCGTGCGTTGCGCGGGTGTTACTTGCAATGCCTGAAACAGCGCGGCGGGAGCGCGATGATGCAAGACTGCAAAGGTTTGCCCACGGGTTTCAGCAATAATCCCGACGCTATTGATCACTGCATCCACGCCGTGTAAATGCGGCAACCAATCGCTGATGGCTTGCATTTGGTTGAAATTAAAGCCGTAGCGACGTGCGACAGGCGTTACTTGATGCCCCGCCGCCCGCAGTGCGGGTAACAAATGCCCGCCGATGAAGCCGCTTGCCCCCGTGAGCAGGATATTCATGACGCTTTCGCCACGCTGGGTGTAAACACTTTTTGCCCAACAACCATCATGCCCAACAACATCCCCGCCAATGCCGCAACGAGCGAGACATGCCTGCGCTGAGGGCGACTTCGATGCCGAAAAGAAGGATGTTGTCCATTGATGCTCCAAGTGTTGATTAAGTGGAGCCAGCATAGAACGGAAGCCAATCAGCAGGCTTCCGGTTTGATAGATCAGGAGCAGAATTCTGTTACGGAAAGATCATTCTGGAACAGCATTCTGTATTTTGCGGTATTGCCCCGGTGTCATGCCGGTGATTTCGCGGAAGGCTTCGTAAAAATTCGATTGCGACGTAAAGCCCACGCTCATGCCCACCGACAGCACCGATGCCGATGGCTCTTCCAGCAACATATCTTCCGCTGCCTCTACCCGAAATTCGCGCACGTAGCGGGAGAAGCTCTTGCCCAAGCGCGTATTGATCAATTCGGACAATTGGTGGCTGGAAAGCCCGACACGTTCCGCCAGCGTCGGCAGATCGAGATCAGGTTGGCGGAACAGCTCGTGTTCCTGCATCAAGCCTTCCACTTCTGCCAGCATAGTTTCCGTATCAATATTCGTCAGGGTGGAAACCGCATAGGTTTCGCGGGCGACTTCCGCGACCTCGGTAGGCAGTTGCGGGGCAATGCTCAGAGCCACGTTCACCAACAGGAATGCCAGACCAATCGCACTCGCATACGCCATGAAAAAGTATTTTTCTGACAACAAGGGCAAGGCGATACCGAAGACTAAGACGACAAGCGCGGTAGCGAAGACGACGCTGAGTATGCCGAATTCTAAAGAGAAGCGGCTACGTTGTTCGCGCAACGCATAAAGGCTGCGTGCTAACCACGCCAAATACCCTGCACCTAGCGCAAACGCCAGCGGTAATGCCCATGCGAAGGGCAGGAGCGGGGCGATGAGTATCGGCAATAAATGCAGCAATTCACGCGGCAAGGTGTCGGTTTGCGCTTGTAATAAGGGCTTGCTGAACAGGTAAAACGCGGGGGCAACCGTGAACAGCAGCACTTGATAGTAAGGGCTGTGGATGACATCTGTGTCATCTTGCAGCCACACGAAATGCGCCAGTTGCAAACCCGCAAGGGTAACGAGCAGGATCATGCCCATGATTTGCGCAGTTGCCTGCCCCGTGTAGCGATGGCAACGAAAATGTGTAAAAGCCAGCAGCACGGCGCTGAAGACCGAAAAGCCGATGAGTAGGAGAGCGAGTGTCTGCATAGGATCAGTACTTATCGTTGGGGCGACAGGCGGCGTTAGCGCGGATCAGGGCGCTGACTTGTTCCTGGCTGAGTTTGCCTTTGGAGGTCATCGCCTCTTTGGCAATGTCTTGAATGCTTTTGGCTTCCGCTACTTTGGCGGGTTCTGGTGTTGATTCTTTAACGGGCAGCGTTTCGGTGCAAGCGCTTAGGAGGCTGGTCAGCAGCAAAAAGTTCAAGGAGATGAAGGGGGTGTGCATGAGTGAATGCCTTTAATCAGGGATGTGCTACTTAGATAGCACATCCCCAACGCCGATAAACATAGAATCTACGAATAGCGGCGATTATGGCTGACAAATGGCAGGATTACTTTGCCTTTGCGTCAGTTTTGGCAGCGCCACATTTGCCGTCTTGTTTCGCGCCGCACTTACCGTCTTTCATTGCGCCACATTTGCCGTCTTGTTTCGCACCGCATTTGCCGTCAGCCGGTTTTGCCGCTTCGGTTTTGGCCGGTTCAGCCGCTTTTTCAGCAGAGAACGGGTTGCTGCTGCAAGCGCTCAGGGTAGAACCCGCCAACAGGATAGTGCCAACCGACAGAGCAAGGTTAAATTTAGGGGTTTGCATAGAAAGTAACTCCTCCAAGGGTTTGTAAAATAAGCCATTTATTTAATGGCAATTCCCAGTATCAGGTATTGCTGTTTGAACTGGGTCAGCAATTGTAAACCAAATGTCAATAATTGTGCGGGGTCAGGGTGTTGAATTTCTTCAGCAATTTGCTGAAGTGCGCCACGTCCGCTGCATCCTTCCTGTAGCAGTTGCACCAAACGGGCGGTAACGGCGTTTAATACGATGAAATCCACTTTCTGTTCGGCATTTTTGAGTAGCAGTAAATGCGTTGGTTCAGGTGCTTCAGGTTGGCAATCTATGCTGATGCGATGCACGGGGTATTGGTAGCTTTGCAGCAATAGCACGGGATTCAGCACCGGAATGCCGTCCAGCAAATCGCCGTTAGGGTCAATCTGCGCCCAGTCGATGCTGCTGTCAGCCAACATCAGCGGGATTTCCACCCACTCATAATGCGCGAGTTCCAGCAGAAACGGCGGACGGTCACTGAGCGCAGTCGAAGTGAGCCATTGCACGAATTCGGCGGGGATTTCGCGGAAATACGGCGTGGTGCAAGCGTGTTCGGCATAAAACTGGCGCACGAGCGCATTCCACGCTGCATCCTCCAGAATGCTGCGTAACACCGGGAAGCAATTACTGAGGAAATCTTCCACATTGTTGAAGAGCAATTCCACATAAACCCCAGCGCGTTCGGGATCGACTCCGGCAGGTGGCAGGTTAATGTCGGGGTTACGCAAGTGCGCCGCAAAAGCGCGTTGGTAGGCTTCGGTGGCGTTCATGCGGTGTATTTCCGTTGCAGGCTGGCAATGTGTTGCACTTCGGGGACGAGTTCTTGCAAGGGTGGAATGTTGTAATCACGCTCTAATAAGGTGGGGAATACCCCGAACTCCGTGTAAGTGAAATCCAGCAATGCCCATACAGGGTCAATCACGGGTGCGCCGTGGGTGTCGATCAATAGATTCGGTTCTTGTTGGTAATGCCCAGCGGTATGGATGTAGACCACGCGCTCTTTGGGCAGTTTGCGTAAGAATTCATACGGGTCGTAAGCGTGGTTGACGCTGTTGACGTAGACATTGTTCACATCCAAATGCAGCAGGCAATCGGCTTCGGTGAGCACGGCGTTGATGAAGGTGGCTTCGTCCATTTCGCTGATCGGTGCTTGTAAGTAGAACGAGGCGTTTTCAATGCCGATTTGTTGCCCCAAGAGGTCTTGCGCTTGGCGGATGCGGGCGACGGTGTGTTTGAGGGCATCCTCGGTAAACGGAATGGGCAGCAAGTCGTATAATTGCCCATGATCGGAACACCAGGACAAATGTTCGGTGTAGAGCGGAACACGGTGTTCCTGCATGAAGCGTTTGATGTTGCCGAGCAAGTCGGTATTCAGCGGGGTTAAGCCGCCGAGGGAGAGCGATAAGCCGTGACACACAAACGGAAAACGTTCGGTGAAAGCGCGGAGGCGTTTGGCGCTGCTGGGGTCAGTGCCGATCCAGTTTTCAGGGGCGATTTCAAAGAAATCAATGCAGTCGGGGACTTGCTGTTCCAGCGCGACCAGATGATCGCGCCGGAAACCTAAGCCTGCCCCACGTAAGTTAGGGCTGTGCATGGTTTACTTCTTTTCTTCGGTTGCAGCAGGTGCAGCTTCAGTGGCTGGTTTTGCTGCGGCATCGTCGGCTTTTGCACCGCCGCACTTACCTTCTTTACCACCGCATTTGCCTTCGCTCATTTTGCTGTGCAGGGCTTTGCGCTCATCCGCATCCAAAGAGCCATCTTTGTTGGCATCGGCTTCAGTGAACATCTTTTCGTGATGCGTCATGAATTCTTCTTTGGTGACTTTGCCATCTTTGTCAGCATCGGAAGGGCAATCGTCGGTTTTTGCACCACCGCATTTGCCTTCCGCGTCTTTTTTCATGTTTGCGCCGCACATGCCTGCGCCGCATTTCATTTCACCGCCTGCTTTGTTTTCAGCAAGCTGCATGTAACCGCTGCTGAGGGTGCTGGCTGCGAATGGATTTTCAGCCGTTGCTGTGGTTGCGCCCAAGGTCAGTGCGGCTGCGAAGGTTGTGCCTAAAGCGAGTTTCAGGGATGTCGTTGTTTTCATGCTAGTGCTCTCCTAGAAATAAATGGGTTATTTTGCAATCAGTCAAACTGATTCAGTGCATTGTACGCAAAAACCGCGAAACTGGATGCGACTTTGAAAAAATTTATGGTGTCAGGTTGGGAGGATTAAGTCCGTACCGGTACTGGATTTAGCTCAGTTATCCACAGGCTGCTCACAGGTTTTTGACAAGATGTTGTGCTTGACCGTTAGCAGAAACACATCCTATAGTATTTCTCTAGAAGAAATCCACTGTTAGTGGTTAACCAATAATTCTCGGTATTGTCAAGCCATCCGGGCCTCATGAGGAACAAAAATGCAATCCGTCAACGCATCAGAACGGCAACCCGCCAACCCACCATCCGCCCTGTTTACTGCGTCCGCCAAGCCGTTGGCAACGTGTAAAGTGATCCGCCGTAACGGGCAAGTGACGGATTTCGATGGCAGCAAAATACAGGTCGCCATGACCAAAGCATTTTTGGATGTGGAAGGCAGCAATGCTTCTGGCTCTGCCCGTATCCACGACACGGTGGGCAAGCTAACTGTGCAAGTCGTGGACGCTTTGCTACGCCGTACCCCGGAAGGCGGCATGGTGCATATCGAAGACATTCAGGATCAGGTGGAACTGGCGTTAATGCGTGCAGGCGAACACAAGGTTGCGCGTAGTTACGTGCTATACCGTGCGGAACGCGCCCGGTTGCGTGCCGAAAAAGATGCCAAGAGCAAGAAAAAAGGCAAAAAATCTGAGAGTGTCATCCACGTCAAAATGGCTTCCGGCGACCTGAAACCGCTGGACGAAGATCGTTTACGCAAAATCGTGGCGGAAGCGGTGGACGGCTTGGAAGGTGTCAGCGCAGAGCAGGTGATGTCTGCGACCATGCGCAATTTGTATGACGGCATTTCCGAAAAAGAAGTCGCCACCGCGTTGATTATCAGCACCCGCGTCATGATTGACCGCGAACCCAACTATTCGCAAGCCGCTGCACGGATGTTGATGGATAGTTTGCGCCGCGAAGCCTTGAGTTTCCTCGAAGGCCAACACACCGAAGCCACCCAGCACGAAATGGTTGAGCTTTATGCCGAAGTTTTGAAAAAAACCATTCAGATCGGGGTAAAGGTCGAGCGTTTGGCGAATGATTTAGGGCGTTACGATCTGGCGAAATTGGGCGCGGCGCTTAAGCCAGAACGCGATTTGCAGTTCACTTACCTCGGTTTGCAAACGCTGTATGACCGCTATTTCCTGCATCACGACGGGGTACGTTTTGAGTTGCCGCAGGTGTTTTTCATGCGCGTGGCAATGGGCTTGGCAATTAACGAAGTTGAGCGCGAAGACCGGGCGATTGAGTTTTACAACCTGCTGTCCAGCTTTGATTTCATGAGCAGCACGCCGACGCTGTTTAATTCTGGGACATTGCGTCCGCAGTTGTCGTCTTGCTACTTGACCACCGTGCCTGACCATTTGGAAGGGATTTATGACGCGATTAAAGACAATGCGTTGCTGTCGAAATACGCGGGTGGCTTGGGCAATGACTGGTCACGGGTGCGCGGCATGGGGGCGCATATCAAAGGCACGAATGGCAAGTCGCAAGGCGTTGTGCCGTTTTTGAAGGTGGCGAATGATACGGCAGTAGCGGTCAATCAGGGTGGAAAACGGCGCGGCGCAGTCTGTGCCTATCTCGAAACTTGGCATATCGACATCGAAGACTTCCTCGAACTGCGCAAAAACACGGGCGACGAACGCCGCCGTACCCACGATATGAACACCGCGAACTGGATTCCTGATCTGTTCATGAAGCGCGTGGCAGCAGAAGCCGAATGGACGCTGTTTTCCCCCGACGATGCGCCTGATTTACATGATTTGACTGGTAAAGCGTTTGAAGCGCGTTATGCCGAATACGAAGCCAAAGCAGCACGCGGCGAAATGAAATTATTCCGCAAAGTACCAGCGGTGCAGTTATGGCGCAAAATGTTGGGGATGATCTTTGAAACCGGGCATCCGTGGATTACGTTCAAAGACCCGTGCAATGTTCGCTACACCAATCAGCACATGGGTGTAGTGCATTCCAGTAATCTGTGTACTGAAATTACCTTGCATACCAATGACAGCGAAATTGCGGTGTGTAATCTTGGTTCAGTCAACCTGACCGCGCACGTCAACGACGGCAAGCTGGATGTGGCAAAACTCGAACGCACCGTGACCACCGCGATGCGGATGCTGGATAACGTCATCGACTACAATTACTACAGCGTGCCGCAAGCGCGGAAATCCAACCTGCGCCACCGTCCGGTCGGCATGGGGATCATGGGTTTCCAAGACGCGCTGTACAAAATGAACCTCGCTTACGCCACCACTGAAGCGGTCGAATTCGCCGATCAAAGCATGGAAGCAGTGTCGTATTTCGCGATTCGTGCTTCCAGCAACCTCGCGGCAGAGCGCGGCAAATATCCGAGCTATAACGGCTCGCTGTGGAGCAAAGGCATTCTGCCCATCGACTCGCTGGAATTGCTGGGCGAAGAGCGCGGCGAATATTTCATCGTTGACCACACCCAAACGCTGGATTGGGATGCATTGCGCAACCAAGTCAAAGCCCAAGGAATGCGCAATTCCAACGTGATGGCGATTGCGCCGACCGCGACCATTTCCAATATTTGCGGCGTGTCGCAGTCCATCGAGCCGACTTACCAGAACCTGTTCGTCAAATCCAACTTGTCGGGCGAATTTACTGTCATCAACCCGTATCTGGTGCAGGATTTGAAAGCACTCGGTATGTGGGATGAGGTGATGATCAACGACCTCAAATACTTCGACGGCTCGCTGCAACCGCTGGATCGCGTGCCGGACGCGCTCAAAGCCAAGTATGCCACCGCGTTTGAAATCGACGCACGTTGGTTGGTCGAAGCCGCCAGCCGCCGCCAGAAATGGATCGACCAAGGGCAATCGCTCAACCTGTACATGAAAGAGCCGAATGGTACGAAGCTGGATAATCTCTACAAACTGGCGTGGGTACGCGGGCTGAAAACCACCTATTACCTGCGCACTTTGGGGGCGACGGGCGCGGAAAAGACCAGCTCGGATGATTCTTCGGCAGCGGATAGCGTGGCGGGGATTAAGCGGGCGGCGAACTTGGTATCGGTGGGGTCGGAAGCACCGAAGGCGTGTTCGTTGCTTGATCCAGAGTGTGAGGCTTGCCAATAACGCTATGTTAGCAACCCTTGAACAAGCCCAATTGGGGGTGTCAATACAAACTGAAAAGCAGCGTAAGTTGCTGCTTGGTCAGTTTTTTACACCTGACAATGTTGCACGATTTATGGCGGGTCTGTTCATGCCCGCATCTGGGGGGGAGTGCCATTTGCTCGATCCCGGTGCCGGTATCGGTTCATTGGCGGGGGCGTTTCTTGGGCGATGTAGGCAGGGAGATTTATGTTTTGATTCGCTGCATATTACTGCGTGTGAATTAGACTATTCGCTCCATCACGAATTGCGAAGAACCTTATCGGGCGGTGAAATACATGGCGGTGATTTTATTGAGTGGGCAGTGAATAGCCTGCAGTTCAATCAAGCAGGGAAATTTACGCACGCGCTATTGAATCCACCTTACCAGAAAATCCGTTCGGATTCTTTGCACCGTACTTTATTGCGTCAAGTCGGGATTGAGACGGTTAACCTTTATTCTGCCTTTGTTGCCCTAACGCTGCTGATGATGGTTCAAGGTGGGCAAGTGGTGGCGCTTATTCCCCGTAGTTTTTGCAATGGCCCTTATTACCGTCCTTTTCGGGAATTACTCTTGAAACAGGCAGCAATTCGGCATATCCATTTGTTTGGTTCGCGTAGCAAAACATTTAAAAGCGATGGTGTGTTGCAAGAGAATGTCATCGTGGTATTGGAACGTGGCAGTGTGCAAGGTGATGTGACCATTACCCATTCTACCGATGGTCGATTTGCAGATATGGTGACTCATCGTCACCCTTTTTCACAGGTCGTGCGGACGGATGATTCAGAATATTTTATTCATGTGCCTACTTCATCTGCGAATAACGAGGAGGATATGCCGCCTGCTTTACGGCATTCGTTAGATGAAGTAGCGATTCAGGTATCAACTGGTCCGGTGGTTGATTTTCGTTTGAAGGAGTACCTAAGGAATGCGCCAGAGGTAGGCACTGTGCCGTTACTTTACCCCACCCATTTTACTGGTGAGCAGATTGTATGGCCTAAGTTGAGTAAGAAACCCAATGCCATTCAGTGCAATGTGGCGACGGAAAAATGGCTTTACCCCAGTGGTTTTTATTGCGTGGTGCGGCGATTTTCCAGCAAAGAAGAGGCGCGGCGGATTGTGGCCAGCGTGGTTTACCCTGAAGCTTTTGGTGGCGCTGAAAAACTGGGGTTTGAGAACCATCTGAACGTTTTCCATGAAGCTAAGCAAGGTTTGCCGAAAGCATTGGCTTATGGTTTAGCGGTTTATCTGAACACTACTTGGGTAGACGAACGTTTTCGGCGTTCCAGTGGACATACGCAAGTGAATGCGACTGACCTTCGGGTGATGAAGTATCCCAGTCGTCAGGCTTTGATGGCTTTGGGAGAGTGGGCGATGTGCAGCGGTGCATTGACGCAAGGGGTGATTGATGAGCAAGTTGCCGAGTTGGGTGAATTATGAATAAGCTGGTTGAAGAGGCTCGCCAAATTCTGGCTTTGTTGGGGTTGCCACCGGCGCAGCAAAACGAGCGATCTGCACTATGCCTGCTGGCATTGTTGAACCTTTCACCCAATAAATCTTGGTCGCAAGCGGAAAATCCGTTGATGGGAATCACACCCATGATGGATTGGATACGCGCCCACTACCAAAAAGAGTACGCACCGAATACTCGTGAAACGGTACGTCGCCAGACTATGCATCAGTTTGTTGATGCAGGTTTCGCACTCTATAATCCCGACAAGTTAGATCGCCCAGTGAATAGTCCGAAAGCGGTTTACCAAATTGAGCCGGAAGCACTGGCGTTATTGCGCTGTTTTGGTGCGGGTGAATGGCAGAATAATTTGAGCATATACCTTGCTTTGCGCCAGACCTTGGCCGCGAAATATGCAATGGAAAGGGAACACCGCCGCATTCCTGTACAAGTTGCCACCAATACCACCATTACCCTTAGCCCTGGCGAACACAGCGAATTGATTCGGGCGATTATTGAAGATTTCGCCCCGCGCTTTGCGCCCGGTAGTGTGCTGGTTTATGCCGGAGATACGGGGGATAAGTGGGGCTATTTTGATGCGGCGTTGTTGGTGCAACTGGGGGTTCGTGTCGGTGTGCATGGAAAAATGCCTGATGTGGTACTGCATTTTGTGGAGAAAAACTGGCTGTTGCTAGTGGAATCTGTGACCAGTCATGGACCAGTCGATGGCAAACGGCAAGCTGAGCTGAAACACTTGTTTGCAGGTGCGCAGGCTGGCTTGGTTTATGTGACGGCTTTTCCGAATCGTTCCATAATGAGCCGTTATTTGGGGGAGATTGCATGGGAAACGGAGGTGTGGGTAGCTGATGCACCGTCGCACCTAATTCACTTCAACGGAGTGCGGTTTTTGGGGCCGTATGATCATGCGGCTGATGAAAACTAATTGTAGTCGAAGCAAGGACACCCGTATCCTCAGTCTAGAACTGTTCTCAGGTGCGGGCGGATTGGCAAAAGGGTTAAAGCTTGCCGGTTTTCATCACGTCAAATTGGTGGAGTTCAACAAACACGCTTGCGCCACCCTGCAAACTAATTTCGGTTCAGAAAAAGTTTTCGCAGGAGACATTCGTGATTTCAGCTATGACGGTTTGCAAGGCGTGGACATCGTGGCAGGCGGCCCGCCATGTCAGCCGTTTTCCTTGGGTGGCAAGCATCAGGCGGATCAGGATCATCGCGATATGTTCTCCTATGCCATCAACGCCATTCGCGAGCTGCAACCCAAAGCGTTTATTTTTGAGAACGTAAAAGGCTTGTTGCGCTCATCCTTCGCTGATTACTTTGAATACATCGTACTGCGCCTGACCTTTCCCGACTATAAACCAAAATTCGGATTGGATTGGCAGTTACACCTGCAATTACTCAGAAAGCTCAAGTACGAAACCCATCAAGGGCTGAAATACAAGGTGGCTTATCAGCTTGTCAACGCGGAGGATTACGGTGTGCCGCAAAGCCGCGAACGGGTTTTCATGGTCGGTATTCGTGCTGATTTGGATGCGGAATGGATATTTCCCACCCCTACACATTCCGATAGTCGCTTGTTGTGGGACAAATTTGTGACAGGCGAATACTGGGAGAAACACGGTTTGGCGCACGACCAACGTGAACAGCCGAATGCAGCAATCCAAAAGCAAGTGAATGCGCTCAAAACCCGTTATGGCTTGTTCCCGCCTGCGCTGAAACCTTGGCAAACCGTGCGTGATGCGTTGGGACATTTGCCAGACCCGCGTTCTGATCATGCTATTCCTGATCACATTTTCCGTGATGGCGCACGAGTGTATCCGGGGCATACGGGCAGTGATCATGATTTGCCTGCCAAAACATTGAAGGCCGGTGGGCATGGCGTACCGGGCGGTGAAAACATGCTGCGTTACCGTGATGGTTCGGTGCGTTACTTCACCGTGCATGAAGCTAAGCTACTGCAAACTTTCCCGGCAGCTTTTTATATTGAAGGGGCATGGGGTGAGGCAATGCGGCAGATCGGGAATGCAGTGCCAGTGCATTTGTCCCAAACATTCGGCAAGGCTTTGCACACAGCATTGCAGCAAGCAAAGCCAGCCTTTGAACAAGCAATGCCGTTGGCTTATAGGGCAGTTGGATAAACTATGGAATTGACTACTGAAATCCTTTGTACCGAAGCTGCCCGTTTTGCTGCTCTCGAAAGTCAACATCCTGAGCCATCGCTGTTTGGAGTTACAGATGGCAAGGCTGTTGGCACGTATCTGGAACACAAATTCCGGGCATTCTTGCGTGGACGAGGGTATCAATTTGAGGAGGGTAATTCTGCCAATGGCATAGACTTTCCCTGTTTATTGGTCGATATGAAAGTCACCAGCATTCGTCAGCCGCAGTCATCATGCCCGTTCAGATCAGCACGGCAAAAAGTGTATGGACTAGGTTATTCGTTGATCATTTTCGTGTACGGCAAAACGGATGATGAGTTTGCCCGTACTGCTAATCTGAATATTTCTGATACGATCTTTGTGGAAGCAGAAAGTACTGCGGATTTTCAGATGACCAAGGGCATCCGTGACATTCTGGAGAATGATGGCAACAGGGATGATCTGGTAGCTTTTCTGTCAGAGAAAAATCTGCTTGTGGATGAGATCGGTTTGGATAATCTGGTGGCAGAAATTCTGCAAAATAAACCCAAGCAAGGATACCTGACTATTTCCAATGCCCTGCAATGGCGCTTGCAATATTCTCGTGTTATTGAAAAAGCAGGAAATGTTGACGGTGTTCGAGCTGTGTATCGGGGACAGCAAGTATGACTACCGCTGCTTCCCGTAAACAACGTATTGAATTTGGCGACTTTCAAACCCCAGATACCTTGGCAGTAGCGGTATGTAAGCGTTTGTATGATTTGGGAGTTCGCCCCGAAGTCGTCATTGAGCCGACGTGTGGGGTTGGTGCTTTTGTTTTAGCCGCAACGCAAACTTTCCCAACAGCAAAAAAAATCATGGGTTTTGAGGTTAATAGCGACTATTTGGAAACCTCGCGTTTACGTTTGCAGCATGAGCTGGAATCAGGGCGTGTTTATTTGGCTCAAGCTGATTTTTTTGCAACCCGCTGGCAAGCTATTTTGGAACAAGCTTCAGGTGCTTTGCTGGTATTGGGAAATTTTCCTTGGGTAACAAACTCAGTCCAAAGTGGCATCGGTGGGGTCAACTTGCCGCGTAAAGCCAATTTCCAACACCATAACGGGCTTGATGCTATTACGGGCAAAGCCAATTTCGATATTTCGGAATGGATGCTGCTGGAGGTGTTCCGTTGGATGGAAGGGCGGCAAGGTGATGTGGCAATGCTGGTGAAAACTGCGGTTGCCCGTAAAGTACTTGCCCATGCCCAACGGCAGGGCTTGGCATTAGCTAGTAGTTGCATCATTAAAATAGACGCGAAGAAGGCTTTTGATGTGTCGGTCGACGCTTGTTTGCTGGTGGTGCGTTTCAACAGTGCCCTGGTAGCAACAGATGAGTACCAAGTATTTGATAATTTAGAATCGACACAGGGGCAGCGTGTCGGGCATCGGTTGGGGTTGAGCATTGCTGATCTGGATGCGTTCGATGCCCATGTTGCGTTGGTGGGGAAAAGCCCTGAAAAATGGCGTTCTGGTGTCAAGCATGATGCGGCTGCGGTAATGGAACTGACTCGTCATGGGCAAACATTGAAAAACGGCTATGGTGAAACAGTTGATCTGGAATCGGATTATCTTTATCCCCTGATGAAAGGTTCTGATATTGGTAGTGGTAAAGGTTGGAGGAAGAAATACCTGCTGGTTACTCAGCGGTATGTCGGTGAATCAACAGATAGTATCCGTACACGTACACCAAAAACATGGGGATATTTGCAAAAACATGCTGATATTTTAGGAGCGCGTGCCAGCTCTATTTATATAAAAAACCCGCAATTTTCGGTCTTTGGCGTTGGTGCTTATTCTTTCCGACCGTGGCGTATCGCCATTTGTGGGTTGTATAAGTCACTGGATTTTCGCTTGATTGCACCGATAGAAGGAAAACCTGTGATGTTTGATGACACGGTATATTACTTGTCATTTGATGACGAGGCGGCAGCACAAAAGGTTTTCGCACTGTTGCATTCTGAAGCAGCAAAAGAATTATTGTCTTCGCTCATTTTCTGGGATGAAAAAAGACCAGTGAAGGCTAGTATTTTGAACTTACTGGATTGGTCTCGCTTGCAATCCAATAAAACTCAGGCATTGCAAGGCCAGCTTTTGTTCGGATTTTCTGCATGAAAAAATTACCACCTGCCAGCATCAAACCTTCAGTTTAGTTGGCATTCAGCATTTAGGAGAGTAAAATCATGACGCTTAATTGGGATAACCCACTTGCCGCGCCCGTGCCACGCACGAACGGCTACCAACCGGCTTTTAGTCTTGACGAAGTGTTTGTTGAAGCAGCTACTGTGGAGGTAGATGAAAGTGAGTTCAGTGCAGAAACCCAAGGCGCAGTTAAATCGCCAACGGAGTCGGCGTCGGTTACAACGACGTTAACAGAGACGGCTTCTACCCATCGTGTGGAAGCCGTTCACGTAGCACCAGAACCTTTCAAGCCTCAACAACCGATCAGCAGCGCTGACAAGCGCGTGGTCAACGGCAGTGGCGACATCAACCAACTGGCACCGTTCAAATACCCGTGGGCATGGGAATTTTTCCTCAATGCCAACAAAAACCACTGGACGCCGCTCGATATCAATATGGCGCAGGATGTGCATGACTACCATCACAACCTCAGTCCGGCGGAACGTCACGTGTACGAAAATGTTCTTGCGTACTTGACCACCTCCGACATTCTGGCGATGCGCAATATCGGTTTGGCGGTCATGGAAAAAATGACAGCACCCGAATTGCAAATTTACCAAGCCCGTCAGGTTTACGAAGAAGCATTGCATACGTGGACTTACCAGCATTGCATCGAAACCATTGGTTTGGATCAAGTGGAAATCTACAACCGTTACCGCGTCGTGCCGGAAATCAACGCTAAAATTCAATTGGCAAACCGCCGTTTAAACGATGCCTTGCGCCACGACATTGACTTGAAAAACCGTGATGACCTGCACAGCTTCGTGATGTCATACACGTTCTTTGCGGGGATTTTTGAAGGTTGTTGGTTCTACAACGGCTTTTCGCCGATTTTTGCGCTGCAACGTCGTGGCATGATGAAAGGCACGGGTGAGCAATTCCAATACATTATGCGTGACGAAGTGTTGCACGCTTCCTTCGGTATCCGCGTGGTGCGCCAAATCATGCAGGAAGAAAACGTGACACTCGACCCGCAAGCGGTGCGCGATATGTGGGATGAGGCGGAAGCAGCCGAAATCAACTATTCCAAGTACATCCTGCCGACCCCGATTTTGGGTTACAGCCAGCAAGATCACCACGAACAGTTCCGCTTTATTGCCAATCGTCGGGCGCGTCAGTTAGGCATGGCTGAACCATTTCCCGGTGCGCAAAACGCGCTGCCTTGGTTGGATGAGCAGTCCAATATGCGCAAGGAAAAGAATTTCTTTGAAACCCGTGTGACGGAATACCAAACCGGTGGAGCGTTGAAATGGGATTAAGCCTGTCGATGGCCTAAAATGCAAAAAGCCCGGCTGAATTCAACCGGGCTTTTTTTATGCCGTAACGAAAGCAAGGACACCATCCCGAAGAATGATGCCCTTGCTAGGATCGTCAGTGGGATACGTGATTCCCACCTTGAGAATTACTTTGCAGCAGCAGGTGCAGCAACTGGTGCTTGTGGTGCAGCCATTGGCATAGCAGGAGCCATCATTGGAGTGCTACCAGCTTTGGCAGTTTGTGCATTGCCAGTCGCATTGCCGTTGCCATCACCGTAGCCATAGCCGTTACCAGCGCCGTACCAGTCACCGTTGCCTTTGCCGTTGGCAGCCATGTCGGTATCCATGTTAGTGCGGCCTTTGCCTTTGAAAGTGATAGCGAAATCAACTTCACCGTCAGCGTCGCCTTTACCACGACCCCAGCCGTTTGCGTCGCCATTGCCTTTGCCGTAGCCAGTGCCATCAGCAGCAGTAGAACCAGTGCCTTGACCAGCAGTGTTAGCAACGCCAGAACCGTTGTCGAAGCCGTCGAAGAATTCAGCAGAAGCAGCGCCAGAGATAGCGATCAGGGCAGCGAAAGCGATAGCTTGTAATTTCATGTTTAAGTTTCCTAGCAAAGTGATTTATGTGTAAGTTCAGTATGAGATAATTCTAATATTAGAATTTCCTAATGTAAAGCGTTTTTTGACGTTTTGTGGAACTTTTTGTAAATCGTCTGACAAACGGGTGTAATGCTGCGAAAATGCTACGCTTTGTGCCATGAGGAATCCTATGTCTGAGACGTTATCGCGCCTGCGTACCGAGCTGATTGCGGCGGGGCAATTTTTTCATTCGCGTGGCTGGGTTCCGGCTACTAGCAGTAATTTTTCTGCCCGGTTAGGCGATGCAGAAATCCTCATTACCAGTTCGGGGCAGCATAAAGGCAGGCTGGATGATAATGGGTTTTTGCGAGCCGATTTGCAGGGTAATGCGTTGGATGCAGGTAAGCGCCCCTCGGCGGAAACGGGCTTGCATACCGTGATGTACCGGCGTGACCCTAGGGCCGGGTGTGTGTTACATACGCATTCAGTTAATGCAACGGTGCTGTCGATGCGCTTGGCTCAAGTGGTATTCGATGGCTATGAGGTGCAAAAAGCCTTTCCCGGTGTTGATACGCATGAGAGTCAGGTGGTGATTCCGGTATTCCCGAATAGTCAGGATATTCCCGCGTTGGCAGCGGACGTGGCTGCTTATTTGGATGCAAACCCGCACACGGTCGGCTATTTAATTCGTGGGCATGGCGTGTATACGTGGGGTGCGACGGTGGCGGATACGCAGCGTCACATTGAGGCGTTAGAATTTTTGTTTGAATGTGTTTATCGGCAAATGCTATTAGACAGGTAGAACCATGAGTGAACTGAAAATTTATGCGGATAACAACCCGCAACAGGCTGAAACGTATACCGATTACGCCACGATCAGTACCTTATTGCAGGTGCAAGGCGTGCGTTTTGAACGTTGGGAAGCCAATGCACCCTTGTCGGATGCGGCAACGCAAGACGAAGTGATTGCCGCGTATCGTGCGGATATTGACCGTTTGATGGCTGAAAACGGTTTCCAGAGCGTGGATGTGGTCAGTTTAACGCCTGATCACCCCGATAAGGCGCTGTTTCGCCAGAAGTTTTTGAATGAACACACGCACACCGAATACGAAGTACGCTTTTTTGTGGACGGGCAGGGTTTGTTTTACCTGCATCTGGGCGACAAGGTATACACGGTGTTGTGCGAAAAAGGCGATTTGATCAGCGTGCCAGCGGGTGCAACGCATTGGTTTGATATGGGGGCGAATCCGCGTTTCAAGGCCATTCGCTTGTTTACCAATCCTGAAGGTTGGGTGGCGAATTTCACGGGTAATGATATTGCGGAGCGTTTCCCGCGTTTGGAGAATTGAGCATGATTAAGGCGATACTCACGGATATTGAAGGCACGACCACTAGCCTGTCATTCGTGAAAGACGTGCTATTTCCCTATGCAGATCAACAGATGCAGGCGTTCGTGGTGGCGCATCGCCAAGATCCCACGGTGGCAAAGCTGATAGATGATGTGCGGCTGGAAACCGGCAATGCGGTGTTGTCATTGGCGGAAGCGATTGCGCAATTGCGTCAATGGATTGCGGAAGACAAAAAAATTACCCCATTGAAGGCGATTCAAGGCTTGATGTGGGAGGAAGGCTACCGTAATGGCGATTTCACCGGGCATGTGTATGAAGATGCAGTGCGCCATTTATTGCACTGGCATGAGCTTGGTCTGAAATTGTATGTCTATTCGTCGGGTTCGGTGTATGCGCAGAAGCTGTTGTTCGGTTATTCTGATGCCGGTGATTTAACCCCGCTGTTCAGTGGCTATTTCGATACGGCGGTTGGGCATAAGCGCGAGGCTAAATCGTATCAGACGATTGTGGAAGCGCTTGATTTGTCGGCAAGTGAGATCCTGTTCCTGTCGGATATTGCGGAAGAATTGGATGCTGCCGCGCAAGTGGGTTTAAAAACGTGCTGTCTGGTTCGCGAAAATCAGCCAACGGCTACCTTGCAGCACCCTTGCGTAAAAAACTTTGATGAGCTGGATGTGATGAGCATCACGTAATCAGGCTGCATAATATGACTATTATTTAAGACAATCATTTTATTTTACTGACGGGCATATCCCCCATGAATATTTTTCCGATTATCCTCGCAGCGGGTCAAGGCACTCGGATGCGTTCCGCTTTGCCAAAAGTTCTCCACCCGATTGCAGGCAAACCCATGCTGCAACACGTGGTGGATGCTTGTTCTGTGCTGCAACATTGCGAAGTGGCTTGTCACATGGCGATTGTGTACGGGCATGGCGGTGAATTGGTGCGTGAACGCATTCAAGGTGAAAACCTGAATTGGGCATTGCAGTCGCAACAAAAAGGCACTGGGCACGCGGTTAGCCAAGCCATTCATCTGGTTGACAATGATGACGTGGTGTTGATTGCTTACGGGGATGTGCCCTTGATCCGTTCGGCAACCTTGCAACGTTTGGCACAGGGTTTGTCAAACCATGCCTTGTGTGTGCTGACTACCGAATTGGCAGACCCTAAGGGCTATGGGCGTATCGTGCGCGATGCAGCGGGGCAGGTGCTGGCGATTGTGGAAGAAAAGGATGCTGATGAGGCACAACGCCAGATTTGTGAGGTGAATACCGGCTTTATTGCGGCGCGTGGCAGTGATTTGAAGCGTTGGTTGCAACAATTGACCCCGCAAAATGCCCAAGGTGAATATTACCTGACCGATTGCGTCGGTTTGGCGGTGGCGGAAGGTGGCAGTGTGAATACGGTGCTGTGCCCTGATCCGGTTGAAGTGGAAGGTGCAAATAACCGTGTGCAATTGGCACGTTTGGAACGTGCTTGCCAGCAACGTCAGGTCGAAAAGCTGATGCTGGACGGTGTGACCGTGGCTGATCCTGCGCGTTTGGATATTCGCGGCACGGTTGAAACCGGGCAGGATGTATTCCTTGATGTGAATGTGGTGCTCATCGGTAAGGTCAAGTTTGGCAATAACGTCACGGTGGAAGCGGGTTGCGTGATTCAGGATGCTGAAATTGGCGACAATACGCATATTAAGGCGCACTCGGTGATCGAATCAGCCGTCATTGCGGAAAATTGCGACATTGGGCCGTTTGCCCGCCTGCGCCCCGGCACAGTTCTTGCTGCAAAAGCTAAGATTGGCAATTTCGTCGAAACCAAAAAAGCCATCATCGGCAAGGGTAGCAAGGTGAATCACCTGAGCTACATCGGCGATACTGAGATGGGCGACAACGTAAATATTGGTGCGGGCACGATTACCTGCAACTACGACGGTGCAAACAAACACAAAACCGTCATCGGGGATGGCGTATTCGTCGGTTCTTGCACGCAATTGGTTGCGCCGGTCAGCGTTGGCGACGGTGCCACGATTGGCGCAGGTTCAACCATTACTAAAGATGCTCCGGCAGGTGAACTCACCTTGTCCCGCGCCAAACAAATGACCTTGAAAGGCTGGCAGCGTCCAGTGAAGGAGAAAAAATAATGTGTGGTATTGTCGGCGCAGTTGCGCAACGTCCGGTGGTGGAAATTTTATTGGAAGGCTTACGCCGTCTGGAATACCGTGGTTATGACTCGGCTGGGGTCGCGGTCATTCGTGACATGGGGGATTTGGTGCGCAGCCGTGCCGTGGGTAAAGTTGCCGCGCTGATGGAGCGTCTTGAAGGTGAGCCGATTGACGGCAAGCTGGGCATTGCGCACACCCGTTGGGCAACGCACGGCGTGCCAGCCGAACGCAATGCGCACCCGCATTTCAGCGGCGAATGGGTCGGTTTGGTGCATAACGGCATTATCGAAAACCACGTTGAATTGCGTAAACGTTTGCAAGATGACGGCTACCGTTTTGATTCGGATACCGATACCGAGGTCATTGCGCATTTGATCGACATCTTCCGCCGTCAGGGTGTGAGCATGTTGGATGCGGTGATGGCAGCGCGGTGTGAATTGCACGGTGCGTATGCAATGGCGGTAATTTCGCCGGATGAGCCGGATACGCTGATCGTGGCACGCCAAGGCAGCCCGCTGGTGCTGGGTTTGGGGATTGGTGAAAACTTCATTGGTTCAGACATTCAAGCACTGTTACCCGTGACCAGCCGCTTTATCTATCTGGAAAATGGCGATGTGGCGCGGATTACCCGCAAAAAGATCGACATTTTTGACCTGAATGGCGAGCGCGTGGAGCGTCCGGTACGTGAGTCGAATGCGTCGATGTGTTCGGCAGAATTGGGCGACTATCGCCATTTCATGCTGAAGGAAATCTTCGAGCAGCCGCAGTCGGTGACGGGGACATTGGAAAACCGGTTGGCGGGCGATCATGTCTTGCCTGCCTTGCTGGGTGTGCCGGATGCGTTGGAACGCTTGGCGCAAGTGGAGGAGATTCAAATTCTGGCGTGTGGCACGAGCTACCACGCGGGTTTGGTGGGGCGTTATTGGATTGAGGCGAATACGGATATTCCATGCAACGTGGAAGTTGCCAGCGAATACCGTTACCGCCGTCAGCCGCCGCGCAAGAACATGCTGTTCGTGACGATTTCCCAATCGGGCGAAACCGCTGATACCTTGGCGGCATTGGAAAAGATCAAGGAAAACCACGGTGCATTGGCAACGCTGACCATTTGCAACGTGGCGGAAAGCTCCTTAACCCGCGAATCCGATATGTCGCTGATGACAATGGCAGGCCCGGAAATTGGCGTGGCATCCACCAAAGCGTTTACGACACAGTTGGTGGCGTTGCAATTGCTGATGGTATTGCTGATGCAAGCCAAGGGTGCGGATAAAGCCAAGGTCGCGCAGATGGTGGCAGATTTACGCAAATTGCCTGCGCTGATCGAGCAAGCGTTAGACCTGAACCCGAAAATCGAAACACTGGCAGAACGTTTCATCGAGAAAAACCACGCGCTGTTTTTGGGGCGTGGCGAACTCTACCCGATTGCGATGGAAGGGGCGCTCAAGCTCAAGGAAATTTCCTATATCCACGCCGAAGCCTATCCTGCCGGTGAACTCAAGCATGGCCCACTTGCGTTGGTCGATAGCGAGATGCCGATTGTCACGGTAGCACCCAATACGGCTTTGTTGGAGAAACTAAAGTCCAATTTGGAAGAAGTGCGTTCGCGCGGTGGTGAGTTGTATGTGTTTGCCGACCGCGAGGCGCATATTGTCGCGGCGGATAATTTGCATGTGCTGGAAATGCCACACGTCCCTGAAATGCTTGCGCCGATTGTGTACACGATTCCGTTGCAATTGCTCTCTTACCACGTGGCGGTGTTGAAAGGCACGGATGTGGACAAGCCGCGCAATTTGGCGAAGTCGGTGACGGTTGAGTAGTATTGAGAAATTCTAGCGTAATGGCTCTTTAGTATTGAATCCCTTCGCTATGGGATTTGTAGCAATAAAAGTACAATCTTATATTCTAATGAACCAGCGGCAGTGTCGCTGGTTTCTTTTTAGGTAATGCACAGGAATTAGGTGGGAGGTAAGCATCAACATGGGTAGCTGGCTAGTGTCACTGCTAAGTGACTGGAAAGAGCGTTTCACGCCTTATATGGGCTGGATTGGTGAATTGAAGAATCCGACAGTGTTGAAAGCTGATGCGATGGCGGGTTTGACCGTGGCGTTAGTGTTGATTCCGCAGTCAATGGCGTATGCGCAATTAGCAGGCTTACCGCCTTATATTGGTTTGTATGCTTCCTTTTTGCCGGTCATGGTGGCGGCGATTTTTGGTTCTTCTCGGCAGTTAGGTACGGGGCCGGTCGCGGTAGTTTCATTGATGTCAGCGGCGGCAATGCAGCCGTATGCGGCAATGGGGCCGGAAACCATGATTGCTTACTCGGCGATGTTGGCGTTGATGATCGGTATTTTCCAAATGTCGCTGGGCTTATTGCGTCTGGGGGTGTTGGTTGACTTTTTGTCACATCCGGTGGTGGTTGGGTTTACCAATGCCGGGGCGTTAATCATTGCTACCTCGCAGTTGCCGAAGATTTTTGGGTTGGATGTGAAGGCTGATCAGTTTGAACATGCGTATGAGTTTTGGTGGGCAACCTTGGCAGCACTAACTGATACCAAGAT